>NZ_JANOCX010000068.1:0-16418 GCF_031412415.1 Phenylobacterium sp.
GTCCCGCGTCGTGGCGGGATCAACCCGGAAGGTTTCGTAAAACGACCGGCTGGCGGCGACGACCCGCAGTTCCGCATCCAAGACGAGGAAAGGTTCATGGATGGTGTTCACTATCGCCTGTGCGAGCGCCTGGGCGTCTTCGACAGCGAGAAGCGAGTTCAACATTGTTGTTGTTACCGTCACCCGTTCAGCGGAGCCCGCATCGTCGAGGTGTCTGCGGCAAGCTTAGCAGGCCGGAGTACCCAATGACATCGCTCATGCCCTGGGGGTGGAGGATGACCGCTATGGGTCGGAAACAGACCTGGCGTGGCCTGAGTTCACGACCCTGACACCTATTGCGGCCGGGTGACGCCCTGCCAGGAGCGGCTGGCCGGCGCGGTGGAGGTCGCCGCGCGCAGCCAGGCCATGTTGTTGTCCACCAGTTCCGGCGGCAGGTCCTGGCGGGCCAGTTTCTCGGCCTCGTCGAAACGGCCCTGGAGACCTAGGACCAGGGCCAGGTTCTGGCGCACCGCCATGGGCGCGCCGGGCCGGGCGATCGCTCTGCGCAACAGGGCCTCGGCCTCCGCCGACTGGCCGTGGGTGGCCTGGAACAGGGCCAGGTTCGAGATCACCGAGGGGTTGTCCGGCGCCAGGCTGAGCGCCAGGCGATGGGCCGCGAGGGCCTCGTCGTCGCGCTTGGCCTGTTCATAGGCGACGCCCAGGAGGGAGGGCGCGCGCCAGTCGCGCGGGTTCAGCTGGGCCACCCGGCGAGCGGGGTCGATGGCGTAGAACCCCTGGCCGCGCGCGACATGCGCCTTGGCCAGCTCCAGCAGCGCCTCGGTGTTGTCCGGCGCGACCGCCAGGGTGCGCTGGACGGCGGCGACGGCGTCGTCGTAGCTGCCCATGCCGCGCAGGGCCTGGGAGAGCTGCACCCCGGCCTCGGCGTCGGCGGCGTCGATCTCCAGTTCGCGGCCCCAGAAGGCGGCGCGGGCCAGGGGGTCCATCCGGCCGACGGCGGCGCGCTCGGCGGCCGTGGCCTTGCGGCGCGGCTGGGCGGTCGCGGGGGCGGCCTTGACGGCGGCGGCCTCCGCCTTGGGCTTGGCCTTGGACCAGGGCAGGGCCTGGGCCTGGGATCCGAAAGCGAGCAGGCCGAGCGCCAGGACAGGGCCCAGGGCGGTTGCGGCGAGCGTCGACATGCGACACATGATTTCACGGGCTCCGGATGTTTGGCCGCCAGCATCCCCCGCCCGCTTAAAGGAAGCGTTAAGCATAAGTGCGCTCAGTCACGGGCGCTGGAGAGCGTCATGACCGAAGTCGTCGTCGAGCACACGCATGGCGCGGCCGTTCCCGTCCACGCCCTGTACGAGAAGGACCTGGAAGGATTTCTCGCCGGCCGCCGGGCCTTCGTGAAGGCCTTCGCCGAGCTCTCGGAGTTCAAGGCCAAGGCCGGGCAGGCCCTGGTCGTCCCCGACACCGCCGGCGGCCTGGACCGGGTGCTGTTCGGCCTGGGCGCTTCCAGTGACCCGATGACCTTCCGCGCCTTGCCAGCCCGGCTGCCGGCCGGCGACTTCCGCATCGCCTCGGCGCCGCCGGAATTCGCGCCCGACCTGATCGCGCTGGCCTTCGCGCTGGGGAGCTACCGCTATGATCGCTACAAGAAGAAGGGCTCGCCGCGGCCACGCCTGGTGGTCGACGGGGTCGATGTCGCCGAGGTGCGCAGCATCGCCCAGGCCTGCGCCTTGGCCCGCGACATGGTCAACACCCCGCCCAACGACCTGGGCCCGCTGCAGATCGAGGCCATCGCCCGCGACATCGCCGAACAGCATGGCGCGACGATCACCGTGATCGCCGGAGAAGACCTGCTGGAAGCCAACTATCCGGCCGTCCACGCCGTGGGCCGCGCGGCGGTAGACGCCCGCTGTCCGCGGATGATCGAAATGTCGTGGGGCGAGGCCGGCCACCCGCTGATCGCCCTGGTGGGCAAGGGTGTGGTGTTCGACACCGGCGGCCTGGACATCAAGCCCTCGGCCGGCATGCGCAACATGAAGAAGGACATGGGCGGTGCGGCCCACGTCCTGGCGCTGGCCCGCATGATCATGACCGCCAAGCTGCCGGTTCGGCTGGCCGTGCTGATCCCGGCGGTCGAGAACGCCATCGCCGGCGACGCCATGCGGCCCGGCGACATCCTCGACAGCCGCAAGGGTCTGACCATCGAGGTGGGCAACACCGACGCCGAGGGCCGCCTGATCCTGGCCGACGCGCTGACCCGGGCCGCCGAACTGGAGCCGGCGCTCACCCTCGACCTCGCCACCCTGACCGGGGCCGCGCGCGCGGCGCTGGGGCCGCAGTTGCCGCCCTTCTATACCGACGACGAGACCCTGGCCGGTCAGATCGAAGCGGCCATGACCGCCGTCTCCGACCCCATGTGGCGGATGCCGCTGTGGAAGGGGTTTGTCGACGCCCTCGACAGCGACATCGCCTAAATCAAGAACGACTCCGACGCCTGGGCCCAGGCCGGCTCGATCACGGCGGCTCTTTTCCTGCAACGGTTCGCGCCCCCCGGACCCTGGGCGCACTTCGACATCTTCGCGTGGAACCCTCGGAGCCGGCCGGGCTTCACCTCGGGCGGCGAGGCTCAGGCGATCCGCGCCCTCTACCGCATGATCCGGGACCGCTTCGCATGATCCGCGACCCTCGCGTGACCCCGGCGCGGCCCGACCTCGCCAGCCGGGCCCTGGAGGGCGTGGTGGCGGCCGACGCCTATGTCGATCCCCGGCCGATGAAGGTGGTGGTCCCTGCCGCCGCCCTGCGCCGGGCGGCCGATCCCGCCGCCGAGCAGGTCGATCAGCTGTTGTTCGGCGAGATCTTCGAGATGCTGGACGAGGCCGACGGCTATGCCTGGGGACAGGCGCGCCGCGACGGCTATGTCGGTTTCATGGAGACGGTGGCCTTGGGCGAACCCGGCCCGGCGGCCACTCACCGGGTCAGCGCGATCCGCACCTACGCTTTCGCCGAGCCCAGCATCAAGTCGCGCGCGCTGGGCCCGTACTCGATCAATTCGCTGGTCGCCGTCGAAGCCCGGGAAGGGCGCTTCGCCAAGGCGGTCAATTCAGGATGGTTCGTCGAGGCGCACCTGACACCCGTCGGCGTCTTCGAGACCGATCCCGTGGCGGTGGCCGAACGGTTCCTGGGCGCGCCCTACCTCTGGGGCGGGCGCGAAAGCCTGGGGGTGGACTGCTCCGGACTGGTGCAACAGGCGCTGCTGGCCTGCGGCAAGGCCATTCCCCGCGACACCGATCAGCAGGAAGCCATCGGGGCGGGGGTCGAGACCTTGGCGCGGGGCGACCTGGTGTTCTGGAACGGCCACGTGGCCATGATGCTGGACGAAACGCGGATCATCCACGCCAACGCCTTCCACATGGCCACCGCCATCGAGCCCCTGGCTCAGGCGAGGGCGCGCTATGTCGCCGGCGGGGTAGGTGAGCCGACGGCGTACCGTCGGCCCTGACCCTCATTAGTTGGTTAGCTCGCCGCCTTTTTTGGCGGGGGCTGCGCCAGCCGCGGCGGGAGCCGCAGGCACGGCCGCGGCGTTGGCGGGAGCGCCAGCCGGAGCCGCGGTCGGCGCGCCAGCCTCGGCCGGTGCGGCGCCTTCGGCGGCGGGAGCCGGGGCGGCGACCGGGTTCGGCGCGGGCGCCGGCAGGTTCGAGCCCTGGGCGTTCAGATAGGCGATCACATTGATGCGCTCGTCGGGCTTCTTCAGGCCCACGAAGGTCATCTTGGTGCCGGCGATGTGCTTCTGCGGCGCCTTGAGGAACTCGCTCAGGTCGTTGAACTGCCAGGTCCCGACCGCGGCGCCGTGCTCGACCATGCCCGACGAGTAGGCGAAGCCTGCGTGCGTGCCGGGCTTTTTGCCCAGGATGGCGTGCAGGTTCGGGCCGGTGCCGTTGGCGCCGCCGGCGTCGATGGTGTGGCAGGACTTGCACTTGGCGAACACCGCCTCGCCGGCTTTCACGTCGGCGACCGGTAGGACCGTGCCCCAGTCGATCGGCGCCTCGGCGACAGCGCCGCCGCCGGTGTCTTCCACCACGGCGATCGCATAGCCGGGCTTTTCGACTTCGTGGGAGGCGAACACGCCCATTGAAACTTCGCGAAGGCCGACAATGGCCAGACCGGTCGCCAGCACAGCGCCAGCGACTTTGTTGAACGTAAGGTCGCTCATAGTCTTGAAATCGGCCCTCTTAACAGCCGGCCCGAAGACCGGCGTAAGCGCGGGAATCCCCGCCCCTTATTGCGCCCGGCTCTCTTACACGCTACCGCCGCCCGCGCAACCGGCCAGTTGGTCGCTCCTGGACGCACATGAACCCGATCGTCCTGATCCCCGCGCGCATGGCGGCCACCCGGCTGCCCGGTAAGCCCTTGGCGGACATCGAAGGCGTGCCGATGATCGTCCGTGTGCTGCGCCAGGCGCAGGCCGCCGGTATTGGCCCCGTGGCCATCGCCGCGGGCGACGTCGAGATCGTGGACGCAGTGCGCGCGGCGGGCGGGGAGGCGGTTCTGACCGATCCTGACCTGCCCTCGGGCTCCGACCGAATCATCGCCGCGCTGAACCAGCTCGACCCTGGCGGCGCCCATGACGTGGTCATCAACCTGCAGGGCGACATCCCTTTTGTGGCGCCGTCGGTGGTGCGAGCCGCCGCCAGCCTCCTGGCCGAGCGGGAGGCATGCGATCTCTCGACCGTCATGGTCGCCGAGGCCGATCCCGCCGAGCGGACCAATCCCGACATTCCCAAGGTCGTCGCCGCCATGGCGCCGGACGGCCGCAGCGGCCGGGCGCTCTATTTCACCCGCTCGGTGCTTTATGGCGACGCGCCGGTCTGGCTGCACCACGGGGTCTATGGCTATCGGCGCGAGGCGCTGGAGCGGTTCACAAACAGCCCGCCCTCGCCGCTGGAGCTGCGCGAGCGGCTGGAACAGCTTCGCGCCTTGGAGATGGGCATGACCATCTGGGCCGCGGTGATCGACGAGGCGCCGATCTCGGTCGACAACCCCGCCGACCTCGAACGTGCAAGGCAGTACGCAAGGATGAACCCATGACCAAGGGACGGATCGCCTTCCAGGGCGAGCTGGGCGCCAACAGCCATGAGGCCTGCGTCGCGGCGTTTCCCGAGATGACGCCGGTCCCGCACGCCACCTTCGAGGAGGCGTTCGAGGCCGTGAAGGGCGGCGACTGCCAACTGGGCATGATCCCGGTGGAGAACTCCATCGCCGGGCGGGTGGCCGACGTCCACCACCTGCTGCCGTCCTCGGGTCTGAAGATCATCGGCGAGCGGTTCAAGCCGATCCACTTCCAGCTCATGGCCAATCCGGGCGTGAAGTTGGAGGACGTCAAGACGGTGGCCTCCATGCCCATCGCGCTGGTCCAGTGCCGCAAGACCATCCGGCGGTTGAAGCTGAAAACCCAGGCCGTGGGCGACACGGCGCTGGCCGCCAAGCTGCTGGCCGCCGAGCCCGACCCGACGCGGGCGGCGATCTCCCCGGCGCTGGCTGCCGAACTCTACGGACTTGAGATCCTGGCCCGGGACATCGAGGACGAGCACAACAACACCACCCGCTTCCTGGTGATGACGGCCGACAAGGACCCGCCGCCGCCGCCCTTCACGACGCCTTGCGTCACCAGCTTCGTGTTCCGGGTCCGCAACCTGCCGGCGGCGCTGTACAAGGCCATGGGCGGCTTCGCGACCAATGGGGTCAACATGACCAAGCTGGAGAGCTACATGGAGAACGGCGCCTTCACGGCGACCTTCTTCTATTCCGAGGTGGACGGCCGCCCCGAGGATCGCGGCCTGGCGCTGGCCTTCGAGGAGCTGCGGTTCTTCTCCGACGAGTTCGAGATCCTGGGCGTCTATCCGGCCGACCCGTTCCGGTCACGCGGCTAGATGAAGATCATCGAGCTCAACGCCGCGGACTGCACCACCACCAAGGTCTTCACGGCCCTGCTGAAGGACGCCATCCAGGCCCTGCCGGGGCATGGGACCAGCATTCCAGCCTTCGTGGATTCGATGATCTGGGGGACAGGGGTCAGCGATCTGGTCCCGCCCTATACCATCCGCGTCGTCGGCCGCCTGGATCGCGAGGTCGGCCGATTCGCCCGGGAGCTCTCCGACGCCCTGGAGGCGGCCCGCACCGACCGCCGCACCCGCAAGGGCGAGGATGTGGCGGTGGTGCTCGAGACCGGGCGGCGCTAGCCCGCCGCGGCGATCCTGATCTTGTCGATGTCGATCTTCGTCATCTCCATCATGGCCGCGCTCGCGCGCGCGGCCCTGGCGGGGTCCGAGTCGCTCAACAACTCCATCAAGCCGTCGGGGACGACCTGCCAGGACAGGCCGAAGCGGTCCTTCAGCCAGCCGCAGGGGCCTTCTTCGCCACCCTCGGTGAGCCTGGCCCAGTAGTGGTCGGCTTCGGCCTGATCGGCGCAGTGGATCTGGAACGATATGGCCTCATCGAACGTGAATTGCGGCCCGCCGTTGATGCCGACGAACTTCTGACCGTTCAGTTCGAATTCCACGGTCATCGGCTTGCCGGCCTCGCCCTTCGATCCCTCGGGATAGGGCGTGACCTTGCCCAGCTTCGAATTCTCGAAAACCGAGCAGTAAAATTGGGCGGCCTCTCCGGCTTTTCCGTCGAACCAGAGGGAGGTGGTGAAGGGCTTCATGGGGTCATCCTTTGACGGCGATTTGCCCTAAGGACGGCTGTGCAGCCGCGGTCCCGACAGCTCGCCGCGGGATTTTCCTAGTCCGCCTCGGCCCAGGCCTTGAACAGCTGGTGGGCTATAGCCATCCCGCCTGGCGCGTTGACCCCGTCGCCCTTGCCGGCCAGCACGTCGCGGGCCTCCTGCTTGGTGAACCAGCGGACCTCCGACAGCTCGGTCTGGTCGGGGGTGGCGTTGTCGTCCTCGACCTGGGCGATCAGGCCGATCATCAGCGAGGACGGATAAGGCCAGGGCTGGGTGGAGTGGTAGGCGACGCTGAGGGTCTTCAGCCCTGCCTCCTCGTGCAGCTCGCGGGCGCAGGCCTCCTCGATGCTCTCGCCGGGCTCCAGGAAGCCGGCCAGGGCGGAGAACATTCCCTTGGGCCAGATCTCCTGGCGGCCCAGCATGCAGCGGTCCTTGTGCACCGCCAGCATGATGACCACGGGGTCGGTGCGGGGGAAGTGCTCGGCCTTGCAGGCGGGGCAGGCGCGCTTCCAACCGCCCTCGACCACTTCGGTCTGTTCACCGCAGGCCGAGCAGTGGCGATGGCGCCGGCGCCATTCGAACATCTGCTTGGAGGTGGCCATGATCGCCGCGTCCGTGTGGGGCAGGCGCATGGCCACGGCGCGCAGGTCCTCGAACCGCCCCAAGCCCGACAGCGGTCCATCGGCGGGATCGGCCCCGCCTTCAAGGTCCACGGCGAAGACCGCGGTCTCCTGCCACAGCCCCAGGAACAGCAGGCGCTCAGGGCCGCCCGACAGCTCCTCGGCCATCCTGGCCGGCAGGTAGGCGATCTGCAGGCCGCCGTCCTTGGTGGTCTCGACGAACGGCTTGCCGTTCCAGACCGCCACGGCGAGCGATTCGTCGGAGCGGAGCTGTTCGGCCAGCCATGCGGTGTCGGTTCGCTTCTCGCTAGCGCGGTTCAGCGGGTTGCCGGCGAAGGTGTTCTGGAAGGCGGATAGAGGCATGCGTCGCGTTGTAGCTGCGCTGGCGCTTGCGCGCGACCCTCAAGGCCGCGATATAGGGGGTGGAGATCGGCGACGGGCGGACGCCTCGCCAACCCGGTCAGGTCCGGAAGGAAGCAGCCGCAACGAGTTTCGCTCCGGGTCGTCGTTCGGTCTCCACCCAAATCCTTACCCTCGGGCGCCAATGGCCGACGAAGACGAACCCGAGACAGTCGAACGCGATCCCGACACGAGCGACATGTTCGGCGCGCCCGCAGGCCCGAAACCTGCCGCCCCCGCCGAGCCCTCGGCCGCCTACACCGTCATCGCCCGAAAATATCGGCCCAGGACCTTCGAGGACCTGTTTGGCCAGGAGGCGATGGTGCGCACCCTGCGCAACGCCTTCGCCACCGGCCGCATCGCGCATGCCTTCATGCTCACCGGGGTCCGCGGGGTCGGCAAGACCACCACGGCGCGGCTGCTGGCCCGGGCGCTGAACTACGAGAGCGACACGGTTCATCAGCCCAGCCTGGACCTCACCGTCGACGGCCGCCACTGCAAGGCGATCATCGAGGGCCGGCACATGGACGTGCTGGAGCTGGACGCCGCCAGCCGCACCAAGGTGGACGAGATGCGCGAGCTGCTGGACGGGGTGCGCTACGCCCCGGTCGAGGCGCGCTACAAGGTCTACGTCATCGACGAAGTCCACATGCTGTCGACGGCAGCGTTCAACGCTTTGCTGAAGACCCTGGAAGAGCCGCCGCCACACGCCAAGTTCATCTTCGCCACCACCGAAATCCGCAAGGTGCCGGTGACCATCCTGTCGCGCTGCCAGCGCTTCGACCTTCGCCGGGTCGAGCCGGAGGTGATCGTCAAGAACCTGGAGATGATCGCCCAGAACGAGGGCGCGCGGGTCGAGGCCGAGGGCCTGCTGCTGATCGCCCGCGCTGCCGAAGGCTCGGTGCGCGACGCCCAGTCGATGCTGGACCAGGCCATCGTCCAGGCCGAGCCCGGCGAGACCGTCACCGCCGCCTCGATCCGCGACATGTTGGGCCTGGCCGACCGGGCCCAGACGATCACCCTGTTCGAACAGGTCATGCGTGGCGAGGCCGGGCCCGCGATCGAAACCTTCCGCACCCTCTACGGCTTCGGCGCCGGGCCCGACCAGGTGATGTTGGACCTTCTGGACCACGCCCACGGCGCGGCGGTGGCCAAGGCGATCGGGCCCCAGGCCCTCATCATGCCGAAGGAGCAGGCCGGACGGCTGGCGGCCATCGGCGCCGCGGTCTCCGCTGGCACCCTGTCGCGGGTTTGGCAGATGCTGTTGCGCAGCCATGACGAGGTGCGCCGCGCGCCCGACGCCGCGGCCGCCTGCGACATGGCCCTGATCCGCCTGGCCTACGCCGCCGACCTGCCCGGACCGGAAGAGGCGCTGAAGCGGCTCCAGTCCGGAGAGACCCTGCCCGGCGGCGGTTCCAGCGGACCTGCGCCCTCCGGCGGTGGTGGTGGCGGCGCGATGTCGGCCAGCGGCATCGGCGGCGGGGCGGTCAACGCCCAGGCCCGCCGGGTGGCGCCCCAGCCGGAGGCCAGTGAGCCGGTCCCGACCCTGCAATCCTTCGCCGACGTCATCGCCCTGATCGAGAAGAAGCGCGACATCGCCCTGCGCCTCGACGTCGAACGCTATGTCCGGCCGATCAGCTTCCGGCCGGGCGCCATCGAGTACGAACCCGCGCCCGGCGCGCCGATCAACCTGGCGCAGCGCCTGGTGGGCCGGCTGAAGGAGTGGACCGGCCAGCCCTGGCTGATCGCCGCCCAGGGCGGCGGCGGGGCCGAGAGCGCCTGGGAACGACAGAAGCGCGAGGAGCGCGAGGTCCGCGTCCAGATCGAGGCCGATCCCTTCATCGTCGCGGTGATGAGCGCCTTCCCCGGCGCGGAGATTGTCAGCGTTCGAAACCTACCCGTCCCAGAGGTCGCGCCGATGTCCGACGCGCCGGACGAAGACGAAGACGACTAGGAGCAGCTTGAGATGAAAGACCTTGGCGGCCTGATGAAGCAGGCCCAGGCCATGCAGCAGAAGCTGGCCGACGCGCAGGCGCGGCTGGCGGAGTTGGTCGTCGACGGCACGTCGGGCGGCGGCATGGTCAAGGTGACCCTGAAGGGCACGGGCGAGCTTTCCGGCGTGGAGCTGGACGAAACCCTGCTGCAGCCCGGCGAGGGCGAGGTGATCTCCGACCTGATCGTGGCCGCCCATGCGGACGCCAAGCGCAAGCTGGACGCCCAGCAGTCCGAACTGATGCGCGAGGCCGCGGGCCCGTTGGCCGGCCTGGGCATTCCCGGCATGCCGAAGTTCTAGCTTGGTGTCTTGGCCAGGCTATCTGGTCAGGCTCAACACGCTCAGGTCGTGAGCGCCAGGCTCGATCGCCAGACTTTGCACGAACCGGCGGAGCACGGCCTCCATCTCGGCCTCGACCTCCTGGTCGGTGACGCCCCAGGTCAGCATCTGTCCGTCGACGAACGTGCGCGCCACGCCATACGAGATCGCGCGAGCGTCCAGCAGCATGCCCCGCAGGTCATCATGGCGCAGCAAACCCTTGGCGATGGCCTCGCTCAGGGCGTCGCTCATCTGAGCCTGGGCGGCGGCGCTCTCCGTTTTCAGGGTTTCGGACCACTCCAGCAACCGGCGGTCCGAGAGGATTCGAAAGTGGGTCGGATTGCGGAGCACGAAGCGTAGATAGCCGGCGGCGATGGCGCTGAAGCGAACCAGAGGGTCTTCCTGCGCGGCGGCATATAGCGCCTCGTTGATCTCGGCGCGCATTCGACCGATCGCCTCTTCGGCCACCGCGGTCATCAGGGTGGCCTTGGTCGGGAAGTGACGGAACGGCGCGCCGGGCGAGACGCCCGCCCGGCGGGCCACTTCTCGCAGGCTGACCTGCTCGGGCCCGATTTCCTGGGCCAGGCTAACGGTGGCCTCGATCAGGGCCTCGCGAAGTCGACCATGATGATAGGTCGCGCGCGGCTGGGCCGACGCCGGGTGATCGGTCGAGGTCATGGGCCACCATAGGGTCTGAGCGTTCCAATCGCCACGCCCGGCCCACGTTCCAGGCGCTTTTCCGACCATATGTATGCAGTGACTACATTTCGCTTGACCGCCGTGGCGCGAAATGTAAGCAATGCATACATCACGTCAGGAGCTCACATGATCTCGCGTCGCATTTCCCTATTGGCCGCCTTCGTCCTCGCCCTCGCGCCCACGATGTCAGTGGCTGCGCCCGCCTCGCCCCAAGGTCGGTTCCTGACCGCCAGCGGCAATGTCGAGGTTCAGATCCAACCCTGCGGGGCGGCCCTGTGCGGCGACGTGGTGCGGGTGTTGGCCAACCGCTCGATGAGCGATCAGAAGGCGCCGGCCGCGGCGGCGCCGGCGGGCGTCGGGCTGCGGCTGATCAGCGACCTGAAGCCGTCGGGCGCGGAGTGGCAGGGAAAGATCTTCAATCGCGAGGACGGCAAGACCTACGACTGCATCGTGCGGCCCCTGCCCAACGGCAATCTTGAAGTTCGGCCCTATGTCGGGACCCCGCTGATCGGCAAGACTCAGAACTGGACGCGCGTGCCAGCGCCTGCCGCCGCCCGCTGAGTTCAGGCGAAGTCCTGCAAATGCTAGACCTGCCGCTCGCCTTCCTCGCGGGCCTCGCGACCGCCGCGTCGCCTTGCATCCTTCCGGTCCTGCCGCTGGTGCTGGGCGCGTCGGTCGGCTCGACCAACCCGCTTCGGCCGGTCGCCATCGTCGGGGGGTTTGTCGCCTCGTTCTCGGTCGCGGCGCTTTTTCTCGGGATTTTGACGCGGTCGCTGGGCCTGTCTCCGGACATCCTGCGCACGATCGCCTGCGTCTTCATCGCCTTGCTGGGCGTGGCCCTGGTCTGGCCAAGGCCATTCGAGAAGCTGGCCGGCCTGGCTGCGCCGCTCACCCAGTTCGGCTTCAGGTCCGGCAGGGCCGATGACGGATTGACCAGCGCTCTTCTGCTGGGGATGTCGCTGGGGGTGATCTGGACACCCTGCGCGGGTCCGATTCTCGCGGCCATCCTGACTCTCGTGGCCAGCGCCGAGAGCCTTTCGCGTTCCGCAGGGCTTGTGCTGGCCTATGGGGTCGGCGCGGGGCTTCCGATGCTGGCCATCGCCTATGGCGGCCAGGCCGCCACCACGCAAGCGCGCCAAGTTGCACGGCACGCCGACGGTCTGCGGCGGGTGTTCGGCGTGCTGGTCATCGCCGTCGCGGCGGCGATCTACAGTCAGTACGACGTCCTGGCGACGGTCTGGCTCACCAGTCTTTTCACATAGGAGCCAGCAATGGTCTCGATATCTCGTCGCGCTCTGCTCGCCGCCGCAGGTCTTGGCGCGTTGGGCGCGACCGGCGCGGTGGTCTGGGCCCAGTCGGCCCTGACCTCCTTCGAGCGCGCGGGGGAGGAGCCCCTGGTCCTCGGCGACCGCGGTCCGGCTCCGGAGCTCACAGGCATTGAGGGATGGCTGAACAGTGAGCCGCTCGCGCTCTCGCGTTTGGCGGGGCGGCCGGTGCTGCTCGATTTCTGGACGTTCGACTGCATCAACTGCGTTCGCACGCTGCCGCACGTTCGAAAGTGGCATTCCGCCTACGCCGAGCGCGGCCTGGCGGTGATCGGCGTGCACAGCCCCGAGTTTCCCCACGAACGAAAGCGCGAGCGCGTGGCCGCCGCGGCGGCCCGCTACGGCGTCGACTATCCGATCGCCCTGGACACGGACCACGCCACCTGGGACGCCTACGGCGTGCGGTATTGGCCGTCGCTGTTTCTGATCGACCAACGCGGGCGGATTGTCATGCGCCACGAAGGCGAGGGCGAGTACGCCACCATCGAGCGATTGATCCAGACGGTGTTGACCCGGTGACGCCGTCGGCGACGGTCAGATAGGGGGCGATCAAGCAGCTTCGCGCGGCGGCTTGCGCCGAGCCTGGGTTCGACCCCACCTTCGTGCGCGAGTCGGCCGCGCGCCGAAAGCTGATCGGAGATGACGTGGCCGCTTCCGCCGGACCTGAGATCGAGCGGCTGATCTCGCTGCTCTCCAAGCTGCCGGGGCTGGGACCCCGGTCGGCCCGACGCGCCGCCTTGGCCCTGCTCAAGCGCCGCGACCAGCTCCTGGTGCCGCTGAACGAGGCCCTGACCCTGGCCGCCGAGCGGGTGCGGACCTGCTCAGTCTGCGGTTCGCTGGATACCCAGGACCCCTGCGCCATCTGTTCGGACGAGAGCCGCGACGGCGCGCTGATCTGCGTGGTCGAGGAGGTGGGCGCCCTTTGGGCCATGGAGCGGGCCGTGGCGTTCCGGGGCCGATACCATGTGCTGGGCGGTCTGCTGTCGGCGCTGGACGGAGTGGGACCCGACGCGCTGAAGATCGGACCGCTGGTCAACCGCGCCCAGGCCGAGGCGATCCGCGAGGTGATCCTGGCTCTGCCGGCCACGGTCGACGGCCAGACCACCGCGCACTATCTGGCCGAGCGGCTGGCGGGGGCGGGCGTGGCGGTGACCATGCTCGCTCGGGGTGTCCCTGTGGGCGGCGAGCTGGACTGGCTGGACGACGGCACGATCAACCAGGCCATGCGAGCGCGGCGACCCGCCTAAGCGTGGCCTTTGCACGGCTCTGTGAGTAGAGAGCGCCGGTTTTTCAGGAACCAACACCCCTCCAGCGCCTTGCACCAGCATACGAGCTGGAGATCATCTGAAATGATAAGAGTAATGTTGAGTGTCGCCACCGCGGCGACGCTGTTGGCGGCGTGCGGCGACAAGCCTGCGACCACGACGACAGAGGCTGAGGCCGTCGCCCCGGCGGTTTCCCCGGCCGAAGCGCCAGGCAATACGGCGGTGGACGCCACGCCCATGACGGACGCGGCGGCCCCGACCCCCGGCGCCAACTCGTTCACGGAGGCTCAGGCCCGCTCCGCCATCGAAGGCGCCGGATACACGGGCGTGGGCGCGCTGACCCAGAACGCCGACGGCATCTGGCAGGCCAAGGCCACCAAGAGCGGCGCTGAGACGACCGTGTCCGTCGACTACAAGGGCGTGGTCACGGCCCAGTAGGCCCGCGGAATTTCCTTCAAAGAACAAGCCAATCGGAGAAAACACCATGACGAGAACCGTAACCCGGCTGTTCGACAGCCACACCGAGGCCCTGGGCGCCGTCCAGGACCTGGAATCCGCCGGCATCGATCACGACAAGATCAGCCTGGTCTCCAACAACGCCGACAATTGGCATGCCGGACACAAGCATCCCGGCGGCGCACCCGGCGCGGGCGGCCCGCTGGGCGACGCCAATGGCGATGGTGAGAACGACGTGGCCGACGGGGCCGGCAAGGGCGCCACCACGGGCGGTCTGATCGGCGGCGGCGCGGGGCTGCTGGCGGGCCTCGGAATGCTGGCCATTCCGGGCCTAGGTCCGGTGGTCGCGGCCGGTTGGCTGGTGTCGACGGCGGTCGGCGCGGCGATCGGAGCCGCGGCGGGCGGCGCCACGGGCGGCCTGCTGGGCGCGCTCAAGGAAGCCGGCCACTCCGACGAGGAGGCCAACGTCTACTCCGAGGGCGTCCGGCGGGGCGGGACCCTGGTCAGCGTTCGCGCCCATGACGACGAGGCCGACCGGATCGAACAGATCCTGCAAGGCCGCAGCGGCGTCGACGCCCTGACCCGTGGCGAGACCTACCGCCAGTCGGGCTGGAGCCGCTTCGTGGAGAGCGCCCAGCCCTATACGGCCGACGAGGTCGCCCGCGAACGCCAGTTGTATCGGGAAAACCGATCGTTCGCCCAGGGCGGCGACCCGGAGCCGCGGGTCGCCGACGAGGCGAACCGCGACGACGATCGCGGCGTCTCCACCGCCGCACCGCCCACGCCGCGCGCCTTCTAAGTCGCGCGTCGAAATCGAGAGAGCCCCGGCCGCGAGGCCGGGGCTTTTTCGTGGCCGAGTGATTGGGACGTAGAGCGTGCGCTCCGCCCCGACTCCGGCTAAAGAACGGAGCATGAACTTCGAGACCCTGCTGTTGATCCTCGTCGCGACCCTGATCGTGGGCCTGCCCCTGCTGGCCTGGGCGCTGATGGAGCGTGGGCGGGCCAATCGCGCCGAGGCTCGCGCCTACGCCCTGCGGGACGCGGCCGTGCGGGTGAAGGTGATCGAGGAGATGGGCGCCAAGAACGCCGCCCTGCTGCAGGGCGAGGCGGCCAACGCCATCGCCGAGCAGGTGCTGAAGCGGGCCGACGAGACCTTCCACAACCGCGAACAACTGGCCCAGGCGCGGCTTGAGGCGCAGCTCAAGCCGGTGGCCGAGAGCCTGGCCAAGTTCCAGGAGCAGGTGGTCGCGGTCGAAAAGAGCCGGGCCGAGGAGAGCGGAGGGCTCAAGGCCCAGATCGCCGCCTTGATGCAGGCGTCGGTCGACACGCAGTCCGAGGCCCGCAAGCTGTCGGCCGCCCTGCGGCGCGGCGCCGGCGTCCAGGGCCGCTGGGGGGAACAGACCCTGCGCAACGTGCTGGAGGCCGCGGGCCTGCACAATCGCTACGACTTCGACGAACAGACCTCCACCGACACCGAGGAGGGCCGCCGCCGGCCCGACGTCACCGTGCGCCTGCCGGGCGGGGCGGTGTTCGTCATCGACGCCAAGTGCTCGCTCAACGCCTTCCTTGACGCCCAGGACGCGGTCGACGAGACCGTCCGCGAGGCCTGTTACGTCCGCCACGCCCAGAGCGTGCGCGCCCACATGCACGGCCTGTCGGCCAAGACCTACTGGGATCAGTTCAACCAGGGCTCGCCCGACTTCGTGGCCATGTTCATCCCGGGCGACAGCTTCCTGGCCGCCGCGCTTGAGCGGTCGCCGGAGTTGATGAGCGAGGCCATGGACCGCCGGGTGCTGGTGGTGACGCCCACCACGCTATTCGCCCTGTGCAAGGCCGTGGTCTACGGCTGGCGGGTGGAGGAGCAGGCGGCCAACGCCCAGGAGATCTCCAAGCTCGGCCGCGAACTGTACAAGCGCCTGTCGGTTATGGGCGGCCACGCGGCCTCGGTCGGCAAGGCGTTGGAGCAGGCTGTGGGCAAGTACAACGCCTTCGTGGGCTCGCTGGAGACCCAGGTCATGACCCAGGCCCGCCGCTTCGAGGACCTGAAGGTCGACCATGAGGACCGTGAACTCCCGGAGCTGACCGCCGTCGATGGCGGGGTTCGGGCCCTGACCAAGCTCGCCGCCGACTTCAATCCGGACGAGGCGGGCCAAGTCGCCGCCTTGACGGCCAAGGGTCGCTGACCTACCTGCGTTCTCATGGCCTTACGCGAAATCCTCGTCGTCCCCGATCCGATCCTCAAGCAGGTGTCTCAGCCTGTGGAGAAGGTCGACGATGAGCTGCGCGCGCTCATGGATGACATGCTGGAGACCATGTACGACGCTCCCGGCATTGGCCTGGCCGCGATCCAGGTCGGCGTGCCCAAGCGGGTGATCGTCATGGACCTGGCCGGTCCCGACGAGGAAAAGGCCCCGCGCTACTTCGTGAACCCCGAGATCCTGTGGTCTTCCGACGACGCCCAGCCCTACGAAGAAGGCTGCCTGTCTGTCCCGGACATCTTCGACGAGGTGGATCGTCCCTCGAAGGTGAAGCTGAAATACCTGAACTACCAAGGCGATGAAGTGATCGAGGATGCCGAGGGCCTTTACGCCGTCTGCATCCAGCACGAGATGGACCACCTGCAAGGCGTGC
>NZ_JANOCX010000069.1:0-11800 GCF_031412415.1 Phenylobacterium sp.
AGTTCCGCCAGCAAGGTCGCCGTCTGGGTCTCGCGGATCTTGAGGTCCAGGCCTGGAATGGCCGTCTGCAACAGCGGCAGAAGGCGTGGCAGCATGTAGGGCGCGACCGAGGGAATGATGCCCAGCACCAGCCGCTGCGCCCGATCGCCACGGCGTTCGCGGGCGAAGTCCTCCAGGTCCTTGACCCCGGCGCTGAGCGCCCGCGCGCGTTCGGCCAGGGCCACGCCTTCCTCGGTCAGCACCGCCCCGCCCCGGCCCCGTTCGACCAGCGGTAGGTCGAGCTCGGCTTCGAGTTCCTTGATCTGCATGGAGAGCGCCGGCTGGGTCACATGACAGGCGGCGGCGGCGCGTCCGAAATGGCCGTGCTCGGCCAGGGCGGCGAGGTAGCGAAGCTGTCTCAAGGTCGGCATGCCGATAAGCTAGCCTGATGTCCAATGGCTGTGAACTGATTAGACCTGATCGCCCTCAAGGCGGATCGTCCTCTCAAGCTTCAGGAGGAACGGCCATGACCGAGAGACTGACCACCACGGCGGGCGCGCCGATCGCCGACAATCAGAACTCGCTCAGCGCGGGGCCAAGGGGTCCGCTCCTGATGCAGGACTATCAGCTGATGGAGAAACTGGCCCACCAGAACCGCGAGCGCATCGCAGAGCGCGTGGTCCACGCCAAGGGGTCGGCCGCCTACGGCACCTTCAAGGTAACCCAGGACATCAGCCGCTACTCCAAGGCCGGCCTGTTCAGCGAGATCGGCAAGGAGACCGAGGTGCTGCTGCGGTTCTCCACCGTGGCCGGCGAACGCGGCGCGGCCGACGCCGAGCGCGACGTGCGCGGCTTCGCCCTGAAGTTCTATACGCAAGAGGGCAACTGGGACCTGGTGGGCAACAACACCCCGGTGTTCTTCATCCGCGACCCGATGAAGTTCCCCGACTTCATCCGCACCCAGAAGCGCCACCCGGTGAGCAACCTGCGCTCGCCGACCGCCATGTGGGACTTCTGGAGCCTGTCTCCGGAGAGCCTGCACCAGGTGACGATCCTGTTCTCGGATCGCGGCCAGCCCGACGGCTACCGGTTCATGCACGGCTTCGGCAGCCACACCTATTCGCTGTTCAACGCGGCGGGCGAACGCCACTGGGTCAAGTTCCACTTCAAGAACATGGCCGGGATCCGCAACCTCACCAATGAGGTGGCCAGCGCCACCATCGCCGCCGACCGCGAGAGCGCCCAGCGCGACCTGTTCGAAGCCATCGAGGGCGGCGACTATCCCCGCTGGAAGGTCTGCGTGCAGATCATGACCGAGGACGAAGCGGAGGCGACATCCTACGATCCGTTCGACCTGACCAAGGTCTGGCCGCATGCCGAGTTCCCGCTGATCGAGGTGGGCGTCCTGGAGCTGAACCGTAATCCGGACAACTACTTCGCCGAGGTGGAGCAGGCCTCCTTCAGCCCGTCGAACATCGTGCCCGGTTTCGGCTTCTCGCCCGACAAGGTGCTGCAGGGCCGGCTGTTCGCCTATGCCGACGCCCACCGCTACCGGATCGGGACCCACTACGAGGCCCTGCCGGTGAACCGCCCGAAATCGCCGGTCGCCCACTACCATCTGGACGGCGCCATGCGCTTCGACGCGCCCGGCCGCACCGACGCCTACTACGAGCCCAACTCCTTCGACGGGCCAAGGGAGGACCCGAGCGTGGCCGAGCCGCCGCTGCGCATCGCCGGCGACGCCGACCGCTTCAACCACCGCGCCGGCAATGACGACTACACCCAGCCGGGGAACCTCTTCCGCCTGATGAGCCCGCAGCAGCAGGCGTTGCTGATGGACAACATCGCCGCCGCCATGGCCCCGGTCCCCGAGGCGATCCAGCGCCGCCAGGTCGATCACTTCCGCCGCGCCGACCCGGCCTATGGTCAGGGCGTCGCCCAGCGGTTGGGCCTGGCCTTCGCGGAAGGCTCGGTGGCCGCCGAGTAGCGCGGCCCGTCCGTCAGTCGTCCGTCTCCCGGTGCTTGGTTCTCTGGCGCATGTCTTTCTGCCGCTGGATCCAGACCTTTCGCGCCTGGGAGGCGGCGGCCGGGTTCTCCTTGCGGTCCAGGTGGGCCAGCTCGCGTTGCAGCTTGCCGTAGGCCTCCCAGCGCTCCGCATCGAGTTCCCCGCTTTCCAGCGCGGCGCGGACCGCGCAGCCAGGCTCGGCGACATGCTTGCAGTCGCGGAACTTGCACTGCGCGGCCAACGCTTCCACCTCGCCTTCGAGGTCGCCGAACGCCGTGGCGAGACCCGCGTCGGCGTTCCAAAGGCCAAGCTCACGCATGCCTGGGGTGTCCAGCATCAAGCCGCCGCTAGGCAGCAGAACCAGCTCCCGGTGGGTGGTGGTGTGGCGGCCGCGCGCGTCGTCCTCGCGGATTTCCTGGGTCTCCATCAGCTCCTGGCCGGCCAGCGCATTGACCAGGGTCGACTTTCCCACGCCAGAGGATCCCAGCAGCACGGCGGTCTTGCCCGGCGCCAAGAGGGCTGAGAGGCCTGCGATCCCCTCCCCCGTCACCGCCGAGACCGCATGGACCTCGACGCCATAGGCCACGGCGCGGATCTCCTCGATCAGGGGCTCGGGGTCGGCGCAGGTGTCGAGCTTGGTCAGCACCACCACCGGCTGGGCGCCGCTCTCCCACGCCGTGGCGAGGTAACGCTCGATCCGCCGGGCATTGAGGTCGGCGTTGAGCGAGGCGACCAGCAGGGCCAGGTCTATATTGGCCGCCACCACCTGGGCCCGGCCGCCGTTGGGTTCGCGGCGGACGAAGCTGGTGGCGCGGGGCAGCAGGGCCTGGATCATGACCGGCCCTTTCTCGACCGGCGGGGTGCAGGCCACCCAGTCGCCGGCCACGGGGTATCCGCCGGCCTCGGCCTCGAAGTGGAAGCGGCCGGAGAGTTCACCGGCGACCTCGCCGGTCGCGATGACCAGCCCGTAGTGGCCGCGTTGTTGAACGGTGACCCGGCCCGGGATCAGCCCGCGGGCGGCGTGGTCATGGAAGAGGCGCTGGAGCGGTTCGCTCCAGCCATATGTGTCGAGCAAAGCTGGACATCCTTGGATCGGAAAGCCTGGTCAGGCGCGGCCCAGGAGCCCGAGATATCAGGCGAGCCTATAGGCGGCGCGGCGAGGGGCGCGGATGAGGACAGTCATGTCGAAACCCCTCCTTTCCGATCAGTGGAAGTGAGCGAAGGCTAGGCGCGGTGGCCGCGAGCGTCAAGGAATCGCGCTCAGCCCTGACCATTCAGGAACGCACGCGCGGCGTCGGAGGCGGTGAGCAGCATGTCCGTGATCTCGCCGTCATAGGCGCTCAGCGCGCTGATCGCGCCGACCGAGACCAGGCCCGCGACCACGGCGTAGATCACCATGGTGGAGCCGCCAGTCTGCGATAGGAACGATCTCAGATCAGGTCGCGCAGCCAGGCGACGAGCGGCGCGTCGGCCGGCGGCATCGGATAGTCGGCGAGTTTCGCGGGTTTCACCCATGCGACAGCCTCGTGTTCCTTGGCCGTCACAAAGCCTTCCCAGCGACGGACAAGATACAGTGGCATCATGAGGTGAAAGCTTTCGTAACCGTGGCTGGCGAACACGAAGGGCGCCAGGCAGGCATGGGTGACCTTGATCCCCAGCTCTTCGTCCAACTCGCGGATCAGGCATTCCTCCGGGGTCTCGCCGGGTTCGACCTTGCCGCCGGGAAACTCCCACAGGCCGGCGAGCTGCTTGCCCTGCGGCCGCTGGCAGATCAGCACCCGCCCGTCGGAGTCGATCAGGGCGGCGGCGGCCACGAGAAGCAGGGGTTTGGGCGCGTTCATGGCGCTTCCTCGCCGCCCAGGGCGCGAAAGGCAACAGATCGGTTTAGCTTGACTTTCGGCGGCGCACCGGCCATGTCCCCGCTGCGCTGCAGCAATCGCGGCGATATCGGTGCTCCAGCCGCGTGATGGATCCTAAGTCGGGTTCAGCCTGTCGAGCGCCCTGAAGAGATCGCATAGATCGCCCCGCCACGCGGGGGCAATCCCCAAACTGACCCGCGACCCCGCGACCCTTGGCAGAGCCGAGAGGCCGCGATTGGCGCATACGTGAAAGATATCGTTTTGACCAAGTTCACCGACCTCGGCCTCGACAAGTCCCTGCTGAAGGCCCTGGCCGACGAAGGCTATACGGTTCCCACCCCGATCCAGGCGCAAGCCATCCCCGGGGTGATGAGCGGCCGCGACCTGCTGGGCATCGCCCAGACCGGCACCGGCAAGACCGCCGCCTTCGCCCTCCCCATCCTGCATCGCCTCGCCGCCGACCGTAAGCCCGCGCCCCGCCGCGGCTGCCGCGTGCTGGTGCTTTCCCCCACCCGCGAACTCGCCACTCAGATCGGCGAGAGCTTCAAGACCTATGGCAAGCACATGGGCGTCTCCGTCGCCGTCGTGTTCGGCGGCGTGAAGTACGGCGGCCAGATGCGCGCCCTGGCCGGCGGCGTCGACGTGCTGGTGGCCACCCCCGGCCGTCTGATCGACCACCTCGGCGAGAAGACGATCACCCTGGGCGGCGTGGAGATCTTCGTCCTCGACGAGGCCGACCAGATGCTGGACATGGGCTTCATCCTGCCGATCCGCCGGATCGTGAAGTACCTGCCGAAGGATCGGCAGAACCTGTTCTTCTCCGCCACCATGCCCACCGAGATCGGCAAGCTGGCCGGCGAACTGCTGAACCCCAACCCGCACAAGGTCGCCGTGGCGCCGGAATCGACCACGGTCGAGCGCGTGAAGCAGAAGGTGATCTTCGTTGAGACGGCGCGGAAGCGCGCCCTGCTCTGCGAACTGTTCGCCGAACCCAAGTTCAAGCGCGTCATCGTCTTCACCCGCACCAAGCGCGGCGCCGACCGGGTGGCCAAGTCTCTGGAAGCCGCCGGCGTCGAGGCCGCGGCCATCCACGGCGACAAGAGCCAGGGCCAGCGCGAACGCTCGCTGGCCTCGTTCAAGGCCGGTGAAGTCCGCGCCCTGGTGGCCACGGATATCGCGGCCCGCGGCATCGACATCGACGCGGTCAGCCACGTGGTCCAGTACGAGCTGCCCAACGTGCCGGAATCCTACGTCCACCGGATCGGGCGCACCGCGCGCGCCGGCGCCGACGGCACCGCCGTGGCCTTCTGCGCCGACGACGAACGCAACCTGTTGCGCGACATCCAGAAGGTCACGCGCCAGACCATCCCGGCCGAGGACCGCCGCAACGATCGCGGCCTGCATGTCATGACCCAGGCCATGCCGGAAGTGGCCGCCGAGCGCGCCGAAGCCGGCCGCAAGAACAACGGCGGCGACCGTGGCCAACGCAAGCCCCAGGGCCGCAGTGACCTGCCGGGCGGCCTGCGCGCCCAGCGCAACCGTCCCAGCAACGGCGGCGGTCAGCGCCAGGGTCAGGGCGGCGGTGGTCGTCATGATGGCGGCGGTCGCAAGACCGGCGAACGCGCCTCGACCACGCCCATCAGCCAGGCGGCCTTCAAGGGCCCGAAGCGCGAGGGCGCCGCGGCCCCGGCCAAGCGCTGGACCCCGCTCGACTAGGCGCGCTTGCGGCGCGCTCCTCTGAGGATCAAGCTCGCTCCCAACCATAAGACGGGGGCGAGACACATGGGCTTCTTCAGGGGCGTGGCCTTGCTGGCCGGACTGTCGGCGGCCGGCGCCGCCATGGCGCAGGACGCCAAGGTGACCCGGCTGGTTCCGGGGTCGGACTTCCACGGCGTTCATGGCATCCGGTTCAGCCCGACCGGCGAGCTCTACGCCGGCAGCGTCGCGGGCCAGAGCCTCTACAGCGTCGATCTCGCCACGGGGAAGGCCAAGCTCCTGGTTGGTCCGCCGCAGGGCATGGCCGACGACATGGCCTTTGGCCCCGGGGGCCAGGTGGTGTGGACGGCGATCTCCGACAACATCGTCTACAGCCGCCGCGGGTCCGGGCCCGTGGAGGTGCTGGAGAAGGATCTCGTCAGCATCAACTCCATCACCTTCAGCCGCGACGGAAAGCGGCTGTTCGCCGCCCAGGTGTTCGGCGGCGACGCCCTCTGGGAGCTTGACCCCGCCGGCAAGACGCCGCGTCGCATGATCCGCGAGGGCATGGGCGGCTTCAACAGCTTCGCCGCCGGCCCCGACGGCTGGCTCTACGGGCCCCTGTGGTTCAAGGGCCAGGTGGTGAAAATCAATCCGGACACCGGCGACATGGTCGTGGTCGCCGACGGCTTCGACACCCCGGCCGCCGCCAAGTTCGACTCCAAGGACAGGCTCTACGCCATCGACACCCACCTGGGTGAGCTGATCGCGATCGACATCAAGACCCGGACCAAGACCAAGGTCGCCCAGCTCTCCACCGCGCTCGACAATCTGGCCATCGATGCGAAGGACCAGATCGTGGTCTCCAACATGGCCGACAACGGCCTGCAGATGGTCGACCCGGCCACGGGCGCGATGCGCCAGGTGATGAAGGGCGCGCTCGCCTTCCCCGCCGACATCGCGGTGGCCAGCGACGGCGGCAAGGAGAGCCTGTTCGTCGCCGACGTCTTTTCCTACCGCGGGGTGGACGGGGGAACCGGCGCCGTGCGCGACATCGCCCGAGTCCACACCAAGGGCAGCAAGCTGGAATACCCCACCGGAGTCAGCGTCGGCCCCGATCGCGTGGTTCTGGCCAGCGCCCCCACGGGAGCGGTGCTGGTCTATGACCGCCACACGGGCCAGGCGCTCTCCGTTATGCACGGCTTCAAGTCGCCGTCCGACGCCCTGGAGCTGGCCGACGGCTCGATCCTCGTGGCCGAGCTGGCCAGCGGCGACCTGGTCAGGGCCAAGGGCGACCAGCGCACGACATTGGCCGGCGGCCTGGCGGCGCCCGCCAGCCTGGCCCTGGGACCGGACGGCGGCGTCTACGTGGCCGAGGTGGCCGGCGGGCGCATCACTCGCGTCGACCTGGCCACCGGCGCCAAGACCGTGGTCACCAAGGACCTCGACCTTCCCAAGGCCGTGGCGCTAGGGCCCGGCGGACACCTGGCGGTGCTGGAGGTCGGCGCGCGGCGGGTGGTCTCCATCGACCCCAAGACGGGCGCCGTGAGCGTGGTCGCCAAGGACCTTCCGCTGGGCCTGGTCACCAAGCCCTTCCCCTTGGCCGGCGGGATCGCCGTCGGGCCTTCGGGCGCCATCTATGTGACCTCGGACCTCGAGAACGCGATCTACAAGATCACGCGCTAGGGCGCCGGCGTCGGCTTCAGCTTCCGCTCGAAGAAGTCGAGCGTGGTCCGCGCGCGATGCAGCCGGTTGGCCTGGGTCCAGCCGGCGCGGTGGCGCAGGCCGGGATAGGTCATCAGCTCGAAGGTCGTGCCCATCTGTTGAAGGGCGGCCATGGCCTTGGTCGAGTTGTCGAAGGTGACGTTGTCGTCGGCCATGCCGTGCATGATCATCAGCACGCCGGGCTTCAGCTTGCCGAGCCGGGCCGTGACCTCGCCGTTCGCGTAGCCGGCGGCGTTGTCGGCCGTCGTGCCCATGTAGCGCTCGGTGTAGTGGGTATCGTAGAGCGACCAGTCGACCACCGGCGCCCCGGCCACCCCCGCCGCATAGGGCGAATTCTCGGCCGTCAGCACCATCATCGTCATGTAGCCGCCGTTGGACCAGCCGGTGATGCCGATGCGCGCCGGGTCGACGTAGGGCAGCGACGTCAGGTGCGTCACGCCCGCGAGCTGGTCCTCGACCTCGACCTTGCCCATGCGCCGGTCGATGGCGGTCTTGAAGGCCACCGAGCGGTTGGGCGTGCCGCGGTTGTCGAGGCTGAAGAGGATTTAGCCCGCCTCCAGCAGAAGCTGGTCCTCGGGCGATCGCCAGGTCTTCGACACCAGGGCGCCGGCCGGGCCGCCATAGACCTGAACGATCACGGGATGGCGCTTGGCCGGATCGAAGCCCGGCGGGGTGCGCATCGACCACCAGAGGTCCTGGCCGTCGGCGGCCTTGATGGTCCCGAATGAGGCCTCGCGCAAACGCTCGGCAAAGGGATGGTAGGGATGTCCGGCCACCAGCCGGTTCTCCTCGATCCAGCGCACCCGGGTTCCGTCAGCCTTGTGGAAGCCGGTCTGGGGCGGCGTGCGCGGGTCCTGGTAGGTGGCGGCGAAGGCCTTGCCCGACTGGGCCACGTCGGCCCGCCACCAGCCGCCGCCCGAGGTCAGCGCCTTGGGCTCGGCCGGCGCCTTGTAGGACACCTCATAGATCCGACGCTCGACCGGCGAGTCCTTGCTGGCGCCGAAGATCGCCACGCCGCGCGCCTCATCGACGCCCTCCAGAACGTCCACCGGCCACTCGCCCTGGGTGACCTGGCGCACCAGGGCGCCGTCGGCCTTGTGGAGGTAAAGGTGGCGATTCCCCGACCGCTCCGAGGACCACAGGAAGCTCCCATCCTTCAGCGGCTTGAAGTCGTCGGTGATGTCGACCCAGTGGGGGCTGGTCTCGGTGAGGATCACCTTGGCCGCCCCGGTGGCCGGATCGACGGCCAGGATGTCCAGCCGCCGCTGGTCGCGGCTCTGGCGCTGGACGTAGAGGGTCTTGCCATCCTTGGCCCAGGTCACCCGGGCCAGATAGATGTCGACCTCCTCGCCCAGGTCGACCTTGGTCCGCGCGCCGGTGGCCACGTCGGCGACGTAGAGGTCCACCTTGGCGTTGGGCCGCCCAACGCGGGGATAGCGCTGGCGCACGATGGTTGCGCCGACCGCGTTGACGTCCAGCCGCTCCACCACGTCGACGCCGGTCTGGTCGACGAAGGTCAACGCGATCCTGGTTTCGTCGGGGCTCCACCAGTATCCGGTCGAGCGGCTCATCTCCTCCTGGGCGATGAACTCGGCCGTGGCCCAGCTCTTCAACTCCTCGCCGCCGGTGGTCAAGGCGCGGTCCGCGCCGCCGCCGGCCGGCATGACAAAGAGATTGTCGTCTCGCACGAACGAGACGAACGAGCCCTTCGGCGAGACCTTGGCGTCGATCTCGTCGCCGGGCGTCTGGGTCAATTGAGCGATCCGCCCGCCCTTCACCGTGTACAGGAAGAGGTCGCCTTCCACCGGGACCAGGATGAACCGGCCCTGATCGTCCCAGGCATAGTCCACCACGCCGCGGGTCTGGACGCCCTGGCGTTCGCGGCGGCTCTTCTCGGCCTCGGAAAGAACCTTGTCCCTGGGAGCCAGGGCCCGAGCGTCGATCAGCAGGTGCGGCGCGCCACCCTTGACGTCGGCGATCCACAGGTCGGTCATCCGCTGGTCGTCGGCCTTGGCGCGCAGATATGTCACCGCCGAGCCGTCGGGCGAGACTTTCACGCCACGCGCGATCGGTCCCGACAGGTCGGGATCGGCGAACACCCGTTCTGGGGTCAGTTTTTCAGCTTGAGCCACGCCACACGCCATAAGGGCCACGATCAAGCCCCCCGCCACAAATTTCATGCCCGCTCCGATAAGCCTGGGGGGCGGAAGCTACCAGAGGGCGGCGCCCTGGCAAGGGTGTCGGCTCAGGAGCGGTAGTCGCCGTTGATGGCGACATACTGCTTGGTCAGATCGCAGGTCCAAACCGTGGCCACGCCACGGCCGACGCCCACGTCGACGCTGACCTCCAACTCCTGGTTCTTCATATAGGCGCTCATCTTCGCCTCGTCGTAGGTGGGCGAGATCAACCCGTCCTGGGCGGCGATCAACGGTCCGAACTGCACCTTCACCCGGTCGCGGTCGATGGGCTCGTCGGCCCGGCCCACGGCCATGACGATCCGGCCCCAGTTGGCGTCCTCGCCGGCGAAGGCGGTCTTGACCAGCGGGCTCTCGGCGATGGTCCGCGCGATCTTGCGGGCCGAGGCCGGGCTCTCGGCGCCGGTCACGGTGATCTTGACGAACTTGCTGGCGCCCTCCCCGTCCCGAACGAGTTGCAGCGCCAGGTCCAACAGCACGGCTTCAAGCTTGTCGCGGAAGTCCGCGAGGCGGCGGTCGCCGGCGCGGGTGATGTTCGGCGCGCCCGACTGCCCGGTGGCGAAGAGCAGCAGGGTGTCATTGGTGGAGCGGTCGCCGTCGACCGTCACGCAGTTGAAGGTGGTGCGGGTATAGAGGCTGGCCAGGGTCTGCAGAGCCGTGGGCGAGATCGCCGCGTCGGTGGCCACGAAGGCCAGCATGGTCGCCATATCCGGCGCGATCATCCCCGAACCTTTGCAGATGCCGGCGATGCGGACCTTCTCTCCGTCGATCAGCGCCTCGGCGTAGGCGCCCTTCGGGAAGGTGTCGGTGGTCATGATGGCGTTGGCCGCCCCGGCCCATCCGTCGTCGGTGAGCTTGTGCTCCACTTCCGGCAGGCGATGCGTGATCTTGGCGTCGTCCAGCAGCACGCCAATCACCCCGGTCGAGGCCACCATCACGTCGCGCTGGCGGCAGTCGAAACGCTTGGCGACGGCCGAGGCCACCCGGCGAACCGCGTCGGCGCCCGGCTTGCCGGTAAAGGAATTGGCGCAGCCGGCGTTGACCACCAGGGCGCGAACGTCGGCGCCCATGGTCGCCTCCAGGTGCTTCTTGCACCAGTCCACCGGCGCCGAGCCGATGCCGTGGCGGGTGAACACGCCGGCCGCCGAGGTGCCCCGCGCGAACCGCATGACCAGCAGGTCGTCGCGCTCGTGCTTGTAGAAGCCGGCCCGGCCGGTGGCGAGTTGCACCCCCGGGATCGGCGGCATCTTCGGGAACGGGACGGCCAGGGGCGAAACCGGCAAGGCGGCCTTGGCGGCGGGGACGGCGGCGGCGGGCTTCTCCACGACCTGCTTGTCGGCCCGCTTCGCCGCGGCGCGCTTCAGGGCGCTGGTCAAGGGATCCAGCGCGCGCTCGAGGGTCTGGCCCATCACCTCCACGGGGATCGCGGCGACATCCAGCGCCTTGGCGCCGGGCGTCTTTTTCACGGGCGTCTTGGCGGCGGGCTTGGGGGCGGGCTTACGGGTCATTTGGCGACGGCCTTGGCGGGAGGAGCCTTGTCGGAAACGGTGGCGGAGGTCGGAGCGCCCGGCGCGGCCGTGGGCGCGTCGGCGGGCTCCTTGGGTTGACCGGGCACATCCTGCGGTGCGCGGATCAGGGTCTGTATCTTGGCGCGGCTGCGCAGCTTTTCCAGCAGGTCGCGAACCTGGTCATAGGTCAGGAACCGAACGATCTGTGGGCGCGCGGACTCAAAGGTGATGGGCTGCTCCAGCCGCCGGTCCTCGACCTTGACCACGGCGAAGCCGCCGTCGATGGCGAACGGCCCGACCACCTGCCCGACCTTGGCGGCCTTCAGATTGGTCTCGTAGGCCTCGGGCATGACGTCGGTGGTGAAGTAGCCGAGGTCGCCGCCATTGAACCGAGTGGCCGCGTCGGTCGAACGTTCCATGGCCAGGGCCTCGAAGGACGCGCCGGTGGTCAGCAGCTTCTTGATCGCCTCGGCGTCCACCGCCGTCGCCACGACGATCTGCCGGGCGCGGATTTCTTCAGACTGCTTCGCCAGCTTGAGCTGTTCCTGGTAGAGCCCGCGGATGGCGTTGTCGTTGACGGCGTCGCTGACCACGCTCTCCACCAGCATGTCGCCCAGGATCCGCTCGCGCGCCGCGGCCAGCCGCTTCTGGGCGATCGGATCCTTGTCCAGCTTGCGCTTCAAGGCTTCCGAGGCCAGCAGCTTCTGGTCGACCACCTCGTCCAGCACCCGGCGGAACAGGTCCGACGAGGCGTCCAGCGGCTCGCCCTCCCCGATCAGGCCCTGGGCCACCGCCTCGCGCTTGACGTCGGACGTCCACACGGTCTTGCCGTCG
>NZ_JANOCX010000070.1:0-2309 GCF_031412415.1 Phenylobacterium sp.
CAAGGAAGGTTGGGGAGAAGGTATTCTCCCCAAGCCCCTCATCTATTTCTATTCCTTAAGAAAAGAAAGGAAGGGAGGGGTTGGACATATACGTCCAACGGGAGGGAATACTTTTTCCTCCCCGACCTTCCTGAAAACCAATGCCCGCCATCATCCGCAAGCTCACCATCATCCTCGACGAAACCCGCCGCGAGATGGGCCGCGACCTCGCCCGTCCCATTCGCCGCGTCATCGCCTGCGCCGTCATCGAGAATCCCTTCGCCGGCCGCTACGTCGAGGACCTCTCCGAACTGGTCGCCCAGGGCGAGGAACTCGGCGCCCTGCTCGCGGCGCGGGCCATCGCCGCGCTGGGCATCCCCGGTGATCAGGTCGAAAGCTTCGGCAAGGCCGCCATCGTGGGGGAGGGGGGGGAGCTGGAACATGCCGCCGCCCTGCTGCATCCGCGGATGGGCGCCCCGGTGCGGGCGGCGCTGGGCCGCGGCCCGGCGCTGATCCCCTCGGCGAAGAAATCGGGTGGTCCGGGGACCGGGATCGACATCCCGCTCGGCCACAAGGACGCCGCCTTCGTCCGCAGCCACTTCGACGCCATCGAGGCGCGGCTGCCCGATGCTCCCCGCGCGAACGAGATTTTGGTCTGCCTGGCGCTGACCGATGGC
Source organism: Phenylobacterium sp. (assembly GCF_031412415.1). Classification (GTDB taxonomy): domain Bacteria; phylum Pseudomonadota; class Alphaproteobacteria; order Caulobacterales; family Caulobacteraceae; genus Phenylobacterium. The sequence goes on from NZ_JANOCX010000070.1 coordinate 657, forward strand.
GGCCGCCCGAGCCCGCGGATCGGCGGCCTCACCACCGCGGAGATCATCGGCCAGGACGGGCTGCGCTAGCAGGTCGTTCGACCAAGGCCGGGCAACCGGCCTTGTGACCGTACGGCTGTCCTGTTTCCGCCCGAAACCCGCAGCGCAGCTTGCATCCGGCCGCTCTCCCGGCCATACCTAGCCGCAATGACGGCCCCCGGGGACTTCCTGGGGTGACCGCTGCGGGGAGAGCGATCCGGGTGACTGATTCCATCCTGGAAACGATTGGGCTGACCAAGGAATTCCGGGGTTTCGTCGCCGTCAGCGACGTCTCCCTGAAGATTCGCCGTGGCAGCATCCATGGTCTCATCGGCCCGAACGGCGCCGGCAAGACGACCTGCTTCAACATGCTGACCAAATTCCTGGCCCCCACGCGCGGCCAGATCAAATACGACGGGAAGGACATCACCGGCCTGAAGCCGGCCGAGGTCGCCCGTCTCGGCCTGGTCCGCAGCTTCCAGATCTCGGCGGTCTTCCCGCATCTGACGGTGCTGGAGAATGTCCGGGTCGCGCTGCAGCGCCAGCGCGGCGGCAGCTTCGACTTCTGGCGCTCGGACGGCCTGTTGCGGGCCTTCGACGACCGCGCCATGGCACTGCTGGAAGACGTCGGCCTGACCATCTATGCCCGCGTCAATGCCGGCGAACTGCCCTATGGCCGCAAGCGCGCGCTGGAACTCGCCACCACCCTGGCGCTCGACCCGACCATGATGCTGCTCGACGAGCCGACCGCGGGCATGACGCACGAGGACGTGGACCGCATCGTCGCCCTGGTGAAGCGCGTCTCGGTCGGCCGCACCGTGCTGCTGGTGGAGCACAACCTCAAGGTCGTCTCCGGCCTGTGCGACACCATCACCGTGCTGGCCCGCGGCAGCGTGCTGGCGGAGGGCGACTACGCCGCCGTCTCCCGCAACCCGGATGTCATCGCCGCCTACCTCGGCACCGAAGCCACCGCCGAAGGAGCCCCGGCGCATGTCTGAAGCCATCGCCCCCGCGCGCCCCGCCGCCACCGGCAGCGCGCTGCTCGAAATCCGCAACCTCGAAGCCTGGTACGGCGAAAGCCATGTCCTGCACGGCGTCGACGTGGACGTGCACCCGGGCGAGGTGGTCACCCTGCTCGGCCGCAACGGCGCCGGCAAGACCAGCACGCTCCGCGCCATCATGGGCCTGGTCGGGCGTCGCTCGGGCAGCATCCGCTACGCCGGGACGGAAACCATCGCCCAGCGCTCCGACCTCATCGCCCGCGCCGGCATCGGCTATTGCCCCGAGGAGCGCGGCATCTTCGCCAGCCTCAACGTCACCGAGAACCTGCTGCTGCCCCCCGTCGTGCTGCCGGGCGGGCTCGACCTCGAGACCATCTACACGCTGTTCCCGAACCTGAAGGAGCGGGCGTCCAGCCAGGGCACCAAGCTCTCGGGCGGCGAGCAGCAGATGCTGGCCATCGCCCGCATCCTGCGCACGGGCGCGAAGCTCCTGCTCCTCGACGAAATCTCGGAGGGCCTCGCCCCCGTGATCGTTCAGAAGCTCGCCGAGACGATCCGGCTCCTGAAGGCCAAGGGCTACACCATCGTGATGGTGGAGCAGAACTTCCGCTGTGCGGCCCCGCTGGCCGATCGC
>NZ_JANOCX010000071.1:0-5322 GCF_031412415.1 Phenylobacterium sp.
GCCGAGGCGTTGTTGACGCAGATGTCGATCCCGCCGAAGGCCGCCACGGTCTTTTCCACCGCCTCATAGACGCTGGCCTCGTCGCGCACGTCGACGATCAGCGGCAGGGCCTTGCCGCCCGCCGCCTCGATCTCCTTGGCGGCGGAATAGATGGTGCCGGGCAGTTGCTTGTGCGGCTCGGCGGTCTTGGCGGCGATGGCGACATTGGCGCCGTCACGGGCGGCCCGAAGCGCGATGGCCAGGCCGATGCCGCGGCTGGCGCCGGTGACGAAGAGGGTCTTGCCTTGCAGGCTCATAGTTTCACTCCGGTGGTCTGTTCAGACAGGGCCCAGAGGCGCTCGGCGCTTTCGGGGTCAAGGGCGTGGGGCATGACCCCGGCGTTGGGCCCTTCACCCCAGGGCAGGGCCTGGGCCAGGTTTTCCAGGTAAAGGCCGCCGACGCCTTCCAGTTCGTCGCCGATCGCGGCCCAGACACTGGTGGAGGCGCCCTGGGCGGGGGTCTTGAACCCTTCCCGGACCACGCCGTCCTCATTCATCCAGCCCATGGCGATCATTTCCTCGCGGGGCAGGTGCCGCTGCAGCGGTGTCATGATCCCGCCCGGCATGACCGCGTTGGCGGTGATCCCGTGCTCCTCGAACCGCTCGTTGAAGCCCACGGCGAACAGCGAATTGGCGGTCTTGGACTGACCATAGGCCTCCCACTTGTCGTAGGGCCTGTTGCGGTAGTGGGGGTCGTCCCAATGGATGTCGCTGCGCCGGTGGCCGATGGAGGAAAGCTGCACCACCCGGGCGGTCCGCTCGTCCTCGGCGGCGTTCATCAGCGCGCGGGTCAGTCCCAGGGTCAGGACGAAATGGCCGAAATGGTTGGTGCCGATCTGCAGCTCCAGGTCCTCGGCGGTGTGCAGCAGGGGCGAGGCCATGACGCCGGCGTTGTTGATCAGGATATCCAGCGGCTCGTCGCCCCAGGCGTCCACGAAGGAGCCCACCGAGCCAAGGCTCGCCAGGTCCAGGGTCCCAGCCAGAACGCGGTCGGCGCCGATGGACTGGTTGATCTCCGAGGCCACCCGCTCGCCCGCGACCCGGTCGCGCACGGCCAGCATGACGTCTGCCCCCGCGCCCGCCAGGGCGCGTGCTGTCTCCACCCCGATGCCGCTGGCGCCGCCCGTGACGATGACATTGCGGCCCGACAGGTCGTGGTCGCCGGCCACCACGCGGGCGGGGGTGAAGGCGCCGAAGCGAGAGCGGATCATCAGGCGACCTTCGAGAAGTCTGGGGCGCGCTTCTCGGCGAAAGCGGCGAAGGCCTCCTTGGCTTCCGGCGACTTGAGCTGGGCGGCGAAGTGCAGGCCCTCCTCGTCCATCCGCTGGGCGACGCCCAGGCCTTCGCGCATCAGGGCCTTGGTGATCACCACCGCGGCCGGCGGGCGAGCGGCGACCGCCTGGGCCGCCGCCAGCGCCTTGGCGCGCAGGCCGTCCAGCGCGACCACCTCGTTGGCGATCCCCCAGTCGACGGCCTTCTTGGCGTCTACCGCCTCGCCCAGCACGAACATGGCGAAGGCCCGCGCATGGCCAATCCGGCTGGGCAGGGTCAGGCTGGAGGCGGCCTCCGGCACCAGGGCCAGGTTAACGAACGGCGTGGTCAGTAGGGCGTTCTCGGCCACATAGACCAGGTCGCAATGCAGCAGCATGGTTGTCCCGACGCCCACGGCCCGGCCATTGACCGCGGCCACCAGCGGCGTCTTGGCCCGCGCCAGGGCGGCCAGCAGCGGATTGCCCTCGCGCCGCGCCTCGTTCGCGCCGCTATCGCCGGCGTTGACCGCCGCGAAGTCGCTGAGGTCGTTGCCGGCGGTGAACATGTCGCCATTGGCCTGGATCAGGACGCAGCGGACCTCCTTGTCGAACTCCGCCTGGTCGATGGCGTCGCCCAGGGCCTGGTACATGGCGCGCGTCAGGGCGTTCTTCTTCTCCGGGCGGTTCATGGTGAGCGTCAGGACGCCGGCGGATTTTTCGATGAGGATGTGGTCGGTCATGCTCTGGGCTCCCTAGTGCTTACGCTGTATACCTAAGCCGCCGCGCGATACCAGACGACGCCGTCAGAATCGGTCTCGGCCACGGCCTGGCCCCGCGACAGCAGGCAGTTCAGATGGGCGATGCTCTCGCCTGTCGCCATGCCCAGCACCCACTGGTCGATCTTGCGCCGGAACAGGACGTGGAACACGTCCACCGCCCGCTTCGGCTCGGCGATCAGGGTCGACAGCCGCGCCAGGCCGCGCTCGTGGCCGCCGATCAGGTGATCGATACGCGCGTGCAGGCCGTGGAACGGATCGTTGTGGGCTGGCAGCACCAGGACGTCGTCGGGCACCTGGGTCTTGATCCGCGCCAGCGAGGTCAGCCAGTCGGTCAGGGGATCGCCGCAGGGTTCGGTGGGGAAGACCGAGACGTTGGACGAGATCTTCGGCAGCACCTGATCGCCGGAGATGAACAGCTTCAGCTCAGGACACCACAGGCAGGCATGCTCCGGCGAATGGCCGGAGCCCACGACGATTTTCCACGTCCGGCCGCCGATCACGACCTCGTCCCCGTCACTCAACCGCTGGAAGCTGTCGGGCAGGGCGTGCAGACCGCGGCCGAAGCCGCCGAACTTGGCGCGGTAGTTCTCCAGCGCCTCCTCGTTCCAGCCGGCGGCCCGGTAGAAACTGAGGGCGTCGGCCGGCGCCTCCCGTCCCGTGTCGGCCGCCAGGGAGCGGCACATCAGGAACTCCAGTCGGCTGATCCATAGGCGGCACTGGAACTTGCGGGTCAGCCAACCGGCCATGCCGATGTGGTCGGGGTGCATGTGCGTCACGAAGACCCGGGTGACCGGCTTGCCGCCCAGGCTCTCGGCGAAGGCCTTGCGCCAGGCCTGCTGGGTGTCGCTGCCGCCCATGCCGGTGTCGACGATGGCCCAGCCGCCCTCCTCCTCGATCGCCCAGACATTGATGAAGGCCAGCGACCCGCCCAGCGGCATCCGCAGCCACTTCACGCCGGGGGCCACATCGATGGCCTCGCCGGGGTTGGGGCCGCGCTCGAACGGGTATCGCAGCTTGGGCCGGGGCGTCTCCGCGATGACCTCTTCAAACCCATCGCGCATGGCGCCGCCCTCCCGTCGTTCGAACAGCCTAGTTTCCGACGTGCGGCCGGGCGGATCAAACCCTCATCTCAGGCGCCGCGCTCAACTGTTGAGGACCAGTTCACGCCAAGCTTGCCCTGTGGCGGCCCTAAGGTTTATGTCGCCTCTAGAGGGAACACCCAGGAGTACTATGACCATGAGGCCATTCGGAATTGGGCTGGCCGCCGTATTGGCTATTCTGGCGTTCGCGCCAGCGGCCGTCTCACAAGGCAAGAAGGCCCCCGAGATCAGCGAAAAGCAGCGCGCCCAGGGCATGGCCGAGGCGCCCGCCCTCGCCGCCGCCGCCGGTGTCGCCTGCAAGGTCACCGACGCCCGCTTCATCGGAAAGTCCGATGACAAGAAGGCCAAGACCTCCACCAGCTATTACGAAGTCGACTGCGACTCGGGCCTGGGCTTCATCATCTCCTCCGTCGCCGGCGCGCCGAAGCCGACCGTCTTCACCTGCATCGAGGCCAACACCCCGCAGCCCGATGGCAAGCCGTCGAGCCTGCCCTGCAAGCTGGCAGGCAACGCCGATCCCAAGTCCGACCTCGCCCCGCTGCTCGCCGCGGCCAAGGTTCAGTGCACGCCGGAACAGGTGCGCGGCATCGGCCAGAGCGCCACGGCCACCTATCTTGAAGTCGCCTGCCAGGGTTCGGCCCAGGGCTATATCGTCAAGGCCAGCGCCCCGGTGGACGCGGCCAAGCCCGTCGATGCCAGCGACTGCATGCTGTACGACGACTCCGAGAGCAACATTAAGTGCACCCTGCGTGACAAGGCCTCCCGCCTGGCGGTGATCGACACCTACGCCGCCACCGCCGCCAATGGCTGCACCGTGAAGGACAAGAAGTACGTCGGCGTCGCCCAGAGCGGCTCCAGCTTCTTCGAAGCCTCCTGCACCGACGGCAAGGGCTACCTCTACAAGGTCGACGCGGGCAAGCTGACCCAGACGGTCGAGTGCGCCAAGGCCACCATGATCATGGGCGGCTGCACCCTGACCGACGCCAAGGAAGCCGTGACCGAGCAGAACGGCCTCTACACCCGCCTCGCCAAGGCCGCGAAGTTCGAGTGCGACGTCTCCAAGTACGGCCCGTTCCCCTCGCCCCAGGGCAAGGACATCGTCGAGCTCGCCTGCGCCAACCGTCCCGACGGCGCCGTGGGCATCTTCGGCCCGGGCACGGCGTCTCAGATCGTCGATTGCGCCCGCGCCCCGATCGCCGGGTTCCGCTGCAGCTTCACCAAGGCCGAGGCCGGCTACAAGACGGTCACGGCCGACCTGAAGAAGCTCGGCAAGACCGAATGCGAAGTGTCCAACACCCGCGTCATCGGCCGCACCGCCAAGGGCACGACCTACTTCGAGACCGCCTGCGCCGACGGTCTCAAGGGCTACATCATCGAGTACCAGCCCGAGACCCTGACCCCGCTCACGGTCATCGGCTGCGCCTTCTCGAAGGACTGCAAGCTGCCGGGCAACACCTAGACCGCCCGAACGCCGAACATGAGAAAGGCCCGCGGGGGGAACCCGCGGGCCTTTTTTCATACGGCGAAGCGCCGGTGGACTATCAGGCGTACTCGGCGACGCGCTTGACGCTCAGACGCGCGAACAGCTTCTGGAAGAAGCTTCGCACCGCGCGCGACGCCGCCAACTGGCCTTCGACGTTCTCGAAATCGACAAAGAGCATGATCGTATCCTTTCGACGGATGCGATCTATGGTGCGGCGCAGCAAGAATCAATGGTGCGCTGCAAAATTATTGAGATTGCCTCAGGCGGTGACCGGCCGGGAGCGGGCCGGCAGGAAGCGCGGATTGCGCAGCAGGGCGGCGCTGACCAGGGCGATCAGCAGGCCGACCGGCAGGATCTCGACCAGCGTCATGGGTATGCGGAACAGCGGATTTGTGTAGCTCAAGCGCATGGCGTCCATCTCGGCGACGGCCTTTTCGTAGGCCGCGCCGGTGACTCCGGCGGCGCGTTTCGCCTCCAGCGTCTGGGCGGCGTACTTGTCCATGAAGGTGTAATCGGTCGCCGCGAGATAGACCTCCCACACCGCGATGTAAGCCACCGAGGCGACGGCGGCGATGCCGAGGCCCAGGAGGAAGGCGCGGCGGAAGGTGATGACCCCGCCCAGCGCCTGGTCGCGATACTGCTTGACCCCCACCAGGATCGCCGACAGGGCGA
>NZ_JANOCX010000072.1:0-4621 GCF_031412415.1 Phenylobacterium sp.
TCCGCCGCGCGCGGCCCAACGACGCGCCGCCGCGACTGGTGCTGAACCAGGTGGGCGTCCCCGGCCGCCCTGAAATTCCGGTCAAGGACTTCGGCGAGGCGATCGGCCTGACGCCCGCCCTGTGCCTGCCGTTCGATCCCAAGCTGTTCGGCCAGGCGGCCAACAGCGGCCAGATGATTTCCGAGGTGGGACCGAAGTCGCGCTCGGCCGAAGGGCTTGACCATCTGGCCCAGCAGATCGCGCGCCGTGATCCGCCTGCCGTCCAGAAGACCTCGCTGCTCTCCAGCCTGCTGAAGCGCAAATAGCATGTTCGGCAAGCGTCCCACCGAAGGCGAAACGCCCCGGCCCCGGCCGGCCCCGCCACCGCCGGCGGCGAGCGAGGGCGCGCCCATCGCCACCCGTCCGCAGCGGATCGAGCCCGTCGCATCGCCGCAAGCGCACACCGCGCCCCAGGCCATTCCTGTCCCGACCAAGGCCGAGCGCGCCGCCCAGAACGCCGGGCCCAAGCCGACCCTGGCTTTCGAGCAGCTTCGCGCCGCCCAAGGCCCCGCGCCCGCCACCCAGGTGGTCCGCGAGCAGTCCGACTATTACCACGCGACGAAGACCACGATCTTCAACGCCCTGATCAACACCATCGACCTGGCGCAGCTCGCCCAGTTGGACGTCAAGCAGGCCGGCGAGGAGATCCGCGACATCGTCGCCGAGCTGGTGGCGATCAAGAACGTCTCGATGTCGGTGGTCGAGCAGGACCAGCTGGTCCAGGACATCATCAACGACGTCCTTGGCTATGGGCCGCTGGAGCCGCTGCTGGCCCGCGACGACATCGCCGACATCATGGTCAACGGCGCCAGCCGGGTGTTCATCGAAGTCGCCGGCAAGGTGCAGCTCACCAATGTCAGGTTCCGCGACAACGCCCAACTGATGAACATCTGCCAGCGGATCGTCAGCCAGGTCGGCCGCCGTGTCGACGAAAGCTCGCCGATCTGCGACGCGCGACTGCCCGACGGCTCCCGCGTGAACGTGATCTCACCGCCGCTGTCGCTGGACGGACCCACGCTCACCATCCGGAAGTTCAAGAAAGACAAGCTGACCATGAAGAACCTGGTGGAGTACAACTCCATCAGCCCCGAGGGGGCGCGGGTTCTTGGCGTCATCGGCGCCTGCCGATGCAACCTGATCATCTCGGGCGGCACGGGCTCGGGCAAGACCACCCTGCTCAACACGTTGACCGCCTTCATCGACCCCACCGAACGTGTCGTGACCTGCGAGGACGCCGCCGAGCTGCAGCTCCAGCAGCCCCACGTGGTGCGCCTGGAAACCCGCCCGCCCAACCTCGAGGGTCAGGGCCAGATCACCATGCGCGACCTGGTCAAGAACTGCCTGCGGATGCGCCCGGAACGGATCATCGTCGGCGAAGTCCGCGGACCCGAGGCCTTCGACCTGCTGCAGGCCATGAACACCGGCCACGACGGTTCCATGGGCACGCTGCACGCCAACAGCCCGCGCGAAGCCATCAGCCGGATGGAGTCGATGATCACCATGGGCGGCTACGGCCTGCCGTCGCGCACCATCCGCGAGATGATCGTGGGCTCGGTGGACGTGATCATCCAGGCCGCCCGCCTGCGCGACGGTTCGCGCCGCATCACCCACGTCACCGAGGTGGTGGGCCTGGAAGGCGACGTGATCATCACCCAGGATCTGTTCGTCTACGAGATGACCGGCGACGATGCCGAAGGTCGGGTCGTGGGCCGCCACCGGTCGACCGGCATCGCCCGGCCGCGGTTCTGGGATCGGGCGCGCTATTACGGGCTGGAGCGTGAGCTCGCCGAAGCCCTCGACGCCTCGGAATAGGGCATGGGATCGACCCTCGTCACCCTGCTGATCGCGGTCCTCGGTTTCATCACCATCGCGGGCGTGGGCTTCGCGCTGGCCGGGGGCGACAACGGACAGGCCAAGACCGTCAAACGGGCGCAGTCCATCGTCGGCGGCGGCGAAGGCCGCAGCGCCGACGGTCGCCGGCGGCCGGCGGTGAGCGCGCAGGAGCAGCGCCGTCGGCAGATCCTCGAAACCCTGCGCGATCAGGATCGCAAGCAGAAGAAGGCGACGCTCAGCATCCGCGCCAAGCTTCAGCAGGCCGGGCTCGGCGACAACGTACGCATGTTCTGGATCGCCAGCGGCGTGACCGGCCTGCTGGTGCTGCTGGTGGTGGTCGTCCTCCAGCAGTCGCCCCTGATCGGCCTGGGCCTGGGCTTCGCCGCGGCCTTCGGCCTGCCGCGCTGGGTCCTGGGTTTGCTGGTCGCGCGCCGCGTGAAGAAGTTCACCGAGGTGTTTCCCGACGCCATGGACATCATCACACGCGGCATCAAGTCGGGCCTGCCGGTCCATGACAGCCTGCGCGTGATCGCCCGAGAGACATCCGAGCCGATGGCAGGCCAGTTCAACCGGCTCGTCGAAGGCATCAGCATGGGTGTGTCGATGGACCAGGCCCTGGACCGGATGTACGAGCAGATGCCCACCCCGGAGGTGCGGTTCTTCTCCATCGTCCTGGCGATCCAGAGCAAGACCGGCGGCAACCTGGCCGAGGCCCTGGGCAACCTCTCCACCGTCATCCGCGCGCGCAAGCTGATGCGTGAGAAGATCAAGGCGCTGTCGGGCGAGGCCGTGGCCTCGGCCTGGATCATCGGCTCCCTGCCGCCTGGCGTCATGGGGCTGATCTGGCTGACGGCGCCGGCCTACATGACGCCGCTGTTCGTCGATCCGCGCGGCCAGGTCATGTTGATGGGCGGCGCCTTCTGGATGGCCATGGGCATCCTGACGATGCGCAAAATGATCAACTTCAAGTTCTAAGGGGCCGGCGATGGGATTTGTCGGCGTCATCAGCAATCCGGACAACCTGCTGGCGGCCTTTGTCGCCGCGGTGGTCTTCGCGACCATCGTCAGCATCGCCATGCCGTTGATGACCCGCTCCAGCCTGGAAACCCGGTTGAAGTCGGTCTCGAGCCGACGCGAGGAGCTGCGGCGCAAGTCGCGTGAGGCGCTGGCGACCAAGAACAGCGGCCAGGGCACCCTGCGCCACACCGACGAAGGCATGTACAAAAAGGTCGTGGAGCGCCTGCAGCTCTCACGCCTGCTGGAGGACCCGCAGGTGGTGGAGAAGCTGGCCCAGGCCGGCTATCGCGGCCCCAAGCCGATCTCGACCTTCTACTTCTTCCGCTTCGTCCTGCCCTTCATCTTCGCCGCCGTCATCGCGTTCTACCTGTTCGTGATCAATGATTTCGGGCTACCGACCATGACCCGGACCCTGTTCTCGGTGGGGGGGCTGACGCTCGGCTACTACGCGCCCAACGTCTACATCGGCAACGTGGCCACCAAGCGCCGCGAGTCCATCGTCGGCGCCTTTCCCGACGCCCTGGACCTGTTGCTGATCTGCGTGGAGAGCGGCATGTCCATCGAGGCCGCGATCCAGAAGGTCGCCGCCGAGATCGGCTCGACCTCCATCGAGTTGGCCGAGGAGCTGACCCTGCTCACGGCCGAGATCTCCTACCTGCCCGAGCGCCGCCAGGCCTATGACGGACTGTCGCGGCGCACCAACCATCCGGGCATCAAGTCGGTCATGACCGCGATGATCCAGGCCGAACGCTACGGCACGCCGCTCGGCGCCGCCCTGCGGGTCATGGCCAAGGAGAACCGCGAGATGCGCCTGGCCGCCGCCGAGAAGAAGGCCGCCCAGCTTCCCGCCAAGCTCACCGTGCCGATGATCCTGTTCTTCCTGCCGGTGCTGTTCGTGGTCATCCTCGGGCCGGCGGTGATGAAGGTCACCGACATGATGGCGTCCAACGCCCAGGTTCCATAGGCGAACGCCTCGCGCAGGAGGCCTCCAGCGCCAGGTTCCCAGGCGCCCGGGCTCGCGTCGGCTATGGGTGGAAAGCGGACAAAACCGTCAGGCTGCTTCTACAAACCTGGAAGCAAAAGCAGCGGAAAAAACCGAAACGCTCATTCCGGGAGGACCGGGGTTGATCTCCAAATGCCCACCAAGCTGCTTCACCAGGGAAGCCACAATGACGCTTCCGAGACCTCCTTGGCTTGGCGGCGCTCCGCTAAGTTTGCCGACGCCATTGTCCGCTACTCTTAGTCTCCAAGCGACTCCTTGGCTCTCGTAGGTCACCACCACGCGCGCATCAGATCTTGCGATCGGGAAAGCATATTTGAGGGCATTGATCACAAGCTCCGTCACGATGAGGCCGAGGCTCACCGCCTCGCTTGAGCCGATCAACCCATCGTCGGCGATAACCTCCAGAATAGGCGGGTGGCTGCCTCCGATCATCGACGAGCCGAGGCTTCCGCATAGCTTGGACAGGTAGGGACCCATTGCAATCTGTTCCACGCCATCAGTCGCGTGGAGGTGGCCTTGGACTGCGGCGACGGACATTACGCGTTCATGGGCGTCACGGAGGTGTTCCCGGCTTTCGTCGGATGTCACCGCCTTAGCCTTGAGCAGCAGGATAGACGCGATGATCTGCAGGCTGTTGGCGACACGGTGCTCCATCTCCTGCAGCATCACCTGTTTCTGGCTCAGCAGTTCCTCCGTCGTGACGAGAAGCTCCGCCTTGTCCTTCAGCAG
>NZ_JANOCX010000073.1:0-13807 GCF_031412415.1 Phenylobacterium sp.
TGATCAACGGCATCTGGGGCGGCAAGCGCCGGGTCTACGCGGCCTTCAAGTTCTTCCTCTACACCCTGCTGGGAACCGTCCTGATGCTGGCGGCCATCCTCGGCATGATCGGCATCGCCGGGACCTCCTCGATCCCCGAGTTGATGGTCTACAAGTTCGACCCCGCCCTGCAGACTTGGCTGTGGCTGGCCTTCTTCGCCTCCTTCGCGGTGAAGATGCCGATGTGGCCGGTCCACACCTGGCTGCCCGACGCCCACGTCGAGGCGCCCACGGCGGGTTCGGTGATCCTGGCCGGCATCCTGCTGAAGATGGGGGGCTACGGCTTCCTGCGCTTCAGCCTGCCGATGTTCCCCCAGGCCTCGGAGTTCTTCACCCCGCTGGTCTTCGCCCTCAGCGTCATCGCCATCATCTACACCTCCCTGGTGGCCTTCCGTCAGACCGACATCAAGAAGCTGATCGCCTATTCGTCGGTGGCCCACATGGGCTTCGTGACGATGGGCATCTTCGCGGGCAATGCGCTGGGCATCCAGGGGGCGATCTTCCAGATGCTGAGCCACGGCGTGATCTCCGGCGCGCTCTTCCTCTGCGTCGGCGTCGTTTATGACCGCATGCACACCCGCGAGATCGCCTTCTATGGCGGCCTCGTGCATCGCATGCCCTGGTACGCGGCGACCTTCATGCTGTTCACCATGGGCAATGTCGGCCTGCCGGGCACCTCGGGCTTCATCGGTGAGATCACCACCATGGTCGGCGTCTACCAGGTCTCGACCTGGACGGCGGTCGTGGCCGCCACCGGCGTGATCTTCTCGGCGGTCTATGCGCTCAGCCTCTACCGCCGGGTCATCTTCGGTGAGATCACCAATCCGAAGCTGGCCGACATCACCGATCTCGATTGGCGAGAAGTGGCGATCTTCGCCCCGCTGATCGCGTCCACCCTGTACCTCGGCGTCTATCCGGCCGCCGTCCTCGATCTGACCCAAGCCTCGGTCGACAACCTCGCCGCGATCTATCGCGCGGCCATCGGCGGGTGAGGGACCCCTTAGAGCCATGACCTTCTCGACCGATCTCGCGCTTGCCCTGCCCGAACTGATCCTCGCCGGCGCCGCCCTGCTGCTGCTGGTGGTCGGCGCCTATGCGCCCAAGTCCACGGGCCTCCTGATGATCGCGGCCATCGGCGCGCTCGCCGCGGCCGCCTGGGCCGCAGCGGTGGGTCCGATCGGCCGTGGGTTCGCCGGCGGCATGGTCTCCGACCAGGCCTCGGCCTTCGCCAAGGTGGCGATCTACGCAGCCAGCGCCGTGGCCCTGCCGCTGGGCCAGAAGTGGTTCGAGCGCCAGGCCGTGCGAAACTTCGAGTTCCCGGTCCTGATCCTGCTGGCGGCGCTGGGCATGGGCATGATGGCCTCGGCCGGCGACCTGATCTCGCTCTATATCGGCGTCGAGCTGCAATCCCTGGCGCTCTACGTCCTGGCCGCCATGCACCGCGACAACGCCAAGGCTTCGGAAGCGGGCCTGAAGTACTTCGTCCTCGGCGCCCTGTCCTCGGGTCTGCTGCTCTACGGCGCCTCGCTGATCTACGGCTTCGCGGGCTCCACCCGGTTCGACGAGATCGCGCTGGCGGTGATGTCGGGCGCCAACACCGGCGTGCTGTTCGGCCTGATCTTCCTGATCTGCGGCCTGGCCTTCAAGGTCTCCGCCGCGCCATTCCACATGTGGACGCCCGACGTCTACGAGGGCGCGCCCACCCCCATCGTCGCGTTCTTCGCCGCGGCGCCCAAGTTGGCGGCCATGGTGCTCTTAGCCCGGGTGCTGACCGAGGGCTTCCCCGGCGCGATCGACCAGTGGCGCCAGGTCCTGGTGGTCATCGCGCTGTTCTCGATCTTCGTGGGCGCCTTCGCGGGCCTGGCCCAGAACAACCTCAAGCGCCTCTGGGCCTATTCCTCCATCGCCAATGTCGGCTACGCGATCCTGGGCCTAGCCTCCGGCAACGCCGAGGGCGTCCAGGCCATGCTGGTGTTCATGGTGCTCTACATGGTCGACGTGACGGGCTTCTTCGCCTGCCTGACCGCGCTCAACCGCGCCGGAACGCCGATGGAGACCATCGACGACATGGCCGGCCTGTTCAAACAGCGGCCCGGCATGGCGCTGGCCATGACCGCCTTCTCGCTGTCGGCGCTCGGCCTGCCGCCGTTCTCCGGCTTCTGGGCGAAGTTCTACGTCTTCAAGGCCGCGATCAACGTGCAGGAGCCCATGATCCAGATCGCCGCGGTATTGGGCCTGGTCGGCAGCGTGGTGGCGGCCTTCTATTATCTGCGCCTGATCAAGACCATGTGGTTCGACACGGCGCCCGGCCAGACCGACGCCATCCCCGGCGAGGCTCGCGCGATCGCCTACGGCGCGGCCCTGTTCACCTTCCCGCTGGTGCTGGGGGCGCTGGTCTTCATCGATCCGCTGGCGCACGCCGCCGCCGCGGCCTTCGGCCTGAGCTAGGTGGCGAGCCACCCGCCGATTGAAGCCTACGACGAACTGGATTCCACCAATGCCGAGGCCCGTCGTCGCGCTGAGGCAGGCGAGGGCGGTCCGGTCTGGATCACCGCCCTGCGCCAGAACGCCGGGCGCGGCCGACGCGGTCGGGCTTGGCAGACGGCCAGCGGCAATCTCGCCGCCACCTTGCTGCTGACCACCGACAAGACGGCTGGCGAAGCCGCCCAGATATCCTTCGTGGCCGCGCTCGCGGCCGCCGATCTGGCCGAGACCTGCCTTGGCGTCGGCGCGGCCAAGCTGAAATGGCCCAACGATGTGCTGGTGCATGGGCGCAAGGCCGTCGGCATCCTTGTCGAGTCAGGGACGCGGCCCGACGGCGCCCTGTGGCTCGCGGTCGGGATCGGCGTGAACCTGGCCCACGCCCCGCAGGATGTGGAACGTCCGGCCACCGCCTTGGCTGATCACATGACCGTGCCGCCACCCGCGCCACTTGACGCCCTGGAGGTGCTGGCCAGCCGCTTCGAACACTGGCGCGCGACCTGGGACCGAGAGGGCTTCGCCCCGGTCGCCAAGGGCTGGACGGCCAACGCCCACGGGTTGGGCGAGCCCTGCGAGGCGCGCCTGCCCAACCAGACCATCAAGGGGACCGCGCTCGGTCTCGACGACGACGGCGCCCTGCGCCTGAAGCTGGACGACGGCGCGATCTTGCGCATAACCGCCGGCGACGTCTTTTTCGGAGGGGCTTGAGCCATGCTGCTGGCCATCGAGCAGGGCAACACCAACACACTGTTCGCCGTCCATGACGGTCAGACCTGGATCCCAGTGGCGCGCGGCCACCGACGCCAGCCGCACCGCCGACGAATACGCCGTGTGGCTGTCGCAGCTTCTGAACATGGCGGGTCTGCAGTTCGGCGTGCTGGACGCGGCGATCATCTCGAGCGTGGTGCCACAGTCGATCTTCAACCTACGCAACTTGGCGCGGCGCTATCTGCACGTCGAACCCCTGGTGATCGGCGAGAACGCCGAGCTGGGGATCGAGGTGCGCATCGACAAGCCGTCCGAGGCTGGGGCCGACCGGCTGGTGAATGCGCTCGGCGCCCACATCGTCTATCCCGGCGCCCTGATCGTCATCGACAGCGGCACCGCCACCACCTTCGACGTGATAGCCGCCGATGGTGGGTTCGAGGGGGGTGTGATCGCGCCTGGCATCAACCTATCTATGGAGGCGTTGCACACCGCGGCGGCGAAACTGCCGCGCGTGGCGATCCAGAAGCCCCAACAGGTGGTCGGCAAGGACACCGTCGGCGCCATGCAATCTGGGGTCTTCTGGGGCTATGTGGCGCTGATCGAGGGCCTGATCGCTCGTATCAAGGCCGAGCGCGCCGAACCCATGACCGTGGTCGCCACCGGCGGCGTCGCCTCGTTGTTTCACGGCGCGACACTGGCCATCGACCACTTCGACCCGGATCTGACGATCCGGGGCCTTCTCGAAATTCACCGCCGAAACACGGCGGCAAGGACGTAATGATCAAAGTAAAACCCACCGACGAACTCGTTTTCCTGCCGCTGGGCGGCTCGAACGAGATCGGCATGAACTTCAACCTCTACGGCTACGGGCCCCCGCATGCGCGGAAGTGGATCGTGGTCGACCTGGGCGTCACCTTCGGCGACCAGACCACGCCCGGCGTGGAAATCATCCTGCCCGACCCGGAGTTCATCGAAGCCCACGCCAAGGACATCCTGGGCATCGTGCTGACCCATGCCCACGAAGACCACATCGGCGCCGTGGCCTGGCTGTGGCCGCGCCTGCGCGCGCCGCTGTACGCCACACCGTTCACCGCCTTCCTGCTGCGCGAGAAGCTGCGCGAGAACGAGGACGCGGCCGACGCGGTGATCACCGAGGTGCCGCTGGGCGGCACGGTGAAACTGGGTCCCTTCGAGATCGACTTGATCACGCTCACCCACTCGATCCCGGAGCCCAACGGTCTGGCGATCCGCACGCCGCTGGGCACGATCCTGCACACCGGCGACTGGAAGATCGATCCCGATCCGGTGCTGGGCTCGGTGACCGACGAGGGCGCGATCCGGAAACTTGGGGACGAAGGCGTCCTCGCCATGGTCTGCGACTCCACCAATGTCTTCGTCGACGGCGAGGCGGGGTCGGAAGCCGACGTCCGCGACGCCATGGCCAAGCTGGTCTCTGGCCTGACGGGCAAGGTCGCCGTGGCCTGCTTCGCCTCCAACGTGGCGCGGATGGACTCCATCATCCGGGCGGCCGAGGCCAATGGCCGGCGCGTCTGCCTGGTGGGCCGCTCGATGCACAGGATGGCGGCTGCGGCTAAGTCCGTCGGTCTGTTTTCCGACATCAAGGAGTTCGTCAGTGACGCCGAGGCGCGCCACTTCTCCGACAACCAGATCCTTTATCTCTGCACCGGCAGTCAGGGCGAAGCCCGCGCGGCGTTGTCGCGAATCGCCGACGGCTCCCACAGCCATGTGAAGCTGGGGGCAGGCGACTCCTGCGTCTTCTCCTCGCGGGTCATTCCGGGCAACGAGGTGCCGATCCGCAACCTGCAGAACCGCCTCGCTGACCGTGGCGTGCGGCTCTACACCGAGCGCGACCACCCGGGCATCCACGTTTCCGGCCACCCCTGCCGTGACGAGCTGGCCCGGATGTACGCCTGGGCCCGACCGGAGATCGCGGTCCCGACGCATGGCGAGCGTCGTCACCTGCTGGAGCACGCCGCCTTCGCCCGCGATCTGCAGGTCAAACAGACGGTTGCCCCGCGCAATGGTGACATGGTGCGCCTGGCGCCGGGCCGCGCCGAGATCATCGACGAGGTTCCCGCCGGCCGCATATATGTGGACGCGGGCGTCCTGACTCCGGAGAACGGCGACGCCCTGCGCGAACGCCGGCACGCGGCGTTCAACGGCGTGCTGTCGGTGGCCGTGGTGCTGGACGGGCGCGGCAAGATCGTCTCGGGTCCAAGGATAAAGGCCCTGGGGCTGCCCGCCGACGAAGACTATCCGATGGATGAGGTCTTGGACGACCTGGCCGAGGACGCCGAGACCGCCTTCGGCAAGCTCAAGGGCGACGCCCGCGAGATCGACGCCGAGGTCGAGATGGCGTTGTCACGGGCCGTGAAGAAGGCCAGCCAACGCATCTGGGGCCGCCGGCCCGTGGTCGAGACCACGGTGCTTCGGGTCTAGGGCGCCGCAAGGTGATCTCGCGCGCCGTCGCTGACCGGTCTATACGAACTCCATGATCGGAAGACTGAACCACGTCGGGGTCGCGACCCCCTCCATCGCCGAGTCCGTCGCCATGTATCGCGACATGCTGGGCGCCACCCAGGTCAGCGAGACCAAGGTGCTGGAAGAGCAGGGGGTCTATGTCTGTTTCGTCGACCTGCCCAACAGCCAGATCGAACTGATCGAACCCTATGGCGCGGCCTCACCGATCCACGCCTTCCTGGCGAAGAACCCCAAGGGTGGGCAGCATCATGTCTGCTTCGAGGTGCCCGACATCATCGTCGCGCGCGACGACATGGCCGCCAAGGGCGCCACGGTGCTCAACGACGGCAAGCCGCGCATAGGCGCGCACGGGGTCCCCGTCATCTTCATCCACCCCAAGAACATGGGCGGCGTCTTGGTCGAGTTGATGGAAACCCCGAAGGACCCGCACTGATGGGCGTCGCCGCCAATATCGCGATCTTCCTGACCATCTGGTGGACGGTGCTGTTCGCCGTGCTACCGCTCGGCACCGTGAGCCATTCCGAGGCCGGTATCGACAAGGGTGACGGCGGTGATCCCGGCGCGCCAGTGGATCCCAAGCTGAAGAAGAAGTTCATCACCACCACGTGGGTCGCGGCCGTCCTGTGGACGATCCTGTTCCTCGTGCTGAAGTTCGACCTGATCACCCTGCCGCCGCTGCCCTCAAACTGGAGCTAGGCGCCCAATGGCGTGGCGCACCGCTTCCGCCAGCCGCTCAGTTTTTGTGCAGATCGCGCAAACCCCATCTGGGGAGTGTGTCAGCGCGGGGCTGGCGGCCGGATCGCGGCTATCCCTGGTGACAGACACGGGCGGCTCTTAGGAACCACTGTGGCGTTTTCCCCGAACGACTGAAGGCCGCCCACCTCCCTGGGCGGCCTTCTTTTCGCGGCTTTCATTGCCTAGCTGGCGAACCAACGGCTAACAGGGCCGTTGATCCAGCTCGACCCGGGGCGATTCCGACTGATGAGCATGACCGCCAGCACCAATGGCCGCGCGCCGCCCTTCGGCCAGTGGGAGCGCGCCGTGGCCGCGCGCTACCTGCGCGCCAAGCGCAGCCAGGGCGGGGTGGCGCTGATCTCGATCATCTCGTTCGTGGGCATCATGCTGGCGGTGGCCGTGCTGATCATCGTGATGAGCGTGATGAACGGGTTCCGCACCGAGCTGCTGTCGCGGATCCTCGGCTTCTCCGGCCACCTCTATGTCGCCGGCGGCGTCCTGAACTCGCCCGATCGCGACGCCATGATCGGCCGGATCGGCAAAATGCCCGGCGTGATTCAAGTGACACCCGTCGTGGAGGCCCAGGCCATGGCCTTGGGCAATGGGCAGATCAGCGGCGCCATCGTGCGCGGCATCACGCCCAAGGATCTCAAGGCCACCAAGCTGGTGTCCACCAACATCACCCGCGGGACGATGGCTGGGTTCGGCGAGGGCGAATATGGCGGCGACCTGATCCTGGTCGGCGACCGCCTGGCTCAGACCCTGGGCGTCGAGCCCGGCGATCCGGTCAGCCTGGTGTCGCCCACCGGCGGGGCAACGGCTTTCGGCGGCACGCCGCTGCGAAAGACCTACACCGTGGCGGGCACCTTCACGGTCGGCATGAGCGAGTACGATCAGGCCTTCATCTACATGCCGTTGGAACAGGCCCAGCTGTTCTTCGGTCGCGAGACGGGCCTCGACTATGTCGAGATCAAGCTGGAGGACCCCGACGAAGCGGTCGCCATGAAGCCCGAACTGGCCAGGGTGGCGGGTCCCGCGGCCCTGCTGACCGACTGGACGGAGAAGAACGCGTCCTACTGGGGGGCCTTGAAGGTCGAGCGCAACGTCATGCGCCTGATCCTGATGATGCTGGTGGCCATCGCCGCCATGAACATCATCTCCGGATTGGTCATGCTTGTGAAGAACAAGGGCCGCGACATCGCCATCCTGCGGACCATGGGCGCGGGGCAAGGGTCGATCTTGCGCATCTTCTTCATGGCCGGGGCCGCCGTGGGCGTGCTGGGCACCCTCGCGGGTTTGCTGATCGGCTCGCTGTTCTGCATCTTCATCGGCGAGATCCAGCAGGCGGTGGAATGGGTCACCGGCGCGCAGGTCTTCTCGTCCGACATCTATTTCCTCAGCCGCATTCCCGCCAAGATCGACTGGGGCGAGGTGGGCGTGATCACCTTCTGGGCGCTGGCCATGTCGTTCCTGGCGACCCTGCCGCCCGCCTGGCGCGCCTCGCGTCTCGATCCGGTGGAGGCGCTTCGCTATGAGTGACGCCATCCTCTCCATCCGTGGCCTGAAGCGCACCTACAAGAGCGGCGACCGCGTGCTGACGGTGCTGGATGGCGCCGACCTCGAGGTCAGGCCTGGCGAAATCGTCGGCCTGATCGGACCGTCCGGTTCGGGCAAGTCGTCGCTGCTGCATGCGGCGGGTTTGCTGGAACATCCGGACGCCGGACAGATCCGCATCGACGGCCGCGACTGTTCGGATCTGAGCGACCGTCAGCGCACCCGCGTGCGGCTGGGCGCGATCGGCTTCGTCTACCAGGCCCACCACCTGCTGGCGGAGTTCACCGCCCTCGACAATGTGGCCCTGCCGCAGATGATCGCCGGTCGCTCGCGCAAGGTCGCACGGGCGCGGGCGTTGGAACTTCTCACCGGCCTTGGCCTCGGCGATCGCGTGGACCACCAGCCGGCTCAGATGTCGGGCGGCGAGCAGCAGCGGGTGGCGGTCGCGCGCGCCCTGGCCAATTCCCCCCGCCTTCTGCTGGCCGACGAGCCCACTGGAAACCTCGACCCGGCCACCTCGACGGCGGTGTTCGAGAGCCTCTACGCCTTGGCCCGCAAGACCGGCGTGGCCGCCTTGGTCGCCACCCATAACCTGGAACTTGCCCGCCACATGGACCGCGTCGTGGCGGTGAAGGACGGGAAGCTGGAAGAACAGCCGAAGGGGTGACCCCCGGCTGCCGCTTCAGATGCCTCTTGACGGAGGAGAACAAAACAAGAATAAGAACATTCACAGAACATCCACAACGAGGACGACGCAAATGGTTCGCTTGGCTCGGGAATCGCTGGCCTTTGTGTCGGTGGCGGGGTTTGTCTGGATGATGTGCGCCGTGGCCCAACTGGCGGCCTAGCAGCGGAGGGTTACGGGTGAGCGACGCGGTGAGCGAGGGTTTCGTCCACCTGCGGGTCCGCTCCGCCTATTCCCTGCTGGAAGGCGCGATCAAGGCCGAGAAGATCGGCGAAATGGCGGCCAAGGCCGAGATGCCGGCCGTGGCCCTGGCCGACCGGGCCAACCTGTTCGGCGCCCTCGAGTTCTCCGTCCTGACGAAGGAAGCGGGGGTCCAGCCGATCATCGGTTGCGCCCTGCCGGTGACCGGTATCGGTGGCGGCCTGACCGAGCGTTGGGCCAAGGTTCCCACCATCCTGCTGCTGGCGCAGAGCGAGCGGGGCTATCTCAATCTCAGCGAGCTGTCGTCGGCCGCCTATCTGGAGGCGGACGGAACCGAGGACGTGTCGGTTTCCTGGGAGATGGTGACGCGGCATGCGGAGGGGCTGATCCTGCTTTCGGGCGGGGTCGACGGTCCCATCGATCCGCTCTTCGCCCAGGGCAAGGGCGAAGAAGGTAGGGCCGCCCTGACCGAGATGGCGCGGGTGTTCGGCGACCGGTTCTATGTGGAGCTTCAGCGCCATGGCATGTCCGCCCAGGCCGCGGCTGAGCCCGAACTCGTGGCGTTCGCCTACGAGAATGACGTCCCGCTGGTGGCCACCAACGACGTCTATTTCGCCAAGGCCGAGATGTACGCCGCCCACGAGGCGTTGTTGTGCATCGCCGACGGCGCCTTCATCAGCCAGGAAGAGCGTCGGCGCGTCACGCCCGAGCACTATTTCAAGAGCGCCCAGACCATGCGCGCTCTGTTCGCCGATCTGCCGGAGGCCTGCGACAACGCCGTCGACATCGCCCGGCGTTGCGCCTTCACCGTGGCCAAGCGCGATCCGATCCTGCCGCGGTTCCCGACCACGGGCGGCCGGACCGAGGACGAGGAACTGGCCGAACAGGCCCGTGAGGGGCTGCGCAAGCGCCTGATCGGCCACAGCCTGTCGCAGGATGAGAGCGTCTACTGGGACAGGTTGGACCGTGAGATCGGCGTCATCCAGTCGATGGGCTTCTCGGGCTACTTCCTGATCGTTTCGGACTTCATGAAATGGGCGGTGGCCCAAGGCATTCCAGTCGGACCCGGGCGGGGCTCGGGGGCCGGCTCGCTGGTCGCCTGGTCGCTGCTGATCACCGGCCTGGATCCGATCCGCTACGGCCTGATCTTCGAGCGGTTCCTCAACCCCGAGCGGGTCTCCATGCCCGACTTCGACATCGACTTCTGCCAGGAGCGGCGGGAAGAGGTGATCGGCTATGTGCAGCAGCGTTACGGCCGTGACCGGGTGGCGCAGATCATCACCTTCGGCACCCTGCAGGCGCGCGCGGTGCTGCGCGACGTTGGACGTGTCCTGCAATTGCCATTGGGTCAGGTAGACCGACTGGCCAAGATGGTGCCGGCCAACCCGGCCAATCCCGTCACCCTGGCCAAGGCCATCGAGATCGAGCCGCGGCTGCGCCAGGCCAAGGAGGACGACGAGGCGGTCGCCCAACTCCTGGACGTGGCGCTGCAGCTGGAAGGCCTTTATCGCAACGCCTCGACCCACGCCGCCGGCGTGGTGATCAGCGACCGTCCGCTGACGCAGCTCTCGCCGCTGTATCGCGACCCGCGCTCGGAGCTGCCGGCCACCCAGTTCAACATGAAGTGGGTCGAGAGCGCCGGCCTCGTGAAGTCCGATTTCCTGGGCCTGAAGACCCTGACCGTGATTGATCGGGCGTTGAAGCACCTGGCCAAGCGCGGCGCGGATTTCCAGCTTGAGAAGCTACCGCTGGACGACGCCAAGTCCTACGAGCTGATGGCTTCGGGCCAGACGGTGGGCGTGTTCCAGTTGGAAGGGCAGGGCATGCGCGACACCCTGCGCCAGCTCCGGCCCAACTCGCTGGAGGAGGTCACCGCCCTGATCTCGCTCTACCGGCCAGGGCCCATGGATTCCATCCCGGCCTATGTTGACACCAAGGCCGGCCGCAAGCCGCTAAACGTCTATCACCCGCTGCTGGAACCGGTGCTGACCGACACCTACGGGGTCATCGTCTACCAGGAGCAGGTGATGAACATCGCCCGCATCATGGCGGGCTATAGCCTGGGGGAAGCCGACCTCCTTCGACGCGCCATGGGCAAGAAGAAGAAGGAGGAGATGGACAAGCAGCGGGCCCGCTTCGCCAGCGGCGCCGCGGAACGGGGGGTTCCCGAAAGCCTCGCCGAGACCCTGTTCGAACTGATGGCCAAGTTCTCCGGCTACGGGTTCAACAAGTCCCACGCCGCCCCGTATGCGCTCATCGGCTACCAGACGGCCTGGCTCAAGGCCAATACGCCGGCCGAGTTCTTCGCCGCCTCGATGAGCCTCGACATCTCCAACACGGAAAAACTGGCGGTCTTCTATCAGGACGCCAAGCGCTTCGGGGTGAAGGTCCACGCCCCCGATGTGAACCGCTCAGGGTCCGATTTCGAGGTGGAGAACGGCGAGGTGCTTTATGCGCTCGGCGGCATCCGCAACGTCGGCCTGCAGGCCATGGAGCATGTGGTCGCCGTCCGCAATGAAGGCGGACCGTTCGTGGACATTTTCGATTTCGTGGAGCGGGTCGATCCGCGCCAGGTGAACAAGCGGGCGTTCGAGACCCTGGCCAGGGCGGGGGCGTTCGACGCGATCCACCCCAATCGCGCCCAGGTGTTCTGCGCCGCCGACTTCCTCGTCTCGTTCGGCCAGACCGTGGCCGCTCAGCGCAACTCCGACCAGCAGGATTTCTTCGCCGGCGGCGACTTCCAGGTCGAGGCCCAGAAGAAGAAGATGCCCAAGCGCGATCCCTGGACGCCGACCGAGCGTCTGGACGAGGAACTGGCCGCCGTCGGCTTCTATCTGTCGGGTCATCCGCTGGACGACATGGTCGAGGCTCTGCGGCGACGGCGCACCGATCTGCTGGCTGACGTCATCCCTAAGGCCGAGGCGGGCGCCGAGGCCTTTCGCATGGCCGGCGTGGTGCGCCGGAAGCAGGAGCGGGCCTCGCAGTCGTCAGGCGAGAAGTTCGCCTTCGTGACGCTTTCCGATCCCACGGGGGAGTACGAAGTGCTGTTCCCGCCAGAAGCCCTGCGTCGGTGCCGTGATCTGCTGGAGCCCGGCAAGGCGGTAGCCATCAAGGTCCGCGCCAAGGCCAAGGACGGCGAGGTGCGGTTCTTCGGCGATGACGCCGAGCCGGTGGAGAAGGCGATCGAGAACGCCGTGGCCGGCTTGCGGGTCCACCTCGCCCCCCGCAGCGCCGAGATCGATGCGCTGAAGAAGCGTCTGGAGAGTTCGGTGAACCCGCGAGGCGGCGAGATCATCCTGGTGGCCGGCGTCGAGGGGGGCCGCGAGGTCGAGGTGAAGCTGCCGGGCCGCTTCACCCTGGACGGCGCCGTGCGAGGCGCCCTGAAGACCTCGCCAGGTGTCGTCTTCGTCGAAGACCTCTAGGTCATTTTCCGTACGGGCTGAGATAGCCCTTGGGTTTGGCCGGGGCCGGATAGGCGTTCACGCCGCCGCGGTTCGAATAGGTCGACGTGCCCTGATACGGTTTGAAGCGGTTCGGGTCGGGCGCCTTCGGGGAATAGATGGGCGCGGTCTTCGCGATGGGCGCCATCCTGCCGTAGGTCGGCTGCGGCGCACGGTAGCCGCCGTAGGGCGAGTTGGCCGGAGCGGCGGAGGCCGCGGAAGCGAGCAGGGCGGCGCCGACGCCGAACGCCATGATGAGTTTCATCTAGGATCTCCGATCTACCCAGAGGTGTGATGCGATCCTCTACGAGTCAAGCGTGAACAAGTGCCTTACGACGCACCGTGGGACATTCTGGAACAGGTGGACGGTTCGCCGCCTATCCGGTGAGGCCGCGCGGGGAGCTTGCTATTTTCGCCGCGAACCCCTATTTCCCCGCCTCATTCCACACGCAGGCGTTTGGCGATGTGCGGGGAGACATCCCGCCATATCCATTCCGGTCCTCCACTCGGGGGGTTTGTCTGCGGCGGTTAACCGGAAAAAGGACTTAAAAGCGTATGGCGCTTCCTGAATTCTCCATGCGTCAGCTGCTAGAAGCTGGCGCGCACTTCGGTCACCAGACCCACCGCTGGAATCCGAAGATGGACCGCTACATCTTCGGTTCGCGGTCGAACATCCACATCATCGATCTCAGCCAGTCGATCCCGCTGCTGCACCAGGCTCTGGTGAAGGTGCGCGAAGTCGCCGCCTCCGGCGGTCGCGTGCTGTTCGTCGGCACGAAGCGTCAGGCCTCCGAGCCCGTCGCCGTGGCCGCCAAGCGTTCGGCCCAGTATTACGTGAACCACCGCTGGCTGGGCGGCACGCTCACCAACTGGCGCACCGTGTCGGGCTCCATCGCCCGCCTGCGCGAGCTGGAAGGCCTGCTGGAAGGCGATGGCGCGGCCGGTCGTTCCAAGAAGGAACTGCTGCAGATGACCCGCGAGCGGGACAAGCTGGAGCTGAGCCTTGGCGGGATCAAGGACATGGGCGGCATCCCCGACCTGATGTTCGTGATCGACACCAACAAGGAAGCGATCGCGATCCAGGAAGCCCGCAAGCTCAACATCCCGGTCATCGCCATCCTGGACACCAACTGCAATCCGGACGGCATCACCTATCCGATCCCGGGCAATGATGACGCCGCGCGCGCCATCCAGCTCTATTGCGACCTGATGGCCGACTCGGTCCTCGACGGTCTGGCCGCCGGCCAATCGGCCGCCGGTGTGGACCTGGGCGCCTCCGTGGCCCCCATCGAGCCGACCCTGGCCCGTGAGCTGACCCCGGAACCGGTCGTGACCGAAGCCGAGATGGCCGCGCCCGCCGCCGCCGCCCCGGCCCCGGTCGCTGCTGAACCGGCCCCGGTCTCGGCTGAGGCCCCGGCCGCGGCCGAACCGGAGACCACCGCGGCGGAAGCCCCGGCGGCTG
>NZ_JANOCX010000074.1:0-4570 GCF_031412415.1 Phenylobacterium sp.
GCCCGGATGCTCGCTCAAGCCGCGAAGAAATGAACCGGTTGGTGATCGCCGTCGTGGCGGTGATCTACCCGTTTACTCGCGGCCGCTGACAGACCTAGCCGCACGCGGTCGCAGGGCGGAAACCGGCCTGCGCGTCCTTAAGGCTCGCACACTTTTTCGGCGGCGAGGCTCTTCCTCCAAGGACGACGTCGCATGTCTCAACGCGAATCTGACCCTCGTCGTCAAGACCTCTCGATCTAGGCGCCAGCTTGGCTCGCGGAGCCGCAGGCGCTCCGGTCCATCGGCGCTGGGGACAACCCACTGCCAGACGAAGCCAAGCCTCCGGACGCCAGGTTCTAATCGGTGGATCGCGAGGCCGGCCGTCCGCTAGAATCCTTCCTTCGCCGCCAGGACCCACAGCATGAGCCAGTTGACCTTCGACGAGGCCGCCGCCCGTTCGCTTGAGGCCATCTATCTGTCGCCCGATGTCGTCGCCCAACGGGCCCGCGTCATCGACCTGCTCGCGCCTCGCGCGGGCGAACAGATCCTGGATATCGGCGTCGGGCCCGGGCTGCTGGCCCATGACATCGCGCGTTTGGTGGGACCGGCCGGTCGAATGGTGGGTCTCGACAACGCCCCGGCGATGGTGGCGGCGGCCGAGCGAAGGCTGGCCGACCTGCCCCAGGCCTCCGTCCGACAGGGGGACGCCGGCGGGCTGGACCTCCCGGATGAAGCCTTCGACGCGGCCGTCGCGACCCAGGTCTATGAATATGTTCCCGACATAAAGCAGGCCCTTGTCGAACTTCATCGGGTGCTGCGACCTGGCGGCCGCGCGCTGATCCTCGACACCGACTGGCGCAGCCTCGTCTGGCACGCGTCCGACCCCGCCCGCATGGATCGGGTGCTCGCCTGCTGGGACGGCCATCTCGCCGACCCTCACCTGCCCGCGAAGCTGGGGCCGCTCCTGCGGCAAGCCGGTTTCGAGGTCCGGCGCGTGGAGATCGTGCCTATGCTGTCGCCGCGCTGGCAGTCGGTCAGCTACGCTGGCGGCATGATGCGCACGATCCACGACTACGCGCGCACGAACGCCGATCGCTTCGGCCTCGACGCCGATGAGGTTGTGGCCTGGCGTCGCGACCAGGATGAACTGATCGCCCGCGATGAGTTCTTCTTCAGCGTCAATCGCTACGCCTTCCTCGCCACGCGATGAGCCGGAGTCAGGTCGACAGGATCACGCCGCGATTTCCGCGCCGGCGGCGTCACGCCCCACCCAACGTCCCAGGCAAGCGTGAAGGTCGGCGATACTCACCGGCTTCTCCACGCTATCGATCATCCCGGCCTGCTTCATCCGCGCGAGTTGCTCGGGCAGCACGTCGGCGCTCATGGCGATGATCGGCGTCGACGCCGCGGCGCTCGGCAGGCGCCGGATGGCGCGCGTGGCGGCCAGGCCATCCAGGCCCGGCATGTGGACGTCCATCAGGATAGCGTCGTAACGACAGGTTTCCGCCGCCTTGATCGCCTCAAGGCCGTCGCAGGCCACGTCGACCGTGCATCCGAGCAGGTTGAGCAGGGTGACGCCCAGCTCGCGGTTCATCGGATGGTCGTCGACCAGCAGGATATGGGCGCCGACCGCGTCGGCCTCCCTAGCCTCCGCCTCGGCCGACACCGCCGGAGCGCCCCGGGCGAGACGGATTTCAAGCCAGAAGGTGGAGCCCTGGCCGACCTTGGAGGCGACGCCGACCCGGCCGCCCATGGCCTCGATCAGACCCTTGCAGATCGCCAGACCCAGGCCTGTCCCGCCGTGGTTGCGGCTGACGGTGTTGTCGACTTGGCTGAAGCGCTGGAAGAGGCTCGTCTGCGCCTGCGCCGGTATGCCGGGCCCGGTGTCGGTGATCGCGATCCGCAGGCGGTCGAGTTCGTCCCCTGGCGCGACGGACAGCGAAAGGACGACGTCGCCCGTGTCGGTGAATTTGACCGCGTTGTTGAGGAAGTTGAGCAGGACTTGGCACAACCTATGGTCGTCCACGACGTAGGCGGCCGCGAGATCCCCTTCGACCGACATCGTGAGATTCAAGCCCTTGCGCTCGGCGCTTTCGGCCACGATCCCCAGCGCGTCGCGACACACGCCGGCGATGTCCACCGCTCTCGGGTCGAGCTCGATCCGCCCGGCCTCGACCTTCGAGAAGTCGAGGATGTCGTTGACGACGCTCAACAGCGCTTCGCCGGAGCGGCGGATCAAGCCGACTTGGTGGCGGCTCTCGGCGCTGAAATCGGCCTTGCGATCCAGCACCTGGGCGAAGCCCAGGATCGCGTTCAGCGGCGTGCGGATCTCATGACTCATGGTGGCCAGAAAACTCGTCTTGGCCACCGAGGCCGCTTCGGCCCGCGCGCGCGCGCGCCGGTCTCCGAGCGACCGGCGAAGCAGAAGGCGCCTAAGGCGCTGCTGATGGGTCGCCATGAGCGCCGGAATAACACCCGCGGCGAAGAGCATGGCCAGGTAGACCTGCGCCAGGCTGACCTCGTGGGACAGACCGCCGCCGTCCCCAACCAGGCTCGGCGGGCCGCGAGTGACGCCAAGGCCGAGCAACACGGCGCAGATCAACGCCACCGCCACGGTCACGACGCGCGGGCCGGTCCGCACCGCCAGCAGCGTCACCGCCGGGAACAGCGCCATGACGGCGATCGGACCCACCGGCGTGAAGATCAGGGCCGCCACGCCGGCGGCAAGGAGATAGGCACCCAGGGTTTCCCAGCGCCGCGGCGTCATGATCGCCGACCCGCCCCCAGCCCCGAGCAGCAGGATCGCCGGCAGGACAAGCGACATGCCCAGGAATTTCGCGGCCAGCCGGGCCAGAACCATGGCCAGCGGGAATTCACCGTTCAGCGCAAAGGCCACGACGCCCAGCAAACCCGCGCCCAGCAGCAGCACCGGTGCAAGGACCAGGAAGACCAAGACGGCAAACCGGGCTGGCGTCGTCAGCCGCACCACGTTCAACCGTCGCGCCAGGGCCACGACGGCGATGGCCTCGACCAGGTTGAGCAGGGAATAGGCGACGGCGTCGAAAGCGGCGTGCTGAAACGCCAAGATCACCGCCACCTGCAAGGAAAAGCCGGCCGCGAGGCAGGCCGGCGCCCAACGACGCGGCAGCAGCAGCACGGCGCCGATCACGAAGGCGTTGGCGGTCCATATGGTGTCGAAGCCGCCGGTCAGTTCACGCAGGACATTGGTGAGCCAGAGGTTGAGGACATAGCAGACGCCCAGACAAGCGGCGACCGCGGCCTGGCGGGTCCAAGCAGGACTCGATGGCATATCCACTCCCCAGGCGAAGTTTTCCGACGACCGACCCTAGAGCGACCTGGCCAAGGAATACTTAACCTGAGGCCGCGCGGCGTTCCGTCCCATGCGCCAAATCCGAGAAGCGTGCTCGCATCCGTGTCGCCGCCGCGACCGTTGACGAGGGTCCCACCTCACATTCCTTGGGGACCCCGGCCGCCGCGCGCGACCTCTGATCCCAAGGCGACCCGACCGTCGGCGACAGTCGGGGTGTCTCGTCGCAGGCGCGGCCCCGACATCAAGCGCCGCCGGCGGAGCCAAGTCAGCAGCTGGTCCCGCGGGCTGAGCTAGCCGGCCTCGAACCGGTAGGGATCGAAGTCCGTTGCGCCGGGGTCGGGCGCACCCGAGAGCTCCGCGCAGATCAGATCCGCCGCGAGACTGGCGAAACTCACCCCATTGCCGCCGAAGCCGCTCGCCAGCCAGAGGCTGCGGTTTGACCGCGCGCGGCCGATCGCCGGGAGGCCGTCCGGCGAGGATCCAAAGGTCGCGGCCCAGGCGCAGTCGATCTCGAGCGGCCTGCTGTCGAGCATGCGTTCGGCCTTGCGCTTCAGGATGGTTGCCTTGTCTGCGATCATCGCGTCGCGCGCCACCGCATCGACCAGGTCTTCGTCCTCTCCCCCCACGATCACGCGGCCGTCGGCGGTCTGCCGGGCATAGAGATAGGGGTCCGACGCCTCCCAGATCATCGCTTTTTGCGCCCATCTCGGCGCGACCCCCGGCGCCGTGGCGATGGCGAAACTTGAGCCGAGCGTGAAGGCCTCCGGGAGATCGGCCCGCGCCGCCTCATAGCCGGTGGCCAGCACCACCTGCCCCGCCGTCAGCTCGCCGCCGCCGTCGAACCGAAGCCGGGCGCCCAGCGCCTGGGGTTCGACGTCACTGACGTTGATCGGAAAGGTCAGGCTGGCGCCGCGACGTCGCGCCATCGCCAGAAGACTCAGGGTGAGGGCGACGGGATCGACCTCGAAGGCGGCGTCCGACAGGAGCGCGGCCCGAGCCGCGATGTCAAAACGCCCCGCGACCTCGCCCGCCTCAAGGAACGCCGACGGAAGTCCCGCTGCCTGGCGGGCCTGGCCTTCCTTTCGAAGGCCGACCTCATCCAGACGGCTGCCGGCCAGATAAAGCTCGGGCCGCGGCGCCCAGCCGCAGGGGAGATCCAGCACCCGGATCCGACGGTCCAAGTCAATGACGGCCTGATGGACCCGCCGCCATCGGCGCGCGGCGGCTTCCATCCCGATCGACCCGGCCAGTTCCGACAGC
>NZ_JANOCX010000075.1:0-17819 GCF_031412415.1 Phenylobacterium sp.
AAACCCCCATTCGCATATCCGCGTTTGGAAGCGTGCCACGCGCTGGGATGAGTTCCCAGCGGAAGTTGGTTTCGTCTAGCGCGTCAGGCGTCGACGGTTCGCGCGGATCTTTCGGCGGTAGTGGGTGACGGCGCGAGCCGGGGTCAGGTGTCCGGTGCCGGACATCAACGCCATCGCCATGTCGGATTGGAGTGTCAGGGCCGAGGCGGCCTTCTCCGAGAACATGAGAGCGGTCTCGGTCGCCGCCGCTTCGCCGCCAAAGGCGAGCTTGGCCATGCGCAGGCCAATGACCTGTTGGGCCTCCATGGTCATCTGCCATGTCGAGAGAGAGAGTGAGAGCCAAGACGTATTGCGTTTCATAGCGGCTCTCCAGGGCCCGGATCAGGCCCTTTGCTGTGCGACCCAATCGTCGACCACTCGCTCCAGCACCGCAAGCGGCATGGCGCCTCCAAGCAAAATGAGATCATGGAACGCCGGCAGATCGAACTTGAGTCCCAGCGCTGCGCGCGCCTTGGTGCGCAGGCGGTCGATCTCGGTGTGACCGATCTTGTAGCCGCAGGCCTGGCCCGGCCAGACCACGTAGCGGTCGATCTCGTTGGCGGCGGCGCCTGCCGGCAGGCCGACGGTGTCGATCATGTAGGCCACCGCCATCTCGCGGCTCCAGCCCTGGGAGTGCATGCCTGTGTCCAGCACGATGCGGGCGGCGCGATAGAGGAAGGACTGCAGGTAGCCGATCTTTCCGCCTGGATCCTGGTCGTACATGCCGAGCTCGTCGGCGAGTTGTTCCGCATAGAGGCCCCAGCCTTCGCCATAGGCGGTGAAACCCATGGTCTTCAGCAGCAGGGGCGCGCCGGGCGCCTCCAGCAGCACCGCGCCCTGGAACAGGTGTCCCGGCACGCTCTCATGATAGGTCAGGCTGTTCAGCGACCACTTCGGCCAGTCGCCGACGTCGCGCAGGTTGATGTAGAACGCGCCCGGCCGAGAGCCGTCGAGGGTTCCCCCCTCGGCGTAGCCGCGCGGCGCGCCGAGCTCGATGTCCGGTGGCACCCGGCGAATCTCCATTCCCGCCTTGGGCAGGGTCCGGAAGACCTTCGGAGCCTGGGCGCGCACGGCCTCCATCATGCTGTTGAGGTGCGCCAGCAGGTCGGCGCGGCCGGCGTCGGTGTTCGGATAGAGCTGGCTGGGGTCCTTGCCGAAGGCGGTGAGTCGGGCGCCGACGGAGCCTTGGGTCAGGCCCTGGGCCCGCAGCAGCACATCGGCGCGGGCCGATAGTTCCGCCACCTGGGCCAGGCCGACCTTGTGCGCCTCGGGGGGCGTAAGGCCGGTGGTGGTGTGGTAGCGCAGACAGAGATCGTAGTAGCGCGCGCCGTCGGGAAGGCGCCTGACTCCGGCCTCGTGAACCGCTGAGCGGCGATGCTCATTCAGCAGGGCGATCTGGTCGGCCAGCGCGCTCGCCAGCGGTCCGTCGACGATGGCCGCGGCCTTGGCGGCCCAGTCGCTCCCCAGACCCTTCTCGGCCGCGCGCCGGCCAAGGGAGGTCGCCAGGCCTGAGGCCTCGCCCTTCTGGCTGGCCAGGGCGGTGAGCTGGGTGAGCGTCTTGTCCAGCACGAAGTCAGGCGCGACCACGCCACGCCCGGCGTCGGCGCGCAGGCGGCCGTTTTCGTCGCGGACGTTCTGGGCGAAGGCGGTCAAGCGAGAGAGATAGGCCTCGGCGTCCGCCCTGGTCTCGATGACGTGCTTGGCGTCCAGGAAGTCCGGCATCTTCTGATAGGCGCCGGTGAGCTGACTGACCACGTAGGGGACCGGATAGTCGTACGAATCAACGCCGCCGAACGGGAAGGTGGCGGCCTCGGCGTCGCGGTCGGCCAGCCAGACGACGGTGTCGTACTCGCTCGCCTCTCGACCCGTCAGCGCCTTGCGGTCGATGGTTGCGAGCTTGGGGCGCGCGTCGATCATCGGCTGGAAGACGTTCATCCGCCCGGCCGGCGAACGGTCGTCGAGCCTGGATTTCAGCCCCGCCCGCGCGCCGGTGTCGAAGCCCAGGCCCGAGGCGGTGGTCGGCGAGGTCTTGAGGATCGATTCGAAGATTTCGTCGTAAAGCGCCCGCGCCTTGCTGGCGGCCGGGCTGGTCTGGGCGCGAGCAGCGCCTGCGGCGGCCAAGGTTCCGACGGCGCCGGCGAGCACGTGACGACGATTGAGCATGGAGCGTTCCTCGGCTGCGAAGAGGCGGGGAGGAAGCCATGACGAAGCTTGGACGGCAAGCGCCCTCAACAGGCCGCAATCGGGCGCGATCCTGCAGCCTATGGAGACCTCGATGTCCGCGTACCCGACTGCTTTCGCCGCCGCCCTGTTGCTGTCGCTTTGCGCCGCGCCGGCCTTGGCGGAGGAGGCGATCTCGACCGCCGGAGCCGGCCAGGCGCTCAGCGCGACCGCCGAGACCGCCGCTCAGATCGACCGCTGGATCGCCGACGCTCCGCGTCCGGCCGACGACGAGCGGGCGATGCCGGACCAGCCGCGCAGGATCCATGGTGAGGTCGGCGTGGCCGTTGGCACCGGTGGCTATCGCAGCGGCTATCTGATTAGTCAGATGCCGCTGGGCGAGACCGGCAGCCTGACCCTGGCGATCGGCCAGACCCGCAACGGTCGCGGCTATTACAGCCATGATGACAACGGCTTCCGGCGGCCTTTGTCGCCTCGGCCGATGGACTAGGCTTCGCGGCGCGCCGCGATTTGATCGGCCATCCGGATGGCCGCGATCAGGCTGTCTGGGCGCGCCTGGCCCCGCCCGGCGATGTCGAAGGCGGTGCCGTGGTCGGGGGATGTCCGCACGATAGGCAGCCCCAGCGTCACGTTCACGCCGCCCCAGAAATCCAGCATCTTGACCGGGATCAGGGCCTGGTCGTGGTACATGCAGACCACCGCGTCATAGCGGGCGCGAGCCGCCTCGTGGAACAGGCTGTCGGCCGGGGTCGGGCCAACCGCATCGACCCCTAGCTCTCGCAGCGAGCGGACGGCCGGCGCGACGATCTAGACCTCCTCGCGGCCGATGGTCCCGTCTTCACCAGCGTGTGGATTCAACCCGGCGACCGCCACCCGGGGAGCCATGACGCCGAAGTCGCCGCGCAGCGCCTGGGCGGTCACCAGACCGGCATTGACGATCTTCTCTATGGTGAGCTTGGCGGCGACCGCCGCGAGAGGCTCGTGGACC
The DNA here is from genome assembly GCF_031412415.1 of Phenylobacterium sp. Classification (GTDB taxonomy): domain Bacteria; phylum Pseudomonadota; class Alphaproteobacteria; order Caulobacterales; family Caulobacteraceae; genus Phenylobacterium. The sequence continues at coordinate 3,209 of NZ_JANOCX010000075.1, forward strand.
GTGACCAGCGTCGTGCGCAGGCCGGGCACGGCCAGCATCATGATCGGGCCTCGCGCGCCGTCGAAACCCGCGCTGGCGGTCAGTTCTCCCAGGAACTCAGTGTGGCCGGCGAAGGGGAAGCCAGCTTCGTAAAGCGGCGCCTTGGCGATAGGGGCGGTCACCAGCCCGCGCACCGCGCCCGACAACGCCAGACCGACGCCGGTCTCGATCCATTGGATGATCGCGCGCGCGGCGGTGGGCGAGGGCTGGCCCGCCACCACCGGGCTGCGCAGGGGCAAGTCGATGACCGGCAGGGCGTCTGCGAACACCTTGCCGCCTTCGCTGGGCGTGGTGACGCGGCGCACGGCGGTGGCGCCCGAGGCCGAGGCGAGGGCCTGGAAGTCGCCCACCACGACAAACTCCGGCCCCTCGGCCCGGAGCTGGCTCCAGGCCTTGACGATGATCTCCGGGCCGATCCCGGCGGGATCGCCCAAGGTCAGCGCGAGGGGTCCGTTCTTCACCGCGTCTCGATCGTGGCCGATGTTCTCAAGTCGCGCATATAGCGCCGGGCGATCATACTTAGTTGTTGGCCGTACAGTCGACTTTCGATCTGCTCGTTGGTCATCGCCTCCGCACCGCTGGCCCGCTTGGAGCAGACGGCCAGGATGTGCAGGCCCGCTGCGGTGCGGATCGGCTCGGAAAGCTGGCCGGGCTGCAGGGTCTCGGCGGCGCTCCGGAACGCCGGCGCGAGGTCCTTGATCTCGGCTTCGCCCAGGTCGCCGGCCACCACGCCGTTGACGCTGGCGGCCTTGGCCTCCAGATCGCCACAGCCGGTCACCTGGCCGCGAAGGGTGGTCAGGGTCGCGGTCGCGGCCCCGATCTGCGCGGGCGAGGCGTCCTGAGCCAGGGCCACGGCGGCCTGCTTGAGGTTGACCACAGAGGCGCCGGCGCCGGCGCGCTTGTCGCGCAGATAGATCACATAGACGCCGTCGCGCACCTGGATGGGTTGGGAGAGCTGGCCCGGACGCATCTGCTCCAGGGCGGCTTCGACTTCGGGCGCCATCTCACCGGCCGCGACCCAACCGGCGTCGCCCCCGGACGCGGCGGTGGCCGAGGCGGAGAACTGCCGCGCCACGGCCTGGAAGGGCGCGCCTTGCTGCATCTGGGCGATGAGCTGGGCGGCCCCGGTGACGGCCGTCTCCATGCCACCCACCCGGTTGGCGTCGAGGAAGACCTCGCTGATCTGGTATTGAGGCTTGGAGGCCGAGGCCGAGAGCCGCTGCTGCTGCGCCTTGACCTGGTCTTCACCGATGCGCAGCCGCGAGCCGTAACGACCCCGGATCCAGCGCTGCCAGCTGGTCTGGGCGCGGATCTGCTCCTTCAGGGTGTTGATGCCGATGCCCTGGCCCTCGAGCGACGCCACGAACAGCGCCGGAGTGGTGTTGTTGCTTTTCGCCATCTCGCCGATCTCGGCGTTGAGCTCATCCTCGCTGGCGACGATTTCGATCTTCTGTTCCTTCTCCTGGCGGCGAAGCTCCTGGATCTGGAGCCGCTCGTCGACCAAGGAGATCAGCGCTTCACGCTGAAATTGCTGGATATTCTGCTGCGTGGGTTGGATCCCCGATGTGGCGATCAGCAAGCGCATGCGCTGGGCCAGGTCGTAGGTCGAGATGATGTCGTCATTGACCACGGCGGCCACCGACTCGGTCAGGCCTAGCGGCGCTGCGGGCGCGGCCGGGGCGGCTTCCGCGGCGGGCGCGGGGGTCTGAGCCGTGGCGATGAGCGGGGCTCCGGCCGCGGCCAGGGCGGCGGCCAAAGCGACGCCGCGCGCCGCGAGGCCCGTGACTTTACGCGCGGAGGTCATGGGTGAGGTCTTCCTTAGCGTAGCGCCGTAGCGAGCGGCCGCCGGGCCGCGTGTGTCAGTTGCCATATTATTGTTCGCCTAGTGTGGCGAGGGTTAGGCGGACGGTGAAGGACTCCGAGGGGCCCAGCCGCCCGATGATCGTGTCTTCCCGCCGGTAGATGAAGTCTAGGCGCGTGCACTCGTCGCGATAGACCACGCCCAGGTCGCGGATGACCCAGGCCTTCTGGACGAGGTCACGGTTGCCGTAGGCGGTCACACCCCAGTGCTTGCTCAGATAGATCTCGCCGCCCAGGTCGAGGTTTTCCACCTTGAGCCCGTTGGGGTCGGCCCTGTCGCGTAGGTAGCGGACATAGCCCGAGCCCCACTTGGAGGAGACGTTGGCGCCCGTCTCGGCGCGCGAGACGGCGTAGTCGTCGGCGTCGAAGCGCGCGCGGCCGAAAAGGCTGAGGCCGGGCAGGGGCTCGGCGCTTGCCGAAACGATCCAGTCCGACGCCTTGGGCCGCAGGCCGCTCTGGGCGCTGAACACTTCGTTGCGTTCGGTGCGCAGGGATCGGCCAATCAGCAGGCTGGCGCGCCGGCCATCGTCCCAGAACACCGAAGCCCGGCCGCCGACATTGGCCCGCACACCGTCCTCGTAGAGGTCGTAGCCTGGGAACTTGTTCGCGCGGAACAGATTGGTCTCGTCGAACTCGAAGGCGATCGAGTCCTCGTTCAGATTGATCGGGTTCCCGATGGCGTTGCGTCCGAGCTGCACCTGCTTCAAGTCCGGCGATAGGGCGAGCTGCGCAATCGGTTCAAGAATAACAGACAAATCCTTGTATCGACGAATAAAAGGCCATGAAATGGCAGCGCCGGCAACCGCCAGTCCACGCGAGAGGGTCTTGGAGCGCGGACCGGTCGCCAGCACGCCGACCAGGTTGTCGGCCAAGCTGTAGGCGTCGAAGCGAGCCTGGACGTAGGGTGCGATCCGCAGCCCGGCGGACGAGGTGTAGACGCTTCGCCAGTCGACCTCGCCAGTGGCGCGGCGGCTGTCCAGTCCGTCCAGGCGCAGCGGCGGCGCGTTGAGCGGCGACTGCTCGCGGGTCAGCACGACGGCGCTGGCGCGCAGTCGAAGCCGGCCGCCGGCGATCTCCGACGTCGGCTCCCATCGCGACTCGATCAGGGGCCCGACAATGGGGAAGGTTCGTTCATTGTCGCCTGGGCGCAGCCCCTGGATCGTGAAGGCGGCGGCGGAGAAGTACGCGTTCTGGGTCTCGCGGGTGGTGTAGATCTGCGAGATCAGCCGGCGGTCGTCGGCGACATACGGCCCGCGGTTCTCGTAGACGCTGCCGATCTCGTACTTGTCGAAAAGCAGGTCGTCGGAGGTCCGTTCGGCGGTGAAGCCCCAACGCCACTTGTCGTTGATGGCGAAGGCGCCGGCGGCCAGGATGTAGGAGCGCGACGTCGCGTCTCCGAACGGGTCGCCCGAGCTGTCGAAGTCCTGATCGTGGGTGTAGCCGAAGCGCGCATCGAGGGAGCCGGAGTAAAAGCGCTTGCGGTACTGGCCGTTCACGAAAGGGCTAACTTTCGTGTTGATTTGAGGGCTTATCGTCAAATCCGAATGTGGCGACAGAACCAGCAGATAGGGCTGCTCATACGACATGCCTCGGCGATCGGAGGCCGAGATCTCCGGTGGCAGGAAGCCTGACTTGCGCACCGCGCCCGGGTCGGGGTGCCAGAACACGGGCAGATAGACCAGCGGCACGCCGAAGATTTGGATGACCGCGTTGCGGTAGTAGACGAGCTGCCGATCCTTGTCCTGGACCACCCGCTCGGCCTTGATCGACCAGGTCGGGGTCTTGGGCGTCGTTCCGTCCGGCGCGCAGACGTCGCAGGGGGTGTAGATCGCGCGGTTCAGTTCGTTGATCCGGTCGGACCGGCGCACGGCGCTGGACGCGGCGATCTTGACGTTCTGACCCATGCGCGCGGCGAAGCCGGTGGCGACGCCCGCCTTCATCGCATCGTCCAGCACGATCTCGTCGGCGTATTCCACCGAGCCGTCGGCGTTCAGGATCGAGGTCTCGCCCCGGGCGCGCATGACGCCCTTGCCCTCGTCATAGACCAGTTCTTGGGCGCGCAGCGTGCGGCCTTGATACCGGACCTCGATGTCACCCTTGGCCGTGGTGATCTTGTTCTTGTCGTCGCGAACCACGAGGTCGGCTTCGAGATACAGCTGACCTTCGGCCAAGCCGTCGAGCGAGGGGCCGGTCTTCGGCGCCTGCGCGTACGCCTGGGCCGATGAAAGCACCAGGAGCGCCACGCCCGCGAGCAGGCCGCGCTTGGCCGAGGCTGAACGCCTGCCGAAACTCATGAAGCCAAGGATCCCTCAACGCGGTGTGACCGGATGCATAACCGGGAACGCCGGCGATTCAACCGTCTTCGGTGTAGCAGAGCAGCGCGAAGCCCGACAGCAGGGCCACGACCGGCGGCGCCCAGGCCGCCGCGAATAGCGGAATGATGTCGGCGTCGGCCAGGGCCCCGGAGAACTCGTTGAAGAAGAACACGACGAAACCAAGGCCAACGCCTGCTCCCGCCAGGCCTGCGAGGCCCCCAAGGCGCGCCAGGCGCAGGGAAAACGCCGCCGCCAGGATCGACATCGCCGCGAACAGCACCGGGGTCGCCAGCAGTTGCTGGTGGCGCAGCCGGTAGCCGCTGGCCGAGAATCCCGCCTGCTCGGTGAGGCGGATCGCCGCTGGCAGACGCCAGAAGGCCACTGATTCCGGCGCGGCGAACCGCTCCATCGCCGATTCGGCGTCGAGGGTGGAGCGGATCGAAAGCGAGTCGGAGCGTACGGAGTTTTCCCCTGCCGAAGCCTCGCGGACGTCGGTCAGGCGCCAGTAGCCTGGCAAAAGGCGCGCTTCGGCCGCCTCCAGCCGTCGCTTGAACTCGGGAAGGCCCTGGCGGTTCTTCTGGTAGACGAAGATCGAGACGGCCTTCAGGCGCACCGTGCCCTCGACGGTGTCGCGGGCCTTGGCGTGGATCACCATCTGCGTTCTGTCGTCACCCTGGCGCAGCCATACCTCCTGAGGCGCGTCCGTCAGGTAGTTCTCCATCAGGTCGGCGCGGTCGGCCTCGTAGCGGGCGCTGAACGCCGCGGCGAGCGGGTTGAACACCGCCACGGTGACCACGCCGATCGCGAAGGCCGCGGCGGCGGAGGGCAGGATGAACCGCCAGGCCGAGATGCCCGCCGCGCGCATGGCCACCAGCTCTGAACGCCGGTTGAGGCCGACGTAGGCGGCGATCCCGCCGAACAGGAAGACGAAGGGCAGCAGCAGGAGAATGGTCGCCGGCGCCTGCAGCAGGGTCAGGGCGAACAGCTGGGCGACGCCCACATCGGCGCGAACCGCGACCTCCCGCGATAGGTTCACGAACGAGACCAGCAGGATCACCGCCGAGATCACCGCCAGCGCCCCCCCGACCCCCGCCAGGGTGCGGCCCACCACATAGCGTTCCAGTCGGCCCAGCCCGATCATGCGGCCGCTCCCGCGCGGCGCGAGATGCGCGACGGCTTGAGCTGCATGTCGATGAACCGCGAGACCTTCTGGCGGAAGATGTCGCGAAGGGCGAAACCGCCGGCCGCCACCGGGATCAGGTACTGGACGACGTTGAGCCAGGCTTCGGATTCCGCGCCGGCCTGGGCCACGAAACCCAGGATGCGCACCGTCACCGCCGCGGCGCCGATGATCGCGATCCGACGGCCATAGCCCATCCGAGAGAAGCCGCCGCCGACGATCGCCGACAGGGCCATGGCCATCAGGGCGATATTGTAGAGCGGGCTGGCCAATCGGTTATGTCCCTCGGCGAGCAGCTTCAGGCGATTGCGCTGCTCCCAGCTCTGCTGGAGGTCGGGAAACAGCAGTTCGTGCAGATAGCGGTCGGAGGGCTTGTAGTGAATGAGCTCGCCGGTCGCCATGAACGGCGACAGGTCGAAGATGTACTCGTCGAAGGACAGGAAGTTCAGCACGCCGGTGTCGCTGAACTCCTGGTTGGAGCCCTTCTGCATCACCAGCACCGAGCGTTCGCCGCGCTTGGCCAGGCGACCTGTGTCGGCGGTGTAGGTCGTCGCCCCGCCGCCGTCCTTCTCCTGGTGGATGAACAGGTTGTGGATCAGGCCGGTGGCGTCCACCGACTGGGCGTAGACGGTCAGGCCAGGGGCAGGGGCGGTGAACTCACCCTCCCGGATCAGGGTCGAGGCCAGGTCCGTGCGCACGTTGAACAGCGTCTGGCGCATCTCACGAGACGCCGCCGGTTGAATCCAGGCGTTCATGATCAGGGCAAGGACGGCGATGATCGAGGCCAGGCGCAAGGCCGGTGAGATCACCCGCCAGCGGCTCATGCCGCCAGCGAAGCAGACCACGATCTCCTGTTCGGTGTGCAGCCGGTTCAGCGCCACGAGGGCGGCCACGAACACGGCGATCGGCAGGACCATGTTGAGGAGCTGGGGCAGGGCCAGCAGCGTCACCTTGGCGAAGACCAGCGCGCTCTGCCGCTGGCTGACGATGATGTCGAGCGCCGAAAGGCTCTGGCTCAGCAAGGCCACAGCCGTCAGCGCCGCCGTGGCCAGCACGGTCGGTCCCAGGAGCTGGCGGAACAGATAGCGGTCGATCAGCGGCATGGAAGAAAAGTGCGGTCCAGCAGGGAATTTGCGCGCCCCCACGCGGAAGCTGTTCTAAATCATGCGTCGCCACGCCACACAACCGCCGCAGGAGCAGCCGCGGTTGTCGGCCCCGAGGCGCACGCCCGCATTGTCTGGAGTTTGAGGGACTTATGGAGATCGAGTTCGTCGCGGCGCAAGCCGCTCTGGCGGAAAAGACCGCCCTTGCCGTGGTCGTGTTCGAAGGCCAGATCCTGACAGGCGCAGCGGGCGCTCTCGACACCCAGGCCGGTGGCGCCCTCTCGCGCGCGGTCGCGGCGGGCCGATTCACCGGCGCCAAGGGCCAGGCCCTCGACGTGCTGGGCGCAACCGGCGAGGCGGCGCGGATCGTGCTGGTCGGCGCGGGCAAGGCCGACGCCTTCGACGACATCGCCGTGGAGAACGCCGCCGCCAGCGCCTACGCCGCGGTGAAGACCTCAGGGCTCACCACGCTGCGCATCGCCCTACCGACTGACGGCGCCGACACCGCCGCCCGCGCGGCCTTCGGCGTGCGTCTCGCCGCCTATCGGTTCGACCGCTACCGCACCAAGGAGCCAGCCGAGAGGAAGCCCACGGTCATCAAGACACAGATCGTCACCGCCCAGGCCGACGCCGCGCTCGCCGCATTCCCGCCGCTGGCGGCGCTCGCCGACGCCATAGCGTTCTCGCGCGACCTCGTCTCCGAGCCGCCGAACGTCCTGCACCCCGAAGAGTTCGCTCGCCGCGTGAAGGCGCTGGAGAGCCTGGGGCTGGAAGTCGAGATCCTGGGCGAGGCCGAGATGGCCAAGCTGGGTATGGGTTCGCTGCTGGGCGTGGGGCAGGGCAGCATCCGTGAGAGCCAGCTCGCCATCATGAAGTGGAACGGCGCGGCCGATCCCTCAGCCCAGCCCATCGCCTTCGTCGGCAAGGGCGTCTGCTTCGACACCGGGGGCATCAGCCTGAAGCCCGCCGACGGCATGGAAGACATGAAGTGGGACATGGGCGGCGCCGGCGCCGTGGCCGGCCTCATGCACGTGCTTGCGGGCCGCAAGGCCAAGGTCAACGCCATCGGCATCCTGGGCCTTGTCGAGAACATGCCCGACGGGAACGCCCAGCGTCCGGGCGACGTGGTCACCTCCATGTCGGGCCAGACCATCGAGATCATCAACACCGACGCTGAGGGCCGTCTCGTCCTGGCCGACGCCGTCTGGTACTGCCAGGACCGCTTCAAGCCGAAGTTCATGGTCGATCTCGCGACCCTGACCGGCGCGATCATCATCGCGCTGGGCAACGACTATGCCGGCCTGTTCTCCAACAATGACGAACTGTCGGCCAACCTGCTGGCGGCCTCCGGGGCCGAGGGCGAACCGCTGTGGCGCCTGCCGCTGCCGGCTCAGTACGACAAGAACATCGACTCGATGATCGCCGACGTGAAGAACACCGGCGGTCGCCCCGGCGGCTCGATCACCGCGGCCCTGTTCATCCAGCGCTTCGTCAACGGCCTGCCCTGGGCGCACCTGGATATCGCGTCCACCGCCTGGAAGAAGCCGTCCAGCGTCCCGACCATTCCCGAGGGCGCCACCGGTTTCGGCGTGCGCCTGCTGAACCGCATGGTCGCCGACAAGTACGAAGGCTGACGGCGCGCGCGTGCGCCTGATTCTGCTTCATAGCCCACTGGTCGGTCCCGCCTGCTGGGGCGAGGTCCCGGCCGAGCTGGGCGCGCGGGGCTACGATGCTCAGGTGCTCGCCCTGCCGCCCTGGGACCAGGTGGCCCGGCCCTTTTATCCGGCCCTGGCCGCGGCGGTCGCTCAAGGCATCGAGGCGGACGATGTCCTGGTGGTCCATTCAGGCGCCGGCGGCCTGGCCGCGCCGGTGGCCGCTCTGGCCGAGGGCCGTTTGGCCGCGGTGGTGTTCGTCGACGCGATCCTGCCCCATCCGGGCCGATCCTGGTTCGAGACCGCCTCTGCGCCGCTTGGTGAGGCCCTGCGCGCCGCGGCCACCAACGACAGGCTGCCGCCGTGGGACCAGTGGTTCCCGCCGGGCGCCATCGCCGGGCTCACGCCTGAAGGCCCGCTGCGTGAGGCATTCCTGGGCGAGCTCGGTCCCGCACCCCTCGCCTTTTTCGACGAACCCGCTCCGGCGCTGGACGTGCCCCCCAGCCTCGGCTGGTCCTACCTGCGACTGTCGAAGGCCTATGAGGCCGAAGCCGGAGAGGCCCGCCGCCTGGGCCGGCCGACCCTGCGTCTCGAGCTCTCCCACCTGGCCATGATGACCCATCCGGAGGAGGTGGTATCGTCCCTGGTGCAGCTGGTTCGGAGAGCGCCGCGATGACCGCCCCGTGCGAGGTCTGGTTCTATCACCTTGAGCGCTCGGGCCTGGATCAGGTCTTGCCCGAACTGCTGGAGAAGACCTTGGCGCGGGGCTGGAAGGCCGTCGTCCGCGCCCGCGAGGCCGAGCGGGTCGAGCATCTCGACACCTGGCTGTGGAGCTATCGCGACGAGAGCTTCCTGCCGCACGCGCCCGCCGACGAGCCGGGCGCGGCGCGCCAGCCGGTGCTGCTGACCACCGCCTTCGAGAACCCCAACGCCGCCGACGCCCTGTTCCTGGTGGACGGCGCCGATCCGGGCGAGCTCGAAGCCTACGAACGCTGCATCGTCCTGTTCGACGGCCGCGACGAGACGCAGCTCGCCGTGGCGCGCAGCCAGTGGAGCGCGCTCAAGGCCAAGGGCCATCCAGCCTCGTACTGGAAGCAACAGACCCGGGGTTGGGAGAAACAGGCATGAAAACCTTCAGCGCGATCCTCGTGGCGTCCAGCCTGCTAACGCTGGCCGCCTGCGCCGAGCCGCCTCCGCCCCCCGCGCCGCCGCCTCCGCCGCCTCCAGCGCCGACTCCGCCGCCGCCGGAACCCGACCAGTGCGGCGCGTCCGAGGCCCAGCGGTTCGTCGGGCGTCCGCGCACGGAGATCCCCGTGCCGATTCAACCCGCCCTGCAGCGCGTCGCCTGCACCACCTGCCCGGTGACCATGGATTTCAATCCGCGGCGGCTGAACTTCTTCTACGACGCGGCTACCGGCGCGGTGAAAGAGGTCAAGTGCGGCTAGTCGCCTAGTTCGCCGCGACCGCGGGCGTCGTCGACACGAACGATCCCGCTGGGCCCGGGAACACCACCGGACTCTCCGAGCCGTCGGCCGCCACGGACGAGACGCCGAAGAACCAGTCGTCGATCACCACGCCCTTCAGGGTCTCGGCGATGGCGGTGGTGTCGCGGGCGTTGGTCCACTGCGGCGCGGTGGTGGCGCGCCAGTGAATGCGGTAGCTCGCCGCCCCTGGAACCGCCGACCAGCTCAGCTTGGTGTCGGGCGACACCGCGCCCTCGATCTTGACGCCTTCGGGCGGGGCGGGGGCCCGGGCCAGCGCGGCCATCAGCATGGTGTTCAACCGGGTCACGCGGGCCAGGTAGGGAAAGTCGACGCCGTCGATGGTGTCGCCGTAGACCCGGCCGTTCTCGGTGCGCAGGTCCTGGTGCTGGCGGTCGTAGTGTTCCGCCGCCTCGGTGATGCGTATCGCGGGGAATCCCGCCGCCAGCATCTCCACCTGATCGCCGCCGCGCCCATAGCGGTCGGTGCGATAGACCATGGTGACGTCCAGCTTGCCGAGATCGGCGGCTTGGCGCTCGGCCAGGGTGTCGGCGAAGCGCGCCAGGTTCCGCGAGGGGCTGTCGACCTCTCCGCCGTTGTAGCGCCGCTGGTTGGCCTGTTCTGGCGTCTCGACGCTCTTGGTGCCCTCGGCGAACACGCGAACCCGGTCGCGTACGACCTCGCCGCCGGCGCCGCGGGTGTTGCCCACGATGTCGTTGTTGAGATTGGCCTCGACCCGCCAACCGCGCTGTCTGGCGAAGGCGGCCAGAACCTTGCCGCCGTAGAGCCCCTGTTCCTCTCCCTCGAGGGCGGCATAGACGAGGGTTGCGGGGAACCTGTGCTTGGAAAGCACCCGCGCCGCCTCCATCACCGCGGCCACGCCCGAGGCGTCGTCATTGGCGCCGGGCGCGTCGGCCGTGGCGTTCATCGGATCGCTGACCCGGCTGTCGATATGGCCGGAAATGACGATCACCCGGTCCGGATCGGTGGTCCCCTTCTGGATCGCCAGGATCGCGCCGATCTCCGTGGGATTGGGCACGCGGCGGCCCGTGAAGGTCTGCTTAGGCACGGTCACTTCCAGGCAACCACCGCAGGCCTTCGAGAGGGCCTCGAACTCTGACGCCGCCCAGCGCTCGGCCGCGCCGATGCCCCGCGTGTCGGACACGCGATCCGACAGGGTGTGGCGGGTCCCGAAGCCGACCAGCTTCTCGATGGTCGCCCGAAGCTTCGCCTCGCTGACATCCTTGGCGAGACCGGAGAGCTGAGCGTCCGGCCTCGGCGCGGCGAGGACGGGCGTGGCGAGCAGAAGGGCCGCGGTGAGGATGGCGCGCATGGACGGTTCCCGGATGTTCTCAGCGATCCCTACGACGCGGCGGGCGTCAGGCTCAATCGCGTTTCCGGAATATCCGCCGCCAGGCCGCCACGCCGGCCGGGGCCAGCAGGAGCAGGACCAGGAGCAGATAGACGATACGGGCTTCGTCGGGCATGGGCGGGGCTCAGTGGGGGTCGTCGTTGGGGATATTCAGCTGCTCGCCGCAAGCCTTGCAATGCACCGCGTCGACATCATGACGCTGCAGGCCGCAGGTCGGGCAGGGGAAGCGGACCTTGTAGGGGCGGAATAGGGCCTGGGCCAGCCGGACGAACAGGGTGATCCCGGTCAGCATGGTCACGATGGAGATGATCCGGCCCCAGGTCCCCGGCAGGGTGATGTCGCCGAACCCCGTCGTCGTCAGGGTGGCGATGGTGAAGTAGAGGGCGTCGATATAGCCGTCGATGCCGGGCGTGCGCACGAAGCTCGTATAGACGAAGCCGGTCATCACGAAGACGAAGGTGACCAGGGTCGCGGTCGCCCGCGTCACGTCCTCCCAGCGCGTGTCGTCATAGCGCCGCCCGATGGTCTCCCAGAAGAACTCGGAGTGAATCAGGGTCCACAGCCGCAGCACCCTCAGGAAGGCCAGGTTGAACAGCCACAGGGGGAACAACAAGGTCGCCAGGACGAACAGGTCGAGCCAGGTCGAGGGGCGTTTGATCCAATCGGTCCACCGGTCGGCGGCCAGGGCGCGGGCGGCGATATCCAGCGCCAGGATGAAGGCCACCACGTAGTCGACGACGAGGAAGGCCGGCGTCTCGCGAATGAACGGGGCGGCGATGAAAAAGCCGATCAGCAGCAGGTCGATCACTATGACGCCCAAGCGGAAGCGAACCGCCCTGCGCGTCTGGCCGTGATACAGTTCGCGCAACCTGGCGCGGATGCGCGGGCCTCGTCGGCGTTTGGGATTCGGCGCGGCGGCCTGGGTCGTCATGGCGCGAACATAGGCGACCGATGGCCCTTAGGGGAGATCAGGCGTCGCTCTTGACCGCTTCATAGGCCTCATTGGCCTCAAGCCATTCAAGTTCGGCGGCGTCGAGGGTCGCCTGGGCCTGATCGCGGCGGCGTCCCAGGTCGGCGGCCTTGGCCGGGTTAGCGCCGAACACCTTGGGGTCGGTCAGCGCCCTGTCGATCTCCGCCAGCGCCTGGGACGCGCGGGACAGTGCGGCCTCGGCCGCCTCGGCGCGACGTCTCGCCGTTCCGGTCGGGACCTTGACCTTCGGGGCCGCGACGGGTTTCGGCGAGGCCACGGGCTCGGGGGCCTTCACCTGGCTCGGCGCCTTGCCCGCCTGCTTGGCGCGATCGACGACGAACTTGGCGTAGTCGTCCATGTCCCCGTCGAAGGGCTCGATCCCGCCATCGGCGGCCAGCCACAGGCGGTCGGCCACCAGTTCCATCAGCGAGCGATCGTGCGTGATCAGGATCACCGCGCCTTCGTAACTGTTCAGCGCGTCGAGCAGCGCGCGGCGCGAGTCGATATCCAGGTGGTTGGTTGGTTCGTCGAGGATCAGGAGGTGCGGGGCCTCAAGCGCCACGAGATTGAGCAGCAGGCGCGCGCGCTCGCCGCCCGACAGATTGTCGACCGTCGTGTCGACTTTCTGGTGGCCCAGGCCATATTGCGCCAGGCGGGCGCGGCGGCTGGCCTCGGAGGCCTCGGGCATCACGGCGCGGATGATGTCCAGCGGCGTGTCGCTAGGGTCCAGGGCCTCGATCTGATGCTGATGGAACCAGCCGACCTTGAGCCGCGGCGACCGCTTCAGCTCGCCAGACTGTGGCTGCAGCGCGCCGGCGATCAGCTTGGCGAAGGTCGACTTGCCCGCGCCGTTGACGCCAAGCAGGCCAATGCGGTCGTCCAGGTCCAGCCGCAGGTTCATGTGCTTCAGGATCGGCGTCTCATCATAGCCCGCCGACACCCCCTCAAGCCGCAGCAGCGGAGGCGCCAGGGCGCGCTCGGGGGAGGGCAGGACAAAGGGCGCGACGTGCTCGGCCACCACGGACGACACCGGCGGCAGCTTCTGCAGCATTTTCAGACGCGACTGGGCCTGGGTCGCCTTGGAGGCCTTGGCGCGGAAACGGTCGACGAAGGCCTGGAGGTGGGCCCGCTGGGCGTCGACCTTGGCCTTGTTGGCCTCCTGCAGGCGGGCCTTCTCCTCGCGCTGGCGCTCGAAGCTGTCGTAGCCGCCCGCGTAGAGGGTCAGCTTGCCGTCGGCCAGATGTAGGATGTGGTCGCAGGAGTTGTTCAGAATCTCGCGGTCGTGGCTGATGATCACGGCGGTGTGCGGATACTTCTTCAGCCGCGACTCCAGCCAGAGCGCGCCTTCCAGATCGAGATAGTTGGTCGGTTCGTCCAACAGCAGCAGGTCGGGTTCGGCGAACAGGGCCGCGGCTAGGGCCACGCGCATCCGCCAGCCGCCGGAGAACTCCGACATCGGACGCGCCAGGTCCGCGTTCGAGAAGCCCAGGCCTGACAGGATCTCAGCGGCCCGTGACGGCGCGCGATCGGCGCCGATGTCGGCCAGCCGGGCGTAGATCTCCCCTAGGTGCTCGGGGTCGGCGGTCTCCAGTTCGGCGGTGAGGCGTTCGCGCTCCTCGTCGGCGGCCAGCACCGTGTCCAGCAGCGTCACCGGCGTGGCCGGATGTTCCTGGTCGACCGAGGCGATGCGCGCGGTCTTTGGATAGCCGATCTCGCCGTCGCCCGCGTGCAACTCGTCCAGGATCAGCTTGAACAGGGTGGTCTTGCCGACGCCGTTGCGGCCCACCAGTCCCACCATGGCGCCCACGGGGAGGCTGACGCTCGCGTGGTCGAAGAACCGGCGGCCCCAGGCGTCGAAGGTCAGATCATTGATTTGCAGCATGGCGAGGGCGGGGCCTTAGCAGAGGTCGGGGTCCGTGGCGACCGCTGTGCTTGGCGATGTCACATCGTGCGGCTATAAGCCCGCCACCCCGCGCGGGCTGACCCGCGCCTCCCCAATAAGAAGACAAGTCCAAGACCATGACCGAACGCACCTTCTCGATCATCAAGCCCGACGCGACCAAGCGGAACCTGACGGGCGCCGTCAATGCGGTGATCGAGGCCGCCGGCCTGCGCATCGTCGCCCAGCGCCGCATCCAGATGACCGACGCCCAGGCCAAGAAGTTCTACGAAGTCCACGCCGCGCGCCCGTTCTACGGCGAACTGGTTGAGTTCATGACCTCCGCGCCAGTTGTCGTCCAAGTGCTGGAAGGCGCCGACGCCGTGGCCAAGTACCGCGAAGTCATGGGCGCGACGAACCCGGAACAGGCCGCCGACGGCACCATCCGCAAGCTGTTCGCCCTCAGCGTCGGCGAGAACTCGGTCCACGGCTCCGACAGCGCCGAAAACGCCGCTCTGGAGATCGCCCAGTTCTTCACCGACGATCAGATCGTCGGCTGACGATTTTCGGGAACGGCTGAAGCGTCACCGCGTTAACTGATAGCGCGGCGTCGAGCCCCACCCGGTCCCAGCGGACCCGCCGCGAAAAACAGGCCCCGTTCGGCTCCCCGCCGGGCGGGGCTTGATTGTCTCTGGAAGGAGCGTGTCATCCGCAAGAATCCTCCCCCCGTCACGCCCGGCGTCGGCGAACTTCGATTTCA
>NZ_JANOCX010000076.1:0-5619 GCF_031412415.1 Phenylobacterium sp.
CTTCGTGGACGCGGAGCATGGCGGCGTCCTTTGCCCCCATCAGGAACTCCAGCATCCGGTACTGGAAGGACTGGAAGCCCGAGCTCTGTCCCAGGTGCGGGCGAAGGGCGTGGTAGTCGCTGGGGGTCATGGTGCCCAGCACGTCCCAGGACTGGATGAGCTGGCCCTGGATGCGGCTGACCCGGGCGATCATCTTGAAGGCCGGGCCCAGGTCATCGTCGCGGATATGCTGGCGGGCGGCCGAAAGCTCGTGGATCGAAAGCTTCAGCCAGAGCTCCGAGGCCTGGTGGATGATGATGAACAGCAGCTCGTCGTGTTCGGACGAACGCGGGCGCTGGGCCGACAGCAGGGTGTCGAGGCCCAGATAGTCGCCGTAGCTCATTGGCGGGGGGGTGTGGAGCTTGTCGGTCACCGGCTCGGCTCCGGCGCGTAGTTCGGTTGGTCGATGGCGATCTGGTCGACGATGTTGGCCTTCAGCGCGGCCAGCAGGCCGGGGGTGTCGCGGTCCATCTTGCCGTCGCGCAGGTTGGCGCAGAGTTCGGCATTGAGGTCGATCAGGGCGCCCTCGTGGCCCAGCAGGGCGGCGAGACGCGCGGTGGCGGCGGCCTCCGCTTCGGGACCCATCAGCAGTTCGCGCTTCACCACGCTCAGGACGTTAGCCGCGACCCTCGCCAGGAAGGCGTCGCGAGGGGCGAGGCTGGGCCGAACGGAGTCGATCCAGCGGGCGACCGCCTCCACCAGTTCGTCGGCGCGAGGGTTTTGGATCACAGGCCGTTCTCCATCAGGATGACAAGGTCGATCTCGGTCTCGGAGACGCGGCGGCCGATCATCGGGCGCTCGACGGAGGCCTCGGCGCCGGTGGCGTAGCTGGCATACATCATCAGGCACATCACCCCCCATTTCAGCGAGCCCAGGGCCTGCCATTGGAGGACGCGCGACAATGGGACCTCGCCGCCGCCGCCGGCCGTGTAGCCGTCCAGCAGGTCGGCGTAGTGTCCGAAGCCGCCGACCGGCAGCTCGGACTTCCCGAACCGCCAGGAGTTGACGCATATCCACGACAGGTCCTCGGCCGGATCGCCGTAGTGGGACAGTTCCCAGTCCAGCACGGCGGCCACACCCTGCTCCGGATCGACGATGATGTTTCCATTGCGGAAATCGCCGTGCAGCAGCACGGGCTCGACCGGCGGGGGCGCATGCTTCTTCAGGTGCTGGAAGGCTAGTTCCAGGATCGGCCGTTCGGCGCCGGATTGGCGATAGACGGCTTCGTAGCGTTCCAGCTCCTGCAGGAAGTCGACGGTCTTGAGCGGCGCATCGGTGGTGGCCGAATGGATCTGGGCGAGGATGCCGCCGCACTGGCGCGCCAGGGTGGGGCGGACGGTCTCGAACTTCGGGTCGGTGACGATCTTGCGACCCAGGGTCTCGCCGGCGATGCGCCGGGTGATGTGGGCCTCGCCCAGGCCGTCGCCGGGCCGGGCCAGGTGGATCAGCGGCGCGACCGGCGCGCCCACGGCGTGGGCCGCGGTGATCAGGGCGGCTTCCGTGGCGAGCGAGACCGAGCGCGAGGCGTCTTCGTCGATGGGACCGCCCGGCCTACGGCGCAGGATCATCTCCTCGCGACCGCCGGGGCCCTCAACCGCGAAAGCCCAGGTTTCCATGCTGGCGCCGCCCGACAGGCGCTGCAGATCGACGACCTGCGCCCCCTCTCCGCTCCACGTCGAAGCCAGCCGCCCAAGCGCTTGAAAAATCTCGTCTGCCATGACGCGGCGGAACCTCTGACCTGATCTATTCTATCGATCTGGAGCACTCGAAGCGGTGATGTAAACCGCCAAATTCAACGGCCCGCCCAGGAGGAAAACGCCATGGACTTCGCCCTGTCGCCGGAACTGACCGCCTATCTCGGCGAACTCGACGCCTTCATCGAGGCCAAGATCAAGCCGCTGGAGCAGCAGGACGACAACATGAAGTACTTCGACCACCGTCGAGAGTACGAGCGCACCGACTGGGACGCCGGCGGCCTGCCGAAGAAGGAGTGGGAAGAGCTGCTGGGCAAGGCCCGCAAGCTGGCCGACGAGGCCGGACACCTGCGCTACGCCTGGCCCACCGAGATGGGCGGCAAGGGCGGCTCGAACCTGGATATGGCGGTGATCCGCGAGCACCTGGCCGCCAAGGGCCTGGGCCTGCACAACGACCTGCAGAACGAGCACTCGATCGTCGGCAACAACCCCTTCATCCTGATGTTCAAGGAGTTCGCGACCAACGCCCAGTACGACCGCGACGGCGCCAAGCTGCTGGCCGGCCAGATGCGGACGGGCTTCGGACTGACCGAACCGAACCACGGCTCGGACGCCACCTTCATGGAGACCACGGCGGTCCCGCACGAGAAGGACGGCAAGCCCGGCTGGCTGATCCGCGGCGAAAAGATGTGGACGACGGGGATGCACGTGGCGACCCACGTGATGGTCTTCGCCCGCACCAGCGGCAAGGACGGCGACGCCACAGGCATCACCTGTTTCATCGTCCCCGCCGACACCGCCGGCGTGAAGATCGAGGAGTATCTGTGGACCTTCAACATGCCCACGGACCATCCCCGCGTCAGCTTCACCGATGTCTGGATTCCGGAGGACAGCTACTGGGGGCAGATCGACCGGGGGTTGGGGCTGGGCCAGTCCTTCGTCCACCAGAATCGCATCCGCCAAGCGGCCTCGTCCCTGGGCGCGGCGGTGTTCTGCGTCGAGGAGAGCGTGAAGTACGCCCGGGCGCGCAAGCCGTTCGGCAAGCCGCTGTCGGACAACCAGGGCATCCAGTTCCCGCTCGTTGAGCTGGCGACCCAGTGCGAGATGCTGCGCCTGCTGATCCGCAAGACCGCCTGGGACATGGACCACATGGAACACAAGGAGATCGAGCGGACGATCTCCGACAAGGTCTCAATGTGTAACTACTGGGCCAATCGCCTGGTCTGCGAGGCCGCCGACCGGGCCATGCAGGTTCACGGCGGCATCGGCTATTCGCGCCACAAGCCCTTCGAGCACATCTACCGCCACCACCGCCGCTATCGGATCACCGAGGGCTCGGAGGAGATCCAGATGCGCAAGGTCGCCGCCTTCCTGTTCGGCTATCTCGGGCCGAAACGGGCGGCGTACAAGGCCGCCGGGCTCTAGGCGGCGACAGCGGCACCGTAGAGGCGGTCGAACACCGGCGGCAGGCTGTCGGGCAGGCCCAGCAGGGGGCCGGACGACAGCAGCAGGACCGCCTCGTCGCCGCGCAGGCGCGAGAGCGCGCCGATAACCTCGTCGGCGCTTTCGACGCCCTGAACCGGAACGCCGGCCGCCGCCGTTCGCGCCACGATATCCTCGTGGGTCGACTGGTGATGACTGGCCGCGCCATGGGTCGGCGGGGGGATCATGAGCACCTTGGCCGCGCCCTCGAACACCGTGTCGTACCAGGCGAGCGCGTCGCGTGACCGCCAAGAGAAGGTGTGGGGTTCGAAGACCACGATCAGCGGTCGCTCGGGATAGTGCAGCGTCATCGCCTCGATGGCCGAGCGGGCCTTCTCATAGGATGACCCGAAGCCCTCGATCAGCGGAACGCGCGACGCGGTGGTCAGCCGGTCCAGCCGCCGGCGAATACCGCCGAAGCTCTCCAGGCCCCGCGCCAGTAGGTCGGGGCTGACCAGTCCGCGCGCCAGCAGGTAAGCCGCGACGCCCACGATGTTCTCGACATTGTGGGCCCCGAGCAGCTGGGTGCGCAGGGCGATCTCGCGGCCGTCGGGCGCCACCAGGGTGAAGCTGGTGGTCTCGCCGAACACGACGTCGCGACTGTACCAGCCCTCGCAGGGGGCGGTGTCGTACCAGACCGTCCGCGCGCTCGTGTGATGCGCCACCGCGCGGATCGCCGGGTGATCCCGCAACACGGCCAGGCCGCTCGTGGGCAGTCCCTTGAGCAGCTCGATGAACGGCGCCTCATACTCGGCGAAGGTCGGGAAGACGTTGACGTGATCGTGGATCAGCGAGGTCAGCAGCAGATGGTCGGGGTGGTAGAGGGCGAACTTGGACCTGCGGTCGGCGGCGGAGACGATGTACTCGTCGCCCTCCAGCACCACCGGCCCCGCCCCCCAATGACCCGTCTCCGGCAGGGATGGGGAGATGGCGCCGACCATCCAGCCCGGATCGTTCCCGGCCTGGCGCAGGATGTGGGCCATCAGCGCCGTGCAACTCGACTTGCCGAAGGAGCCGGCCACCACCGTGACCTCGCGGCCAATGGTCACTTCGCCCAGCATCTCGGCGAAGGTGGTGACGCGAACGCCGCGGGCGCGCGCGGCGATCACCTCGGGATTGGTTTCCGCGCCCAGCTTGGCGCTGGTCCCCAGCACCAGGACATCCAGGGCGGCGGGAAGATTGGCCGCGTCGAATTGGCGGTGGAAGGGAAAACCCAGGCCCTCCACATAGGTCGACATCGGCGGGAAGACGTCTTCGTCGGAACCGGAGACCTCGTGACCGGCGTCGCGCATCAACAGCGCCACCGCGCTCATCCCCGCCCCCGCCACGCCCGTGAAATGGATCCGCATTCCAGACTGCTCCCGGCGCGCTCGCCGTCCCCTGCCCTGACTAGCGGACGTCGCCCCGCAGCCTCAAGACCCACCTGCCCCGCGCGGCGTTCTGGAGCAGAGGCCAGGCGACCTTAACACTTGCTTAACCATGTCGACGGAACCTGACGCGGTCTTCTCCGGAAGACACCCCACCATCACCGACTTCGTAAAGCCCGGCTTCGGCCGGGCTCTTTTTTCGACCCGGATGGAGCGCATGACATCCATGGCTTGCGCGCCCGCCCGACGCGACGTATATCGCCGCCTCCGATGTGATCCCCGATAGCTCAGCTGGTAGAGCAGTCGGCTGTTAACCGACTTGTCGCAGGTTCGAGTCCTGCTCGGGGAGCCATCGCCTTCAATCCAGCGACATCGTCAGCCGCGCCTGGTCGTTCCCAGCAAACGCTTCGCGTCTTCGAGCGCTGAGACGCTAGAAGCGCGCCGAGATCGAGACGAAGGTGCGCCAATCCTTGTCGCCGCGTTCGTAGGGCGTGCGGGTCAGGGGCTTGGCGGCCTCCAGCCCCACGGTGACGCGTTCGCCCACCCGCACCCGAACGCCAAGGCCGGTCGAGGCCAGCGCGGCGCTGTCGCCTCCACGGTTCCAGACCTGGGCGGCGTCCACGAAGCCGTAGCCCTGAACGAAGGTGATCGGCGGCCGTTTGGGGTCCCAGCCGACCCGCAGCTCGGCGGTGCCCGCCACCCCGCGATCGCCGCTGAGCTCAGCGTAGTTGTAGCCCCGGCCGTAGGGGGCGCCCCCGACGGCGAACTCCTCGGAGGCCAGCAGGGCGTCGGGTGACCACTGGCCGTCGGCGGCGAGGTAGAGGCCGGTGTTGGCGCTGAGGTCGCGGTAGTGGGCGGCGCGAGCGTTCACCTTCCAGAACTCGCGCGAGGCGTCGGCCCGCGACAGACCGCTGGCGCCGCTGGCCGCGTCGCGCTCCCCGCCGGAGAGCTGGACGAACAGGCTGGTCGAACGCCGGCCGTCGCCGAAGTCGCCGTTGACCGCCCCGCGCAGCACCCGGACATCGTCGCTGTAGCCG
>NZ_JANOCX010000077.1:0-33952 GCF_031412415.1 Phenylobacterium sp.
AAGGACATCGACCCCGCGACCGGCAAGCCACGCATGATCGGCGGCTTCTACACCCAGGACGAGGTGCGCGAGTTGGTCGACTACGCCGCGGCGCGCCAGGGGCTGTCGCCGGAGTGCGCCATGCGCCGACTTCGGTCAGACGCGGATATTTCTTGATCTCGATGCGCCAACCCTGATCGTCGACAAGGTGCCAATGCAGCGTGTTGAGCTTGTGCGCCGTCATCGCGTCGATCAACTTCTTGATGAAGGCTGGCGACTGAAAGTGCCGCGCGCTGTCGAGCATCAGACCGCGCCACCCGAACCGGGGCTGGTCGTCGAGGGTCACGCTTGGGATATCGACGGCGCCCCGGCCGGGGCTCTGGGTGGCGAGCTGCCAGACGCTGACGGCGCCGTAGAATTGGCCCGCGCCGCCGGCCGCCGCGACGCTGATCTTGCCTGGCGCGACCTGCACCCGATAGGCCTCGCCGGCGCCTTCGCCGCCGGCGATATGGATGACGCTGTCCCCCGGCCGAGGTGCGCGGATGGCGAGCTTCAGGCCACGGCTGCGCGCCAGCAGATCGGCTAGGACCTGAGCCGTCGCCCGGGCCTGCTGGTCGCCGGGCTCGAACGAGATCACCGTCCGTGCCGACAGGTGAAAGGCGCCCGGCGCGGACGTCTCGCGCGCAGGCGCGGGGATCAGCGAGACCTGCGCGACCGCGGCGGCCGGGGCGACGATGAGGAGGGCGGCCAGGACCAGGGAACGAAGCATTGTCTGCGACCGCGCAAAAAGAAGGCGGAGCGGCAAGCCGCCCCGCCCAGGACCTTCGCTCTCGCGGAGGGGGGGATTGGGGGAGGAACTCGGCCGGCGACGGATCATGAAGTCATCCTGACCCGAACCAGGCGGCCTTAGGAAGCGGTCGCGGACGAGGCGGCCGGGCATGGCCCCCTCGCCCGCAGCCAGCGGCGGCTCAGAACTTGAGCCGCACGCCCGCATAGAATTGCCGGCCGTTGTCGTAAGTCCCGCGCGGCCGCGACGCGTCGCCCGAATACTGGACGATCTTCTCCTCGGTGATGTTGATGGCGTCGAAGGTCAGGGTGACATTGTCGTTGACGTTGTAGGCCAGCGATCCGTCCAGCGACTCCAAGGCGTCCTGGTTGAGCGGCGTGGCCCGGTCGAAGGTCACGAAGAACTCCGAGCGGTAGGTGTAGGCCAGGCGCGCCGTGATGTGCTCATTCTCGTAGAAGCCCACCAGGTTGAAGGTGTGCTCGGAATTGCCCGGCAGCGGATCGCCGCTTTGGGTCTCGGAGTCGGAGTAGGTGTAGTTGGTCTGCACGCCGAAACCGTTCCAGATCGGCGCCTGGGCGGTGAGCTCGAGGCCCTGGAGCTTGCCGCCGCCGCCATTGGCCCGCCGGTTGATGTCGAACAGGCAGTTGAAGAGGTTCGGATTGCCCCCGCCCACCGCGGTGCAGCGGGTGAGGTTCGGGGTCCCGGTCTCGACCTGGAAGCGCTCCTGGACCGGCCGGTCGGTGATGAAGGACTGGATGTCCTTGTAGTACAGGCTGGCGGCCAGGATGGTGTCGGCCCGCGGATACCATTCCAGCGACACGTCGAACTGGTTGGCGCGGTAGGGGTCGATGTCCGGATTGCCGCCGCCGCCGGACAGGGCGCCGACGTTGAGGGTCACCCGTGGGGCGATGTCGGTATAGTCCGGCCGCGCCATGGTCCGGGCCGCCGCGAAGCGCACGACCAGGTCCTCCGACAGATCGAAGGCGATGTTCAGGCTGGGCAGGACGTCGGTATAGGACCGGTCGGTGTCGACGCGGGTGAAGGCGCCGAAGGGATTCACGATCGGACCCGCGCCCTGCAGGTAGCCGCCGGCGGCCTGCTCGGTCTTGATCACCCGGACCCCGACATTGCCGCGCCAGTCGTCGCCACCGAACTCGCCCAGGACGTAGCCTCCGAGGGTCTTCTCCTCGACGTCGAAGATCTCGCTATAGAGCGGGATCCGCGCCCGCACGCTGGCCGGCTGTCCCTGCAGGATTGTGTTCAGCTTGTTGCGGTCGACCTGGAAGTAGCGGGTCAGGGTGCCCGGAACCGCGATGTTCTCCAGGAAGTCGCCGGGCGTCACCGAGCCGGCGAAGCTCCTCGCCGAACACGCCCCGCCGCACCCGGCGGCGGCCAGTGGCATGAAGAAGCCGCCGAATGTCGTCGCCTGGAAGTCGACCGAGCGCTCATGCTTGGTGTGCTTCAAGCCGAACCGAAGCGTGTGGACCGGCCCCCACTCGACCTCCCGGGCGGCGTCGCCGTAGACGTAGAACTCACTGTCGTCGTTGGTGATCTTATGCAGGGAGGCGAAGTCGAAGATCATCTGGCCCGGATTGGTCGGGTCGATGTTGAGATAGGTCACCTTCGGCACGCCGCCGCGCAGATCGAAGTCGAAGGCGGCCGGCGCGGCGAACTCGACGAAGGGCTGGCTCTCGGTGTTCCCCTCGGCGTCGGTGTAGCCGATCTTGCCGTGCAGTTCCCAGCCCTCGGCGGGCTTCCACTTCACGTCCAGGTCGATGTTGCGGGTGTTGGTGCGGGCGATCCGCGAAATGGCGTCGAACACCACGCCACGGCCGCCCGGCGCCGAGGTGATCCGGCCGGCCACCGCCGTGCCGTTCTGGATCGTGGCGTTGGTCAGGGTTCCCAGCGGGTTGCCCAGGGCGTTGGAGCCCCAGGCCATGAAGTTCTGGTTGAAGTTGTCGGCGTCGAACTTGCTGATCAGGCCCGTCAGCTCGACCTCGAAGGCGTCGGAGGGCTTGTACTGGATGGCGATGTTGCCGCCGGTGCGCACCCGCTCCTGCTGGAACAGGGCCGAGCCGATCAGCGATGGGATGCTGACCACGGTCCCGCCCGGCCGCGTGTAATCGGAATAGCCAAGCACCTCGACGCCGTCGCGGCGGATCTCGCGCTCCTGACGGGTCACGGCGGCGAGCACGCCGAAGGTCTCGTCCGCGTTTTTCCACGAGATCAGGCCAGAGGCCTGGGGCGACCAGTTGTCGGACTTCTGGGTGTAGGCGCCTTGCAGCGACGCGCCGATATAGAAGGGCTTGAGATCCAGCGGGTGGCGGGTGGAAACATCGATCAGGCCGCCGACGCCGCCCTCCTCGAGCGCCGCCGTCGGGCTCTTATAGACCTCGATCCGGCCGATGATCTCGGACGGCAGCATCAGGAAGTTGAAGGAGCGGGTCGCCTGCTGCTGATCCAGGATGAACCAGTCGGCCGTCGCCAGGCTGTGGCCGTTCAGCGAGGTGCGGGTCAGGTTCGGCGCGGTGCCTCTCAGGCTGACGCGCTCGCCTTCGCCATACTCACGGTTGATGACGATGCCTGGAACCCGCTGCAAGGCCTCGGCCAGGTTCTTGTCGGGGAACTTGCCCACGTCCTCGGCGGTCAGCGCCTCGACGACGGCGTCGGCGGACCGCTTGGTTTCGATGGAGGCGCGCTGCGAGGCCAGGATGCCAGTGACCACCACCTCGTCGACCGTCGAGACTTGTGCGAAGACCGGGCCCGAGAGACCGATGGTGGCGGCGCTGACCGATGCGATCAGTAGAGACTTACGATATCTGTTCACTCGGCTTCTCCCCAGAATTCCGGCCGATCGCCGGAGCCGACGCATGCCCAATGTGATACCAATTGTAAGCGCTTCAGCGCATAAACTGGCGTTCACCGACCTGCAGCACCGATCTGTGCGCAGTTTCATAAAATTGACAAGCCCAAAAAGAGACCAATTGCGCTCCTCGTATATATTGGTATCTAAGTGGTCTCACGAAACGTCACGCCGACGGTTCGTCAGGTTGGCCCGACCCGAGCTGGAGATACGCCCTTGAGCTTTTCCGATCGCATCGGACGGCTGGACACCGACGAGCACGCCCCGCTCTACCGGCAGCTCCAGCGCGCCCTGCGCGTGGCGATCCAGAACA
This sequence comes from Phenylobacterium sp., assembly GCF_031412415.1. Lineage (GTDB taxonomy): Bacteria > Pseudomonadota > Alphaproteobacteria > Caulobacterales > Caulobacteraceae > Phenylobacterium. Next base: position 3,943 of record NZ_JANOCX010000077.1, read on the forward strand.
GGGTATTGGGTCCGGACGACGCCCTGCCGGCCGAACGTGAGCTGGCCGAGGAGCTGGGGGTGTCGCGAATCACGGTTCGCAAGGCTCTGGATGGCCTGGTGGCCGAGGGGCTGCTGACCCGGCGCCAGGGTGCGGGCACCTTCGTCGCCGCGCGGGTGGAGAAAAGCTTCTCCAAGCTCTCGTCGTTCACGGAGGACATGATTTCGCGCGGGCGCACGCCGCACTCGACCTGGCTCTCGAAAGCGGAGGGCCAGGTGACGCCCGAGGAGTCGCTGACCCTCGGACTTTCGCCCGGCGCGCCAGTCTATCGGTTCAATCGGATTCGCTATGCCGACGGGGCGCCCATGGCGCTGGAGTATTCCACCGTCCCGGCCTTCGCCATGCCATCCGCCGATTTCGTGGAGACGTCGCTCTACGAGGCCTTGGAAAAGACCGGCCACCGCCCCGCCCGCGCCCTGCAGCGCCTGCGCGCGGTGCTCTTCACCCCCGAACAGGCCGAGCTGTTGACTATCGCCGCCCGCGATCCGGGGCTGCTGATCGAGCGGCGGGGCTTTCTGAAGGACGGGCGCGCGGTGGAGGTCACCCAATCCTACTATCGCGGCGACGCCTACGACTTTGTCGCCGAGCTGAACGCCCTCTAGTGAAACCGCCGTGCCTCGGAGAAAGCGCTTGAAGTCCCAGTCCGCGACGCGTCCGCAGGACACGCGCATGTTCAGAGAAGCCGCCGAGGCGCCGGCCGTCGTGGCGCGCCTTCTGGCCGCCAATCGCGACGCGGCGGAGGCCTTGGGCGCGGAGCTGCGCGCGCTGAAACCCCGCGCCGTGGTCACCTGCGCGCGCGGCTCGTCCGATCACGCGGCGACATACGCCAAGTATCTGGTGGAGACGGGGACCGGAGTGCTCACCTCGTCGGCGGCGCTTTCCGTGAGCTCGGTCTACGCCACTGAACCTCAGATGGAGGGTGTCCTCTACCTGGCCATCTCGCAATCGGGGAGAAGCCCGGACCTGTTGTCGGCCGTCGAGGCCGCCAAGCGCGGCGGGGCCCTCGTCGTGGCCCTGGTCAATGACGAGACCTCGCCCCTGGCCGCCCTGGCCGACCGCGTCCTGCCCCTGCACGCCGGACCGGAGCGCAGCGTCGCAGCGACCAAGTCCTACATCGCCGCGCTCGCCGCCATCGCCCAACTGGTCGCGGCCTGGACGCGGGACGACCAACTCGCCGCCGGGCTCGAGGCGCTGCCGCAGGTCCTGTCGCAGGCCTGGGCGCTCGATTGGAGCCCCGCGGCGACGCGGTTGAAGGCGGCCCACAATCTCTATGTGCTCGGGCGCGGGGTCGGTTTCGCGGTCGCCCAGGAAGCGGCGCTGAAATTCAAGGAGACCTGCGGCCTGCACGCCGAGGCCTTCAGCGCCGCCGAGGTGCTGCATGGTCCCATGGCCCTGGTCACGACGGGCTTTCCGGTCCTCGTCTTCGCCCAGGCCGACGAGACCCAGGCCAGTGTGCTGGAGATGGTTCGAGGCCTGGAGCGGCGCGGCGCCGACGTCCTGCTGGCCGGCGGCCCACCGTCCGACCTCCTGCCGACCCTTGCCGCCCATCCCGTCCTGGAGCCCATCGTCCGAATCCAGGGCTTCTACCGGATGGCCAATGCGCTCTCGCTGGCGCGGGGTCACGACCCCGACCGGCCGCCGCACCTCAACAAGGTGACCGAGACCGTCTGATGACCACAGCCTTCGTAAATGGCCAGGTCCTGACCGCGCGCGGGTTCGAGGCGGCCACCGTTGTCGTCGACGGCGAACGGATAACCGCCGTGCAATCGGGCGACGCCGTCGCGAGCGACCAGAGGATCGATCTCGAGGGTCGTTATCTGCTGCCGGGCTTCATCGACACCCAGGTGAACGGCGGCGGCGGCATGCTGTTCAACGCCACCCCCACGGTCGAAGCGATCGCCACGATCGGCGCGGCGCATCGGCGGTTCGGAACCACGGGCTTCCTGCCCACCTTGATCAGCGACGACCTGGCGACGGTGGAGCGGGCTATCGGCGCCGTCGACGCGGCGATCGAACAGGGTGTGCCGGGGGTCCTCGGTATCCATATCGAGGGCCCGTTCCTGGCCGAGAGCCGCAAGGGGGTGCACGACGCCTCCAAGTTCCGGACGCTCGACGAAGCGGCTTTTCGGCTGCTCACCTCGGCGCGGCGAGGTCGTACCCTGGTCACTCTGGCGCCCGAGACCACCACCGACGAGATGATCGGCCGCCTTCGCGCCGCCGGCGTCACCGTCGCCGCGGGCCATACCAACGCCACCTATGAGCGGCTGCGCTCGGCGCTGAACGCGGGCGTGACCGGCTTCACCCACCTGTTCAACGCCATGTCGCCCCTGACCAGCCGCGCGCCCGGCGCCGTCGGGGCGGCGCTGGACGATCCGGAGAGCTGGTGCGGCGTCATCGTCGACGGCCGCCATATCCACCCGGCGACCCTGGGGATCGCCTTCCGCGCCAAGCCCTTGAACCGGTTCATGCTGGTGACCGACGCCATGCCCAGCGTGGGGATGACGCAGAAGTCCTTCACGCTCCAGGGGCGGGCGATCCACGTGGTCGACGGGGTCTGCGTCGACGAGGATGGCACCCTGGCGGGATCGGATCTCGACCTGATGAGCGCGGTCCGCAACGCCGTGGCGCTCACGGGACTGGACCTCCAGACCGCGGTCGAGATGGCCTCCGTCAATCCCGCCGCCTTCCTCGGCGTGCAGGACGCGCGCGGCCGCATCGCGATCGGCGCGGCGGCCGACCTGGTCGTCGCCGACCAGGACCTGACCGTTGTCGAGACCTGGATCGCCGGTCGGCGTTACGTCGCCTGAGGGGCTTTAGACCCAGCCCGTCAGACCCTTCGCGGATGTCAAAGATGCCTCGATCCTGAACGGCGGGGTCGCTATGCGTTGCTCTTAAGTACTATCCCTACGACGCCGACCAGCCAGTAAGGGCGTCGCTCACCGCCATGAAGCTCCTCCTCGCCGCCGCTAGCTATTTCATCGTGGTCTTCGTCTGCGCCTTCGCGGTCGGTGTCGTCCGGGTCCTCGCGATCGCGCCCCGCATCGGAGAGATCGGCGCGGTCCTGTTGGAAGCCCCCATCGTTCTCGGATTGAGCTGGATAGTCTGTGGGTGGGCGGTGCGGCGCTTCTCAGTCCCACCGAAGTCCGGAGTCCGCCTGAGCATGGGGTTGATCGCGTTTCTGCTGCTCATGTCCGCCGAAGCGGGGCTGGCGGTCGTCCTGTTCGGTCAGACTCTCGAAACCCACGTCCAGTCGTATGGTCGGGCCGCCGGGGCGCTGGGCCTCTCTGCTCAACTCGGGTTCGCCGCGGTACCGTGGGGCCAAGGCGTCCTGGGCCGCAGAACCGGGCGTCAGGCCTAGTCGACCGCTGTCGCGCACTGCAGTTCAGGGGCAGCAGGCAAACTCGGACCGGACCCGTGGCTTCGCGCGTAGTGTTACCTGAGAGCCAGAGCCGCGTTGACGGCCCTCGTCGCGTTCGCCGCGGTCTCGAGCACAGATTGCCCGGCGCGATAGAGCTCACCGCCCAGGCCGAACGCACGGGCGCCGCCCATCGACCATTCGGAGATATTTTCCGCCGACACGCCGCCCACGGCCCAGACCCGGCGCTCCGGTGGTAAAACCGCCTTGAGTTGCTTCAGATGTCCCGGCCCGTAGCTCACCGCAGGGAAGAGCTTGAGATGGTGAGCCCCCGCCTCGATGGCGGCGAAGGCCTCGGTGGCCGAGGCGAACCCCGGAACGGGATCGAGACCCAGCCCCAGCGCGCTTGCGATAACCCTCGGCGTGGTGTTGGGCGACACGATGAGGCGACCGCCCACCGCGGCGACGGCGTCGACCTGTCCCTCGTTCAGAACCGTGCCGGCGCCCACGATCATGGCCTCGCCGAACCTATGGGCGATCTCGCCTATGCTTGTCAGCGGTTCCGGCGAATTCAACGGAACCTCGACGACGCGGACACCCGCCTCGAATAGCGCGGTCACATGGTCGCACGCCTCCGCAGGACCTATCCCGCGAAGGATCGCCACGACCGGGCACTGGGCGAGCGCCTCATCCAGGGTCATCGGCCAGTCTCCCGTGGTGAAGCGCGTGAAGGCCGGCGATCGCCGCCGCCTCGCCGTTGAAAATCTCATGCTTGCGGCCCCGGGAGGCGAGCGCGCGGCCATAGTGCGCGCACAGCTCCAGGTCACCCAGCAGCGCCACGGGCTCTGCGTTTCCGATGCCGATAAGCGCGGGCGTGGCGGCGACGTCGGCCCCGATGAGCAAGCCAGACAGGTAGCTCGATGCGGTCTCCGGCGCGCGCCCCTGCGCGACAAGGCGACCGCGCGCCGCGAAGAGCCGGGCCGCCAGCGCATCGCCAGCCCCCGCGGCGTCGAGCCCCTCCTCGAACGCCGTGACATCGTCCGCCGCCGCCTCGCTCCGCAGCACGCTGTGTTTGGTCAGGACAGCGAAAAGCTCGCCGGTCATCGCGGTGCAGAAGGCGGTGAGCCGCCCCTCTTCGACCACCATCCATTTGGTGTGTGTTCCCGGATGACAGACGACCTGGCGGCCTTTCCTGCGCGCCGGGTTCGCGGCCAGCCACCCGAAAAGCTGGGTCTCCTCACCGCGCATCACATCGCCCGCGCCGTTGAAACCGTTGCTCCGCAGTCCGGGCACGATCCGCACGCGGCCCGCGGGATCGGCGACCTCCACCAGGCCCGCGGCGAGGTCGGCGGCGTCCGCAGGCAGGTCGGCGTAGGGCGTCGCGACCCATCCGAGATTGGAGCCCACCATGCCGCAGAGGATCGCCGGAAGCCCCTCCGCCCCCAGGGCGGCCCGCACATCGGACAGCCGCCGCGGCGCCTCGCCCGCGTTCAGCCGCCCCACCCCGAACGGAAACCCCTGAGCTTTCAGCACCGCTCCGTCATCGTCGAGCGTCCAAGCCCGGAGATTGGTGGTGCCCCAATCGCAGGCCAGGAGGGTGGCTGCGCCGGTCATGTCCGCCCAGCGTCGATGACGAGGTTCTGGCCGGTCATCATGCGGCTGTCGTCGGAGGCTAGGAACAGGGCGGCCCGGGCGATGTCGTCGGGGGTTATCCGGCCTGGCAGGGCGACCTGCCGGGCCCATTCCGCCTCGGCCTGCGGCGTCAGCCAAAGCTCAAGCTGGCGTTCCGTAGCGACCCACCCGGGGGACAGGGCGTTGACCCGGACGCCGTCAGGGCCCCACTCGCGCGCGAGCGCCTTGGTCAGGCTGTTGATCGCCCCCTTGGCGGCGACATAGCCGGCCATGCCGGCGGCCCCCCAGAGGGCGTTGATCGAGCTGACATTGATGATCGCTCCCGCCCCCGCGCTCCGCATCATGGGGTGGACCACGGTCGATGCGACGAAGACCGGGTCCAGATTGACCGCCAGGGCCGCGCGCCACGCCTCGGGGGACGTTGCGTCCGCCGCACGGCGGGTGTCGTCGGCCACGTTGTTCACCAGCACGCTCACCTGGCCCAGCTCCGCGCCGGCCGCCGCGATCGCCTGCGTCAGCGCGGCCGTGTCGGTGACGTCAAGCGCCCGGAACCAAACGCCGGGAAGCCGTTCGGCCAGGGCCTGTCCCGCCTCTTCCTGTCGATCGATGAAGGCGACCCGCGCGCCCTGAGCATGGAACTGGGCCACCAGACTGGCGCCGATACCGCTGGCGCCGCCGGTGATGAAGGTCACGCGGCCCTTGAGGCTGGGATACTGGGCGCCCCCCATCAGTGGGATTCCCGCGTGACGTCGGCGCTCGACCTTCCCACCAGGAAGTCCAGGTCGACGCCCCGGTCGGCCTGCAGCACGGTGTCGACATAGAGCTTGGCCCAGCCGCGACTGTAGGCGGGCGGCGGACGCAAGCTCTCCCAGGTCGCCCGCCGGCGCGTCAGCTCCTCGGCGTCGACGACCAGCTCGAGCGTGCGGCCAGGTCCGTCCAGGATGATCTCGTCGCCATCGCGCACCAAGGCGAGCGGCCCGCCCACATGGGCCTCGGGCGCCACGTGCAGGATGACCGTCCCGTAGGCGGTGCCGCTCATCCGCGCGTCGGAGATGCGGACCATGTCGCGAACCCCCTGGGCGAGCAGTTTTGCCGGGAGGGCCATGTTGCCCACCTCCGGCATGCCGGGATAGCCCGCCGGACCGCACCCCTTCAGGACCAGCACCGAGGTCGCGTCGACCTCCAGGTCCGGATCGTCGATTCGGGCGTGGTAGTCCTCGATGGTCTCGAACACCACGGCCCGGCCGCGATGTGACAGGAGGTCCGGGGAGGCGGCGCTGGGCTTCAGGATCGCACCGTCGGGACAGAGGTTTCCGCGCAACACCCAGACGCCGGACGACGGTCCGAAGGGGCTCTGCCGCGTCGCGATCACATCGCGGTTCCAGACCTCGGCGGCCTCGGCGATGGCGCCCTGCGTGAAGCCGGAAACCGTCAGCGCCTCGCGGCGGAACAGGACGCCTAGCTCCTTGATCACCGCGGGGCATCCGCCGGCGTAGCAGAAGTCCTCCATCAGGAACTGGCCCGAGGGCATCAGATTGACCAGCAACGGAACCTCGCGCCCGATCCTGTCGAAGTCCTCGAGGGTCAAGGGAACGCCGACCCGACCGGCCAGCGCCAGGAGATGCACCACGGCGTTTGTCGATCCGCCGATGGCGGCGTGCATGAGGATGGCGTTCTCGAAGGCTTCGCGCGTGAGGATCTGCGACAGGCGCACGTCCTGTTTCACCAGTTCGACAATGCGATTGCCGGTCAGGTGGGCCAGGGTCTTGCGACGCGCGTCCACCCCCGGGAGGGCCGCGTTGTTGGGGAGGCTGACGCCCAGGGCTTCGATCAGGCTGGCCATGGTCGAGGCGGTGCCCATGGTGTTGCAGGTCCCGTGGCTGCGGCTCATGCCGGCCTCCGCGCCCATGAAGTCGGCCAGGGACATCTCGCCAGCCCGCACCGACTCCGAGAACCGCCAGACATCGGTCCCCGAACCGATGTCGCGACCCTTGAACTTGCCGTTCAGCATCGGACCCGACGACACGATCATGGTGGGCAGGTCGACGCTGGCCGCGCCCATCAACTGCCCTGGCGTGGTCTTGTCGCAACCGCCGAGCAACACGACGCCGTCGATGGGGTTGGCGCGGATGCTCTCCTCCACCTCCATGGCCAGGAGGTTGCGAAACAGCATGGCTGTGGGCCGCATCTGGGTTTCGGGGAGCGACATGGCCGGAAACTCGATCGGCACGCCGCCCGCCTCCCAGACGCCGCGTTTCACATATTCGGCGAGGTCGCGGAGATGAAACTGGCAGGTGACCAACTCAGACCAGGTGTTGCAGATGCCGATCACCGGTCGCCCGTCGAAGACATGCTCCGGCAGGCCCGTTCCCTTGATCCAGCTCCGATGGATGAAGCCGTCCCGGTCGAGCTTCCCGAAGTTCTTCTGACTGCGCGACGACTTATCGGTCATGAAGGGTCTCCGAGGCGGGGAATGCGCCCGCAAAGAGCGGAAGCGGCAAGCCGCCGACATCCGGCTGGAAAGCGAACAGGGCGCCGGCGAGGGGCTGGCTCCGCCGCTCAGCTGGCGACAGCCCGTCCCAGGCGCTGGTGACGAAGAGGGTCCTCAGCCCAGGCCCGCCGAAGGCGCAGCTGGTCGGCTGGTCGACGGGGACTTGGACGGTGAGGTCGATACGGCCATCGGGCGCGTAGCGGACGAGGCGCCCTCCTCCCCACTGCGCGTTCCAGAGGAACCCTTGGGCGTCGACGGCGCCGCCGTCAGGCGTCGCGGCCTCGCCGCGGGTATGGGCGAACTCGGTTCGCTGGCTGAGATCGTTCATGTCGTAGGCGTAGATGGCCTGGGCTCTGGAGTCCGCCAGATAGAGCCGCAGCCCGTCTGGGCTGAAGCTCATCGTGTTGGCGATATGGATGGGGCTGATCACGGCCTCGGTCTGGCCCGACGCACGCGTGCGATAGACCGTTCCGGGTCGGCGCCCGTCATCGTCGTCCATCGTGCTCCACCAGAAGTCGCCGTGAGGATCGACCTTGCCGTCGTTGGTCCGGAAGCCCGGCTCCAACGCCATCGGCTGGACGAGGGACAATCTCTCGCCGCGCGGGTCCCAAAGGGCGAGCCCCTGCTCCGTGGCCAGCAGCAGGCCCCCGGCTTCGCGGACCGCCGCGGCGCTGGCCCGCAGACCGAGATCGCGGCGTTCCCAGCGCCCGCTGGCCGGCTCGTGCCAGTTGAGCGCGCGCCCCTTGATGTCGAACCAGTAGAGACGCCCCTCGGCCGGCGACCAGCAGGGACCTTCGCCCAGCCGATCACCCGAGTTCACCCGACACTCCAGGGCCGTCATGTTGTCGCGCGCCTGTCCATCAAATCACTTCGCCGGCTTTGCCGCGCGCACGTCAATGGCGCCCCAGGGATCGCCATTGACGCGGCGTGAAAACCGCCCGGCGCGGGCGACCTAGAAGCGCTTCTGGACGATGACGCCGTAGGTTCTGGGCTCGAGGAGCCGGGCGTTGCGATAACGTCCGATCAAGGCGTCCTCGATGATGATGTTGGTGATGTTGTCGTCGTCCGTGAGGTTCTTGACGAAGACGCGCACGCCCAGTCCCGCGGGATCGTTGTCTAGGCGCACCTGCAGGTCGATCACCCCCCAGGAGTCGATCCGATCTGTGGGCGTGTTGTACTCGCGGGCGAAGTAGGAATCCTGCCAGGTCGCGTCGATCCGGAAGGTCGCCGACCAGTTTCCGCGGAAGGGATCGGTCTGGTACTGCGCGCCCGCCTTGACCTTGAAGCCCGGGGAGTGGGGGAGTTCGTTGCCCTCGAGATTGATCCGCACGGGCGGCGACGTCGCCGTGAGACTCTGCGCGGGGTTGGCGGCGTCCTCGCTGAGGAACGTGCCGATCCGGGTGTGGAGATAGGAGAGATTGGCGTCGAACAGCCAGTTGTCGCCGGCAGCGTAGGCGAACTCGCCTTCGAGCCCATAGATCGTCGCGTCCGCGTTGCGGGTCACGACCCCGCCATTGATCCGCTGGCCGAGCTGCAGCCCCGTATAGTCGTAGTAGAAGGCCGTCACATTGGCTTGCAGGGCGCCGTCCGCAAGGCTGTTCTTGGCGCCCACCTCGTAGGCCGTGACAGTCTCCGGCCCAAACCCAGCGGCGGTGCCCGAGTTCAGGCCGCCGCCCTTGTAGCCCGTGGCGACCGAGCCGTAGATCAGGGTCTTGTCGGTGAAGCTCAGGTCCGGCGTCCAATCCACCGCGGCCTTGTAGGTCGCCTTCTGGCCGTCGAACTTGGAATAGATCCAGGGGCCGAGGGGCGCGAGCACGATCGAGCGGGATTCGCCCGAACGTTCCTCTTCCGTGTAGCGGGCGCCGAGTGTGAGCCGCAGGCTCTCGGCCAGCTCGAAATAGGTTTCCCCAAACAGCGCCCAGGTGGCGTTCTTCCCATTGCGTGACAGGGTCGACACCCGCCAGGTCTCCTGGGGACGCCCCTGCGCCTTCTGGAACGCCTCGATCGCGGGATGCCAAGTCTCGAACCCGCCAGACCCGGTCCCCTCGAGGTAAAAGCCGCCCAGCAGGAAGTCGAAGCGTCCCTCGAATTGAGAGGCGAGCCGCAGCTCGCCGGTCTTGGTGGTTCCTCGCGAGGTGAAGCTGTCGGTGGTCAGGAGCCGGTTGGTGGTGACCTGGGTGTCCCGATCCTTGAAGTAGGTGATCGGTTGGGTGAAGCGGAAGGGCAGGTCGGCGTTGTCCCAGTCTGTGTTTTGCTCGGTGGAGAACTTCGAATAGGCCGCGACCCCGGCGAGGGTCAGGGATCCGAAGTCGTGCTGGAACTCGAACGACGCCGTGCTCTGGTCGAAAAGATAGGTCGGATCGGTATCGGCGGCGATCTTGCGCAGGTCGGTGGGGTTGGGGGCCCCGGCATAGATGTTGCCGCCGGCCGGGAATGGCGTGAATAGCCGCGACAGCGTTTGCAGGATGGTGGTGTTGGCGTCGGGTGAATCAAAACCCAGGACGTTGGGATCGCAGCCGAGCACCGGGTGGGCCCGGCACAGCCGCTTGCCCTCGCGCGCCCGGGAGCTGTCCTCCTCAAAGCGGCTCAACACGAGGGTGGCGCTGGTGTCAGGTCCGATGTCGAAGGTCGCGGTGCCCCGCAAGGACCACTGGTCGCGCCCGTCGACGTCGTTGCCCGTGGAAACGTTCTGCGTGTAGCCATCCCGGTCCAGGCTGTAGCCGGCCAGGCGCACGGCGACCTTTTCGCCCAGCGGAAGGTCAACGGCTCCGCCGAGGCGGACGCTGGAGAAATTGCCGACCTGCACGCTCGCCTCACCGCCAAAGGCGGTGCCGGGCTTGCGGGTGATGAAGTTGATGGCCCCGCCGGTGGTGTTGCGGCCGTAAAGCGTTCCCTGAGGGCCTCGCAGCACCTCAATCCGCGCCATGTCGAAGAACTCGTTCTGCGGCGGGTAACCGATGGCCGCGCCATTGACGAACGAAGGCACGCCAAGATCGACCGCGCCCAGCGCGTTGTTGCCGACGCCACGAAGGGTGAAGCGGTCGTTCCCCGTCAGGACGGCGTTCGGGATCGAGAGCTGGATGTCGGTGGCGTCCTCGATCTGCACGCGGTCCAGGGCGGCCTCGGAGAAGGCGCTGACGGCGATCGGAACGTCCTGCAGGTTCTGCTCGCGCTTCTGGGCGGTGACCACGAGCTCCTCGAGCTCGTTGGCGGCCTGGGCGCAGGCCGGCGACGCCGTCAGCAGGGCGATGGTGGACACCGCGGCCAACGCGGCGAAACGGTAGGTGATCATCTTCGCACTCCCCTCCGGCGCAGGGGCGCGCCCCCTTGTTCGCCAGCATGATTATTGTAACTATCGTCAATAGGTAGGTTGAGCCTGACGCCGTCGTCAAGAGCAATTACACTTACCGTCAATAGCGAGGGGTGGAGATGGCACGAGCCGGTTTGGGGCCCCGTTCATCGGTCCGGGGGGCGGATCGGACGCTCGACGCGCCCACCGATCGCCGCCCCACTATCACCGTGAAGATCTTCTACAGCCTGGGACAGGCGGCCCAGTCCGGGGGGTTCGACACCGCCGTGGGGTTCGTGTTCTTCTACTACTCGGTGGTGCTCGGCCTGTCGGGCGCCCTGGTGGGCGCGGCGCTCGCCGTGGGTTTGGCCTCCGACGCGCTCGTCGACCCCCTGATCGGATCGTGGTCGGACAATATCAAGTCGCGCCTGGGACGCCGCCTGCCTCCGATGATCGCGGCGATCCCGCTCACCACACTCTCCGTCGGCCTGCTGTTTTCACCGCCCCCGGGGCTGAGCGACCCGCTCCTGTTCGCGTGGCTGGCGACCCTGTCGGTGGCGGGACGCAGCGCGATCTCGATGTTTCATGTCCCCTATGTCGCGCTCGGCGCGGAGCTGAGCGGCGACTATGCCGAGAGGACAAGCATCGTCGTCTACCGATCGGTCGCCGGCGTCCTCTCGGGGCTTGCGATCACCGCCCTGGGCTTTTCGGTGTTCTTCGCCGAGGGCGGGCTGCAACGCGCCGAGGGCTATCCGGGCTTCGGCTGGTCGGCCGCCGCCATCCTCTGCGTCTGCATGAGCGCCTGCTGTCTTGGCCTGCGGCGCTTTGCGGGCGCCCTGCCCCAACCCGAGCAGATCGCCCAATCCCTGGGCCGCCGACTTCCGGCCGAACTGAAGGAGATCTTCGCCAACCCCTCCTTCCGGCTGCTGTTCGTGTCCGCCGTGGTCACCTATGTGGCGCAGGGCCTGAACGCGACCCTCAACAGCCACGCCTTCGTCTTCGTCTGGCGCCTGAAGAGCGAAGACATCCAGTTCATAACCTACGCCTTCGTGGCCGGCCTGCTGCTGGGGGTGGGCGGCGCGCCTCGCATCCAGGCGCGGCTCGAGAAGAAGACCGTGGTGCTCATCGGTCTGTCACTGCTCATCGCCAACTGGCTGGTGCTGCAGGGATCCTGGTTGCTGGGGGTCTACAGCCCCACGGGGGCGGCCGCGCTCGCGCCGATGCAGCTCAACTCCTTCGTGGCCGGAATTGGCCTCGGGTTCGTGAGCGTCGCCTATCCCTCCATGATGGCCGACGCCACCGACGAGCACGAGCACCTGTTTGGCCGCCGCCGGGAGGGCCTCTATTTCGCCGGACTGGCCTTCGCCAACAAGGCCGCCATCGGTGTGGGCGTCCTGTTGGCCGGCGTCGCGCTGGATGTCATCGGCTTCCCCGACGATCTTGGTCAGTCCCTCGGAGCCCTGCCCCCGCACGATGTCCAGGTCGGCCTGGTCTGGATCTGGGGACCGCTGCCCGCGATCGTGGCGGTGGCGTCGATGCTGATCTTCGCCTCCTATGGCATCACGCGCGCGCCACGCCGCCATTGCTGCTTCCCTCCGGGACCGATCCCCGCCCGAGGCGGAAGCGCCGAAGGTCTAGGCCTTGCGCGGACCCGACGAACCGGTCTATTGACGTTTATTACAATAAGGCCGGCGACGGCGGAAATGGAGGCGATCATGGGAACATCACGCGACGCGGCCGCCGAGCCCTCGGCTTGGCTGGCGGACCCCGAAATCGTGGCCCTGCGCGCCTATCTGGAGGCCAACACGGGCATACGCGGCCTTGACGTTCTCGCCGTCGCGGAAGCTCGCCACGCCGTTGAGCTCTTCCGCCGCGACGGCTTCGTCGTCATCGCCGACGTGCTGGACAGCGCGCAGGTGGAGATCCTCGCCCGAGGCTGCACGGAGGCGGCCGACGAAATCCTGGCGCTCGACGCGGGCCGGCAGGGCAACCGCGGATCGCACCGGTATTCCTTCGGGGGATCAAGCCTCACGCGAAGCCAGCTGCACCGGCCCGAGTGGCAGATGCTGCTCGACATCCCGGTGGTCAACGAGGTCGTCAGCGCGATCTTCGGGTCGGAGGACTATGTGCTGCGGGCGGCCAGCGGAGACTTCTGCCTGCCGGGAGCCGTCGAGTACCAACCCCTGCACTCCGATGTCCGCGACTGGAGCGGCCCCGCGACACCCTTCAGCGCCTTTCACGATCCCCTGGGCCAGGTGAGCATCCGAGACCTGCCGACCCCCTATGTCTGCGTGAATTTCCTGCCTCAGGACGTCACCCGCCTGAACGGCCCCACCCGTCAGATTCCCGGCACCCAAATGTCCCGCGCGCCCATCCCCGGGCTCGCCGACGAGCCGGAATGGATGCGCCTCAGCACGGTTTGCCCCGCCCCGGCCGGCGCGATCATGATCCGCGATGTCCGCGCCTGGCATGGCGGTACGCCGAACGTGTCCGACGCCATCCGGTCCATCCCCAATCTCGAGTTTTACGCGCCGTGGTTCCGGGAGCCGATCGTGCCCGGCATCACCTATGCGGACGCCCTCAAGCTCTCTGACCGGGCCCAGCGCAGGGTCCGACATTGCGTCGCCGACTCGAGCGAAACCCTCGTCACCGGCGCCACCCTGCGCGCGCCGTGACCCTTTCGCCCCGGAGCGTCTCATGAAGTACCGTCGGCTAGGCCGTTCCGCGCTCCAGGTGAGCGAGCTTGGCCTTGGCACCATGAACTTCGGCCCAGCCACCTCGGAGAGCGACAGTTTCGCGATCCTGGACGCGGCGATCGAGGCCGGGATCAACCTGATCGACACCGCCGACCAGTATGGCGGCCGCCTCGGCGTCGGCGCCACGGAGTCCTTGCTCGGGCGTTGGCTCGCGCAGGACCCAAGCCGCCGTCGACGGATCGTTCTGGCCACCAAGGTCCACGAACCGATGTCGGAGGATGTGAACGACCGCGGATTGTCGGCTCGACACATCCAGCAGGCGTGCGACGCCAGCCTCCGGCGGCTGGGCGTCGACCACATCGATCTCTACCAGATGCACCACATCGACCGCGCCGCGCCGATCGAGGAGATTTGGCAGGCCATGGACCGGCTGATCGCGCAGGGAAAGATCACCTATGTCGGATCCAGCAACTTCCCAGGATGGTTCATCGCCCGCGCCAATGAACAGGCCAGTGCGCGGCGCGGCCTGGGCCTTGTGTCGGAGCAAAGCCTCTACAACCTCATCGAGCGCCGCGCCGAGCTTGAGGTGATCCCCGCCTGCCAGGCCTATGGCGTGGGGCTGGTGGTCTGGAGCCCCCTCGCGGGCGGCCTATTGGCCGGCGGCGACTCCGACCCGGATGGGCGGCGGCGATCGGAGTCATCGGTCGCGACCGCGGCGGCCTACGCCGAGCAACTCGCCCAGTTCGGGCGCATCTGTGACGACCTCGGCGAGACCCCCAGCGCGGTCGCCCTGGCCTGGTTGCTGCAGCGTCCGGGTGTCTCATCCGCGATCATCGGGCCGCGGCGGCGCGATCAGCTGGCCTCGGTGCTGCGCGCGCCGGAGCTTCGCCTCGACGCCGAAACCCTCGCGAGACTCGATGACATATTCCCCGGACCCGGTCCGGCTCCGGAAGCCTATGCCTGGTAGGCTGCCCCTTTGGGAGCGATGGCCATGACATCCTGGTCAAGCGGGACCGTTCGGGTGTCTGGCGGCGCCCTGGCCTATCACCGCACCGCAGGCCGCGGGCCGTCCCTCGTCCTGTCGCACGGGCTGACGGACAACGGCCTCTGTTGGCGCCGACTGGCCTCGGCTCTGGAAGGCCGGTTCGACATCGTCATGCTGGACGCGCGCGGGCATGGCGCGAGCACGCGCCTGACCGGCGAAGAATCGTTTGATCCCAGTCGGGACCTTGGCGAGGCGATCGCGGCGCTGGGCCTGCAGACTCCGATCGTCATGGGTCACTCCGTGGGCGCCTGGGCGACCGCCGCCCACGCGAACAACAACCCCGACGGTGTCGCCAAGGTCGTCCTTGAGGACCCGCCGTTCCGGGTTTCGGCCGACGCCCCGCCCTCCGCGGCCCGACGCCAGAAATTTCGCGAAATGGTGGAGAGGTATCGATCCATGTCGGACGCCGGAATCGACGCCCTTGGACAAACGACGCACCCGGACTGGCGCCCCGAGGATCGCCCCGACTGGGCGGCCGCCAAGCGGCAAGTCGATCCCGCCGCCTTGCCGGAGCTCACAACGTCCTGGCGCGAGCTTGTCGACCGCATCGCGGTTCCGACCCTGCTTGTCCATGGAGAGGTGGAATTGGGGAGCCTGGTGACGCCGGCCATAGCCGAAGAGGCGATGTCCCTGAACGCCAACATCCAGGCGGTCCAGATCAAGGGCGCCGGACACAATGTCCGCCGCGAGAACTTTCCGCTCTACCTGGAAGCTGTTCAGTGGTTTTTGAGCGGCTCGGCCTAGCCCTTCGCGGCGGCTACGTCTTCAGGACAAGGTCGCGGTCGAGCCCGGCCAGGCCGCCGGTGATCAGTTCCACGCACAGCTCCGTGGCCGCTTCCACGTCGAGCTGCTTCTCCGCCACCAGCTTTCCGGCCCGATCGGTGACCGCCCACAACATCTCCACGACCACGATCGCGAGCGGCAATGGAAGGTCATAAGCCCGGCGGGTGGCGCGGACGAAGAAGCGCGCGGTGCGGTCACGGTCGGCTCGGTTTTCGGCTTCCATGAGCTTGGAGACGGAGGGATCCGACAAAAGGGCCGCGATCAAGGCGCCGCGGTCGCGGGTCTGCTCGAGATAGAGCCCGGTCGTCTGGCGGATCAGGTCAGCATAGCTCTCCGCCTGCAGGGCGCGGGCCATGCCGCGGTCGCGCAACTCGGCCTGCTCGCGGGACAACAGCGCGGTGAGCAGCGCATCGCGAGTGGGAAAGTAGTTGTAGACCAAGCCCTTGCTGATCCCCACGTCGCGCGCCAAGCGCTCCATGTTCACCGCATACAGCCCCTCCTCGAGCAACAGGCGCGCGGCCTCATCCAGGATCTGGTCGCGGCGAGCACCAGGGGTCAGGCGCGTTCGCTTGCGCGGCGCGACGGCGCTCATGGCGCGCCGACTTTCCACGCCGCAAGGCCCGCTGGGGGCAAGTCGGGTCCGCCCAAGACGTAGTGCGCACCGATCGGGGCGGGCGTGCGGCGGCCTTCCGGTGCGAAGTTGAAGGCGAAGCGCACATCCCCGCGCCGGCGCAGGCGCACCCCCTCCTCAAGCGCCAGGACGGGCAGATCCGCCTCCAGGGCGACACGGGCGATCACAAGGTCGAGCAGCGCAGCCTCCGGCCAGGTGGCCAGATAATGCCAGGACGCATGCGCCGTCCAGGCCGTCCCGCCGTCCGAAAAGGTCGCCAGGGGCGGCAGATCGGTCTCCAGGACTTCGCGCCAAAGCCGGCCGGCGAAGGACCGTCCGGAGTGCTCCACGCTCGGCCCGGCCCCCGGGCGGAGGCTTTCCACGCGCGTCACCCGCACCGGCAGCCGCGACTGGAGGGGGCCGGGCGGCAGATTGACGGGGATGTGGCCCTCCGGAGTTCGCGACCCGGTCCTGGGCCCGAACAGCACGACCGCGCCGGACGTCTCGAGCGCGGTGAGGGTCGCCTCCGACAGGATCGGAAGCGAGGGTGCGATCACAAGGGCATAGCCGGAGAGGTCGGCGTCGGGGGGCAGGATGTCGACATCGAGGCCAAGACGGCGCAGGGCCGAATACATTTCGAACGCCAGCTGCAGCCACCGAAAGCCCTGGGCGTGCGGCTGGATGGCGAACTGCCAGTCGGCCTCGTAGCTGAACAGGAGGGCGACGGCCGCTGGCCCGCAGGGCGCGAGTTCGCCCAATCCGGCCGCCTCGGCGGCCACCTCGGCGGCCTCCACGCCGCCTTGGTCAAGCGCGTTGTCTGGACGGTTCAGGCCGGCATGCATTTGCTCCTGGGCGAAAGGCGCCTGACGCCATCGGAAATAGGAGACCACCTCGGCCCCGTGAGCGAAGGCTTCCCACGTCCAGGATCGCACCATGCCGGGCAGTGGCGCGGGGTTGTACCGGGCCCAGTTCACCGGCCCTGGCTGTTGCTCCATCACCCACCACCGCCCGCGTCCGACCCCGCGATAGAGGTCGTGGTGGAAGGCCGAGATGTCCGGGTGCCCCTGGCGCAGATAGCGGAGCTTCTCCTCCTCCGAGAACCAGAACTGCTCGAGGAACCCCAGCGGATAGGAATCCCAACTCGCCAGGTCCAGGTCCCGGCCCACGGCGAAGTGATCGAACTCGGTGTAGAAGCCCATGAAATTGTGGGTGATGTCGCGTCCCGGCGACAGTCGGCGCAGGATTTCGGACTGTATTCGGTTGAACCGCGCGACCTCGCTGGAGGCGAACCGGTTGTAGTCCAGCCTATGGCTGGGATTGGCTTCGGTGACCGTGAGATTGGGCGGGTCCACCTCGCTGAAGTCCCCATACTCCTGGGACCAGAACACCGCGCCCCAGGCCCGGTTGAGGGCGTCGACGGACTGGTAGCGGCCGGCGAGCCAGGTCCGGAAGCCTTGAGCCGCGGCGGCTGAATAGCTGATGGTGGTGTCGTGACAGCCGAATTCATTGTCGGTCTGCCAGGCGTGGACGCCGGGATGGCGGCCGTATCGGCCGGCGACCGCCTCGGTGATCCGGGCGCATTCGGCCCGGTAGGGCTCGCTCGAGAAACAATAGTGGCGGCGAGAGCCGAAGCCCCGTGGCCGGCCCTTGGCGTCCAACGCCAAGATCTCGGGCTTGGCGTCGACCAGCCACTTGGGCGGCGTCGCCGTGGGGGTGCACATTACGATCTTCAGGCCGGCGGCGGCCAGGGTCGCCACGGCGCGGTCCAGCCAGGCCCAGTCGAAACGGCCCCGCTCGGGCTCGATTCGGCTCCAGGCGAATTCGCCGATGCGGACCCAGCTGATACCCAGCTCGGCCATCCGCCGCGCGTCGTCCGCCCAAAGCTCTTCCGGCCAATGTTCGGGATAGTAGCAGACGCCGAGTTTCATCGTGTGATCCGGTCGAGTTGAAAGATGGCGATTTCGCCCGCGCGCAGGATGGGCGTGGGCAAGCCCGCGTGGGCGATCCACCGGCCGGTGGCCGCAAGGGTTTCACCGCGGACCAGGGCTGGGATCTGTTTCATCGCGGCCTCGGGCCGGGCGGGCGGATTGACCAGCCTGACCTCGTAGAGCGCCTCCGGATCGAGGCCCGCCAGACGCAGCGGCGCAGCGGCGTTGAAGCGCGGCGTTTCGAGCTGGGCAAGGCTGGCGAGGGCGCGCCCGTCGCCCGCCACCATGAAGGCGATCGCGCCGGGGTCTGGTCGCGCCTGGCGGATCAGGCGTCCGCCATGGATCAGCGGCCGCAGGAATTTGTGCAGCGAGATAGCCGCCTTGAGGGCGTTCAGCTCCCGCGCCGACAGGGTGCGAAGGTCGGCCTCCACGCCCATGTGGCCGAACAGCGCTGTCATCGCGCGCAGGTCGAGGCTCGACGTCCGGGCGGTGGTGTGGCTTGCGGAAGGGCCCACATGGGACCCCATGATCTCGGGCGGGAAGAAGATCGAGAACGCCTGCTGGATCGCCTGGCGTTCGATGGGATCATTGCAGTCCGACGTCCAGATCCGATCTGTTCGCCGCAGGATTTCATAGTCGGCCCGCCCCCCGCCGGAGGCGCAGGCCTCGATCTCGACGCCGGGGTGGGCCGCCCTGACACGGTCGATCAGCCGATAGACCGCAAGGGTCTGTTCGTGGCTTGCCGGACGACCGCGGCTCGCCGGATGGGTCAGGTCGCGGTTCATGTCCCACTTGAGGTAGTCGATGGCGTGACCCGATAGCAGGTCGTCAATCTGAGCAAAGATCGCGTCGAAAACCTCCGAACGCGTCAGATCCAGGACAAACTGCCCCCGACCCAGGGGCTGGACGCGTTCAGGATCCCCCAGAATCCAATCCGGATGGCGCCGCAGGAGATCGGAGTCGGCGTTGGCCATCTCCGGTTCGACCCAAAGGCCGAAGGTCATCCCCAGACCCCGGACGTGGGCGATTAGGGGTCCAAGGCCGTCGGGATACTTGATCGGATCCGGAGACCAGTCGCCTAGGGCGGCGGTGTCGTCGTCGCGGCCCCGGAACCAGCCGTCGTCTAGCACGAAGCGTTCGACGCCAGCCGCGGCGGCCGTCTCGGCCAGAGCCTTCAGCTCGGACGGGTCGTGATGGAAATAGATCGCTTCCCAGGTGTTGAAATGGACGGGCCGCGCCTTTTCGCGCAGGCGACCCCCAAGGATCTGGTCCCGGACGAAGGGATGCAGTCGATCGCTCAATCCGTTCAGGCCGTCGCTCGAACGGGCCGCGAACAGGCTTGGGGTCTCGTAGGCCGAGCCTGGATCAAGCACCATCTCCCCCGGCCAGAACAGCTCACCGGCCTGCGCCTGAAGTCGGCCGTCGCGTAGGCGTTCCACGAAGAGACGATGATCGCCGCTCCAGGCCAGATGAAGCGCCAGAACCTCACCGTGATTTTCGCTGAAGCCCGTTTCGCCTGCGATGAGAAAGGGTGGTGCGTGGTGCGACGTCCGGCCGGTTCGCGCCTCGGACGCCCAGAGGCCCGGACCGGGCCGAAACCGATAGGTGTCGAGCTCCCGCGCCCAGCGCCCTCCGAAGGCCATGATCTCACCGTCGAACAGCTCCAGGGCGGGGCAACTGACCCAATCCAGACGCAGGGGCTCGCGCCCCACGTTGCGGATACGGCTCCGAA
Organism: Phenylobacterium sp.; assembly: GCF_031412415.1. Taxonomy (GTDB): domain Bacteria; phylum Pseudomonadota; class Alphaproteobacteria; order Caulobacterales; family Caulobacteraceae; genus Phenylobacterium. The sequence continues at coordinate 23,543 of NZ_JANOCX010000077.1, forward strand.
ACTCGACCACGCCCGTAGCTGGCTCGACGTGAACCGCCAGGGTCGCCTCCACCCCGGCCCTATCGTCGGCCAGGACCAGGTCAATTCCCTGAGGGGTCGTCCGGGTCTCGCGGTGCGTCAGCTGCGTGACGAAACCGCCGGACGGTCGCCAAGCCTGCAAGGCCGGCGTGCCGGTGAACCCGACACCGGCCTCCGGAAAAAGGTCGAAGGCCTCTCCAGCGTCGAGCATGCCATGCGCGCCGGCCCGTTCCAGCAGTCGTTGATCGAGGGCCTGCGATTGCGCCGTCGGCAGCGTCGGACCCCAGTAGTCCAGATGGGGCCGCCCCCCACGGACACTGATGAGCAGCGTCTCTCCGCCACCTTCCAGCCTTGCGTGCGCGCTCATCTAGACCCCTTGCGCCGGCTCGCGCCGAAGGCTGAGCGCCACCGACGCCTCGCGGCCGAACCCCCGGCAATTCAGCGCGACGCAGACGAGAAAGCTCACCAGCCCGAAGACGCCCCACTGCATCGCGTTCGACGTCATGCCAAGTCTCCCAACGCCAATCGCGACGCTTGAGGGCGTCTCGCCTTCCCGCCGGTGCGCCTAGACCCAGAGGACCGAGGACGCTTTCATCAGCCGGCTCATCATGACCAGTCGGGCCACCGGACGCCCGTCGGCGGCGTCGCGCAAGGTGCTCTCATACCAAGCCACCTCGGTCTTCGGCGATTCTCCCAGCGCCAGAATTCGCCCATCAGCGAGGTAGTCGTGATCGAGGAATATTGGACCGTCCAGATACTCAAGCTCGATCGCGCCGAACAGGCCGACAAATCCGCTGGCCCGAAAGAGCGGCTCCTCCACCACGCGTAGGGCATCGATGGCCACCGCCGGCGCCGCGACCAGACCTCCGAAGAGGCTGGGGTCGCGGTATTCCGGCAACGGCTCGGTGACGCCCTCCAGCCGCCGGAGCGAAAGGGTCGCGTCGAGGCGGCTTGGAATATCGACCACGCTGTCGCCCACGCGAGACCCCTTCAGGATCCGCAGGTCCGCAGCTGGGCGTTGTTGCGCCAGGCGCCGCCGAAGCGCCGAATCGGCATCCGCGCCGCCCGCCCAGCACGTGCCCTCGCTGACGCGAAGGCCGTCCGGAGTCACCATCCAGGCCGGGGCCCGGAGCACGCCGGGCGCGGCCTGTTCGGCGGACCCCACGAAGGCCTGAACAGGCTCGCCGTCCGTGGTGGCGTTCAGAAAGTGAAGCGACAGGCCGCCCCTAAGACGCCAGCCCTCGCCAAAACGCGCCGAGATCAGCGGTGGGAACTGTTCGAAATGAATGTTGCCCGCCACCGTTCCGCCCACGAAACCCAGCGCCTTGGCCGTATCGTCATCATGGATCGATCCCACCGCATCGCGCGAGACATTGACCGGGCGGCGCACTGGGCCAGCCAGAACCCCATCCCGTTCGACGGCGGTGAAAGGCTCGCTCACGGGCAATCCTCCTTGACCCAGACGCCGGCGCGCGGCTTATTGACGAATGGTACAATAGAACACAACAGGCTGTCCATGGACCTTGGCCTCTCGGACTCCGAGACCCACTTTCGAACCGAGGTGCGCGAGCTGATCGCCGCCGCCTTTCCTCCGCCCGAACGCTACGATGGGGGAGCTGAGCACGAGCGTCGCTGGCATGGCGCGCTGATCGGCAAGGGGTGGGCCGCCAACAAGTGGCCCGAGGCGTTCGGAGGTCCTGGCTGGACAGCGACGCAGAACTTCATCTGGGAACGGGAGGTCAGCGCCGCAGGTCTGCCGGCGCAGGTGGGCGGCATGGGCATGGGGATGCTGGCCCCGATCCTGTTCGCCTACGGATCAACCTGGCAGCAGGACCGGTTCCTGCCCGACATCCTTCACGACCGCGTACGCTGGTGCCAGGGCTACTCCGAACCCAGCGCGGGGTCGGATCTGGCCGCGCTGCGCACCCGAGCTGTCCTCGACGGGGATCACTATGTCGTGGACGGCGAGAAGCTCTGGACCAGTGGCGCGCACCGCGCCGACTGGATGTTCTGCCTCACCCGCACCTCCGATGAGGCCAAGAAGCAGGCTGGGATAACCTTCCTCTTGCTCGACATGCATGCGCCGGGCGTCACCGTGCGGCCGATCATCTCGATCGATGGTCGCCACATGTTCAACAGCGTGACCTTCGAGGGCGTCCGCGTGCCCGCGGCGCACCGCGTGGGTCGCGAGGGCGAGGGTTGGACTGTGGCGAAGGGGCTGCTGTCGCACGAGCGAACCGGTCAGGCCTTCGTGTCCCTGTCCACGGATCTGGTTCGCCGGATCGGCGAGGTCGCCGCCGCCCTGCCCGGTTCTGAGGGCGACACCCTGCTCAGGGATCCGGGCTTCGCGCGACGCGTCGCGATGGCCGAGATCGAACTCCAGGCCCTTGCGATCACCGAGCTCCGAACCCTGTCAGAGGTCGCCGCTGGCGGAGCGCCGGGGGCGCAGTCCTCCCTGCTGAAGCTGGTCGGCACCGACGTCGTCCAGCGCATGACGGAGTTCTTCGTCGAGTGCGCCGGACCCTATGCCGCGCCCTGGTTTCCGGAGACGGATGGCCCTCCGTTCCCAGTGGTGGGGCCATCGTGGGCGCGCCCCGAGGTGGTGCGCTACCTGGAAGGGCGAGCCGCCAGCATCGCCGGCGGCTCGGATGAGGTTCAGCGCAACATCATCGCCAAGCACGTTCTGAAGCTGTGAAGACCGGCGACGACTTCCCGCTCATGATCTGTGCAAGCAGCGCCGGCGATGCGCGACAGCATCGACTCCACGCCATTCCGATCTCGACGCCGAATTTGACCAAACGATCCAGAAGGAGAGGCCGCGGGCTCATCTTTCGAGGCAAATTTCACCCGAAAACAGAGATCTTCCGTTCGACATCGACGCGGAATGGGCCGCGACAGGGAGAACGTGCCTCAGGTCTGCGCCCCATGTGTGCCCCAACTTCAGAACAGGCCGGGCGGAAAAACGCTAGGTTATTGATTTTGTTGGTAGCTGGGGGCGGGATCGAACCGCCGACCTGTGGGTTATGAATCCACCGCTCTAACCATCTGAGCTACCCAGCCGCCGGGCCTTTCGGCGAGGGGCGGGTTATAGGGTGGGTTTTTCCCCTCTTCAAGCGGCTTGGGTGCGACGCGTTCCCCGGCTACGTTCCGGGTGGCATGAGCGTCCTGCATCTTCTCGGAACGGCTGGCGAAGGCGGCGCGGAAACCTATTTCCTCGACCTGGTCGGCGGACTAGCGCGGGCCGGCGTGGATCAGGCCTGCGCGATCCGCGCGAACCCCAATCGCGAGGCCGCGCTAAGCCGCATGGACATACCCTCCGGCCTGTTCCGGTTCGGGGGTCCGATCGACATCCTGACCAAGCCGAAACTGGCCGGGTTCTCGCGCAAGCACGATGTGAAGCTGGCCCTGGCCTGGATGAACCGCGCCGCGCGGCACACGCCGAAAGGGCCCTGGGCCCGGGTCGGTCGCCTGGGCGGCTACTACAACCTCAAATACTATCGCGGCTTCGACGAACTAGTCGCCAACACCGAGGACATCGCCGAGTGGGTGGTGGGCCAAGGCTGGCCGGCCGGCAAGGTGCGCCATATCCCCAACTTCGCCGAGGCGCCGGCCGAAGCCGCGCCGGCCCAGCGCGCCACCCTGGACACTCCGGCCGACGCCCCGCTGCTGCTGGCCATGGGCCGGCTGCACGACTCCAAGGCTCACGACATCTCGCTGAACGCCCTGGCGGCTATTCCGGACGCCCATCTATGGATCGCAGGGGTCGGGCCGCTGGAAGCCAAGCTGAAGGCCATGGCCCAGGCCCTGGGCGTGGCCGACCGCGTGCGGTTCCTGGGCTGGCGCACCGACGCCTCGGCGCTCTATCGGGCCGCGGATGTCTGCATCTTCCCCTCGCGCTATGAGCCGCTGGGCAACGTGGTGATCCAGTCCTGGGCCCACGGCCTGCCCGTGGTGGCCGCCGCCAGCCAGGGACCGGCCGCGCTGATCCGCGACGGCGAGGACGGCCTGCTGGTTCCGGTCGACGACGCCCAGGCCCTGGCCGCCGCGGTCAACCGGATGCTAGCCGATCCGGCGCTGCGGGCCGGCCTGGCGAGGGCCGGCGCGGCGCGGGTGGAGGCGGAGTTCTCCCAGGCCGCCGTCGTCGCCCAGTGGCGCGACCTGTTCGCCGACTACGGGGCGAGCTGATGTGCGGCATAGCCGGCGTGATCGGACCGGGCGGTTCCGCCCGGCCGCTGATAGAGGCCATCACCCATCGCGGACCCAACGGCGTCTTCGTCGAGGACAGCCCGGGCCTGTCGCTGGCCCACGCGCGTCTGTCGATCATCGACCTGGAGGGCGGCTGGCAACCGTTGCACGGCGCTGGCTCGACCGTGATCGGCAACGGCGAGATCTACAACTATGTCGAACTGGCCGATGAGTTCGGCCTGCGCGATCGCCTCGCCACAGGGTCCGACTTCGAACCGCTGCTGCACCTCTACGCCCAGGAGGGGCCGGCGGCCTTCGAGCGCCTGCGCGGCATGTATGCCTTCTGCATGATCGGGAATGATGGCCGGGTCTGGCTGGTCCGCGACCCTTTCGGGATCAAGCCGCTCTACCTGCTGGAGCACGAGGGATCGGTCGCCTTCGCGTCCGAGCCCCGCGCGTTCCTCGCCGCCGGGCTGATCGGGGCGGAGTTGTCGGAGGATCGGGCGCGGGAACTGTTGGCCTTCAACTACACCCTGGGCGAGGAGACGATCTTCACCGGCCTGCGACGGCTCGCGCCAGGCGAGATCGTCGAGGTCGTGGACGGCAGGATCACACCGCGCGGGCGCCGGATCGCCGTAACCAGGGGGATTTCCCATGATAGTGACGAGACCCGACTGCTCGCGCGCCTGGACGACGTGCTGGAGGACAGCGTCAAGGTCCACCAGCGCTCGGACGTGCCCTATGGCCTGTTCCTGTCCGGCGGGATCGACTCGGCCACCATCGCCACCTTGATGTCGCGGCTGAACGAACGTCCGGTCACCGCCTTCACCTGCGGCTTCGATGCGCCCGGTGCGCGCGATGAACGGGCCCAGGCCGAACGGGTCGCCCGGGCGCTGGACCTCGACTGGCGCGAGACGACCTTCGACGAGGCCGACTTCTGGCGCATCCTGCCCCAGGTCGCCTGGGCGATGGACGACCCCACCGCGGACTACGCAATCCTGCCCACCTACAAGCTCGCCGAGGCGGCCAAGGGGACCCTGACCGTGGTCCTGACCGGCGAAGGGGGCGATGAGCTGTTCGGCGGCTACGGCCGCTATCGCCGCGCCCTGCGGCCGGGTTGGCTAGGGGGACGCTCGGCCGAACCGCGGGACGCCGAGGCGCCGGTCCTGGCCCGATGGCGCGCGCAGGCCAGGCCGCCCGCCGGACTGACACGGCTGCAGCAGGCGCAGTGGGCCGATATCGCCACCTGGCTGCCGAACGACCTGCTGACCAAGCTGGATCGCTGCCTGATGGCCCACGGCCTGGAGGGTCGAACCCCGTTCCTCGATCCGCAGGTCGCCGCCTTCGCCTTTCCCCTGCCCGACCGGTTGAAGGTGCGCGGCCGTCACGGCAAGTGGCTGTTGCGCAAGTGGCTTGAACGCGCCTGCCCCTCGGCCGAGCCCTGGGCGCGCAAGCAGGGCTTCACGGTCCCAGTCGACGCCTGGATCGCGCCACGCGCGACCGAGATCGCCCGGCGAGTGTCCAGGGTCGAGGCTGTGCGCCGGATCCGCGCGCCCGAGGCCGTCACCGCCGTCTTCGCCGCCGACGGCGGGGAGCGGTGGCCGCTTCTGTTCTACGCCGTCTGGTCGCTGATCCATCTGGAGGGCGCCGAACCCGCCGACGCGCTGGCCGCCGTCGCCGGAACGATCTGACCCCCTAACGATTTCCCCGCCTCAGCCACCGGAGTTTTCCATGCGCAGCTTCCTCGTCTCCACGGTCTTCGCCACGGCCCTCGCCGCCTGCGGCGGGACCCAGGCCCAGCCCACGCCGGGGGCGTCGCTGGAAACCCGTCCGCCGAACGGCGAGGCCCAGACCCCGGCCTTCGCCGGCCAGACCCGCGCGCCGGGCGTGGTGTCCAACGCCGCCTATGAGGTCCAGACCGCCGCCGAGGGCCTGGACAAGCCGTGGGGGCTGGCCTTCCTGCCCGACGGCCGGTTGCTGATCAGCGAGAAGCCGGGCCGCCTGCGTATCCTCGGGACCGAAGGCAAGCTGTCGGAACCCGTGAAAGGCCTGCCCGCCGTCGACGCTCGCGGCCAGGGCGGCCTGTTGGGCCTGGCGGTCGATCCCGCCTTCGCCCGAAATGGCCTGGTCTATTGGGCCTTCGCCGAGCCGGCCGCCGACGGGACCAACCACGCGGCCGTGGCGCGCGGCAAGCTGACCGGCGACACCCTGGAGAATGTCCAGGTGATCTTCCGCCAGACGCCGTCGATCGCCTCGACAATGCACTATGGCGGTCGCCTGGTCTTCGCCCGCGACGGCACGCTGTTCGTCGCGCTCGGCGAACGCTCGATCCTGCCGGGCCGGGTCCAGGCCCAGCGGATGGACGGGACCCTGGGCAAGGTGGTCCGCATCAACGCCGACGGCACGATCCCAAAGGACAACCCTTTCATCGGCAATCCCGGCGTTCGGCCCGAGATCTGGTCCATCGGCCACCGCAACATCCTGTCGGCGGCGCTCGATCCCAAGACCGGCAAGCTGTGGGAGGTCGAGCACGGCGCCAAGGGCGGCGACGAGCTGAACCAGCCTCAGAAGGGCAAGGACTATGGCTGGCCCACCATCACCTATGGCGAGGAATACTCCGGCCAGCCGGTCGGCGAGGGCCTGACCGCCAAGCCCGGCATGGAACAGCCGGCCTATTACTGGGACCCGGTGATCGCCCCGGCCGGCATGGCCTTCTACCAGGGCAAGGCGTTCCCGGCCTGGAAGGACAGCGTGCTGATCGGCGGCCTCTCCAGCAAGCGGGTGGTGCGGCTGGTCATGAAGAACGACAAGGTCGTGGGCGAGGAACACCTGTTCACCGAGATCGGCGAACGCATCCGCGACGTCATCGTCGGACCGGACGGCGCGGTCTGGCTGGCCACCGACAACGTCAAGGGCCGGGTGCTGAAGATCGTGCCGAAGTCCTAGAGCCCCAGTCGCCCAGCGACCTCTTCGCCGATCGCCAGCGAGGAGGTCAGGCCTGGGCTTTCGATCCCGAAGAGGGTGACGAGGCCCGCCATCCCGTGGGCTTCCGGCCCGTCGATGCGAAAGTCGCCCTGCGGCTCGCCCGGCCCATGCAGCTTGGGCCGGACGCCGGCGTAGTCGGGGGCGAGCGCCCCATCCGGCAACCCCGGCCAGAACTTGCGAATGTAGCTGTAGAACTCGCCCGCGCGCCCGGGGTCGACCGTGTAGTCCGGGGCGTCCACGAACTGCAGGTCGGGCCCAAACACCGCCTGGCCCCCCAGGTCGCGGCGGTAGTGGGTGCCCAGCGCGCCCGGGATCGGCGGCGGATAGATCAGCCGCGCGAACGGCGCCTTGCCGGTCAGCCGGAAATAGACGCCCTTGCCGTAGTGCAGGGGCGGGATGGTCGCCTTCGGAAAGCCCTCGATGGTCGCCGCCACCGCCTGGGCCGCGAGGCCCGGCGCGGTCACCAGCAGCCGGCAGGTGAGCGTGGTCGGCTCCTCGCCGCCGGCGCGAACAGAATAGCCGCCGCCGTCCAGCGGGCTCGCGCCCTCGAACGGAGTGGACGTGACGACCGCCCCGCCCGCAGCCTCGATCTCACCCTGCAGGGCCAGCATGTAGCCATGGCTGTCGAACACGCCGCTCTGGGGTGAGATCAGCGCGCCCTCGCAGGCCAGTTCCGGCTCCAGGGCCAGGGCCTGGCCTTTGCTCAGCTGCTCCATTCCCTCGACGTCGTTGGCGCGGGCCTGATCGAGAATGGCGTCGAGGCGCCCGACTTCCTCGGTCGTGGTCGCCACCACCAGCTTGCCGCAGCGGTCGTAGGCCACCTTGTGGCTGTCGAGGAAGGCGTAGAGCGCCCGGCGACCCTGGACGCACAGCCGCGCCTTCAGCGACCCGGTGGCATAGTAGAGCCCGCCATGGATCACCTCGGAATTCCGCGCCGAGACGCCCTCACCGATGATCGGGCCCGCCTCCAGCACCGCCACCACGAGACCGCGCCTGGACAGCGCATATCCGCAGGCCAGGCCCACCGCGCCCGCGCCCACCACCACCGCATCGAAATCGAAATCAGCCATGGGTCGAGGGGTAGCGGAATGGTCGCGGACTGCAAACGGAGAAGCGGTGGTAGGCGACTCTCGCCTCACGCTCTAGCCTGTCCCCAAAGAACAACGTGGGGAGCGAGACGATTCGCAGGACGATCCTGGCCCTGGCGGTCATGGCGGCGCTTTCGACGCCCGCCCTCGCCGCCGACCCGCCTGCGCCGCCCATGGCGGGCGGGGCGATCCTGACCTGGACGCCCGAGCAGCAGCTCTATGGCTATAGGAACATGGAGAAGGTCGCCCCGGTGGGGACCGCGCCGCGCGGGACGAAGGTTCGCGAGCTGCCAGCCGGGACGCCCATCGATCCGACATGGACCTGGAACGGCCAGCGCCAGACGGTCGCGAGCTACATGAGCGCCATGCGGACCTCGGCCGTGGTGGTGCTGAAGGACGGCAAGATCGTGCTGGAGCGCTACGGCATGGGCCGCAAGCCCGCCGAGCGGTGGACCTCGTTCTCGGTCGCCAAGTCGATGACCGCCACCCTGGTCGGGGCGGCCATCAAGGACGGCCACATCAAGAGCCTGGACGAGGACGTCACCAGCTACATTCCGGAGCTGAAAGGCAGCGCCTACGAGGGCGTCAACGTCCGGCAACTGCTCACCATGACATCGGGCGTGAAGTGGAACGAGGACTACACCGACCCCAACTCCGACGTCGCCCGGGCCGGGTTCGCGGCGTCCGAGCCGGGGATGAACCCCATCGTAAGCTACATGCGCAAGCTGCCGCGCGAGGCCGAGCCCGGAAGCAAGTTCGTCTACAAGACCGGCGAGACGGATCTGGCCGGAATCCTCGTCTCGAAGGCGGTCGGCAAGTCGCTGTCGCGGTATCTCTCGGAGAAGATCTGGGCGCCCTACGGTTTCGAAGAGGACGCCATCTGGGTGCTGGATTCCGCCGGGCATGAGCGCGGGGGCTGCTGTATGTCGATGACCGCTCGCGACTACGCCCGGATCGGCCAGTTCATGCTTGAAGGCGGCCAGGTCGGCGGCAAGGAGGTGCTGCCGGCCGGATGGGTCGCCGACGCCACCAAGGCCCACCAGACCTTCGCGCCGGGCGGGGTCGAGACCGGATACGGCTACTTCTGGTGGATCATCCCCGGCGGCTATGCCGCCGAGGGGATTTTCGGCCAACAGATCTTCATCTATCCCGTCGAGCGGCTGGTGATCGCCGTCAACTCGGCCTGGCCGGCAGCCTCCCAGGACAAACTCTGGAAGGCCCAGGCGGCGTTCGCCGAGGCGGTCAGGACCGCCGCGCGCTAAGGCGATCAGGCGCCAAAGGTCAAGCGGATGCGGTCGCGATAGCTGAGCAGGTCGCGGGAAACCACGCTGGGGTCCCTCAGCGCCTTGGAGAGGATCAGCGCCTGGGCGGTGACCCCGAACACGCCGTCGGCCAAGCCGACCAGGTCCGTCGGAATCTTCGGCGGATAGAGCGCCGCGATCTCCTCGAGCCAGGTCAGGAAGGTCTTGCGCCACGCCAGCACGCCCTCGGCGTTCAGCCTGGTGACCTCGCGATCGAAGGCCTGATCCTGGAAGGTGATGGTCGCCACCAGGCACCCGGGATGGTTCTCCACCATGTCCGACATCGCCTCGGCATAGAGCTTGATGAAGACTAGATAGGCATGCAGCGGATCGGCCGACAGCTCGCGAGCCCGGGCGATGAGGGCCTGCTGGAAGACTTCGTTCTCGACGTGGAAGCGTTCCAGGATCTGGCGGGCCAGATCGTTCTTGTCGCGGAAATGGTAGAAGAAGCCGCTCTTGGTGATGCCCGCCTCCGCCACCAGCTCCTCGATGGAGGTGGCGCTGAACCCCTTGCGGATGATCGAGTCGTAGGCGACATCCAGCAGCCTTTCGCGCGTTCGCGCGCCCTTCGACTGCACCGTCGGTATGGTTTTATCGAGTAGCTCGCTCGACATCGGTTTCGCCCGCCGGTCGGTGGTGATCCAAGCCCTTCAGATAACACGAAAATCCGCGGCCCGCTAAAACCGACCGCGCATCCGCTAGAGCCGGATGACCCGACGAAATACGTCTCCCGCCCCGAGATATGGAGAGAACAGATGTCACAGAGAGACCAGGCGGGCTTGGCCCTGACCGGCGCCAGCGCCGCCGCGGCCCAGGCCTATGGCGAGGCGCTC
>NZ_JANOCX010000078.1:0-16300 GCF_031412415.1 Phenylobacterium sp.
AGCGCTGCCTTGCCCTTGAAGTCTGGGCTGAGCAGGTCTTTCCATTGCTCGATGGGGCGGCCAACGAGGTCCGGGCGCTGCGGGTGTTCGTCACCCTTCCGCCTCAGGCCCTCAGCGCGCCCAACCTCCCCGCGAGCTTCGTCGTTCGCACCACCAAGGCTGAGGCGCGCGCCCAAACCACCTTCCTGTCGGGAGCCGCGAACACGCCATGAATCCCGCCAACCCCGCGCCCGGTTTCCGCATCGGCGGCTGGCACGTCCTGGCGGCCGTCGTCGCGTTCTTCGGGATCGTGATCGCGGTCGACACGATCTTCGTGGTCGCCGCCTATCGCACCTTCCCAGGCCAGGTCTCGACGACCCCATATGAGGACGGTCTTCGCCACAACCGGTCGGTCGCGCGCCTCAGGGCGCAGTCCGCCCTCGGTTGGCGCGCCATGGCCGCGCCGGCCCAAGGGCGCGTGGAGGTCGAGATCGTCGACCAGACTGGTCGGCTGATCGCCGGTCTTCAGTTGTCGGGCGACCTGCAACGTCCGGCGACAGAGGCAGGGCGCATCGCTCTCGATTTCGCGGAGGTTTCACCCGGCCGCTACGCCGCGCCCGCCATGCCGGAGTCGGGGGCCTGGGACCTGCGGTTCACCGCCACCGGTTCGGCGGCCGCGCCCTTCGAAGCCGAGCGTCGCCTCACATGGCCCTGACCTCTGAACTCGCGCGCCACCAGGACTATTCGGCCTTCCTGCGGTCCGACACCGGCGGTCATCGCCTCGACCTCCTGGTGCGGGGTGCGCGGTGCGCTGCCTGCATCTCCAAGATCGAGCGTGGGGTGGGCGGGCTCGGCGACGTCATCTCGGCGCGCATGAACCTGACCACGGGCAAGTTGACGGTGGCGTTCCGGGGCGAGGCCGCGGACGTCTCGCGGGTGCTGGCGATCGTCGAGGGTCTCGGCTATCGCGTCACGCCTTTCGATCCGGCCAAGGCGGCGCAGGCGCATGACGCGGAGGGGCGGCGGCTGGCCATGGCGCTCGGCGTGGCCGCCTTCGGGGCCGGCAACGCCATGATGTTCTCGGTGCCGATCTGGGCCGGCCTATTCGGCCAGGAACTGGGTCCCGCCATGCGAACCATGATGCAGTGGATGAGCGCGGCGGTAGGCACCCCCTGTGCGGTCTATGCCGGCATGCCGTTCTTCACCTCGGCGTGGCGCTCGCTAAGGGTCGGTCGTGCGAACATGGACGTTCCGATCTCGATCGGCGTCCTGCTGACCCTGGCCATCAGCTTCGTCGAGACCGTGCTGGGCGGCGCCGACACCTACTTCGACGCGGCGGTTTCGCTGCTCTTCCTCCTGCTCATCGGCCGCTGGCTGGATCACCGGCTGCGCGCTCGGGCCCGCAGTGCGGCCAGCGACATCCTGGCGCTCCAGGCGTCCTTCGCCTCGGTTATCGGCGCCGATGGCCAGGAGCATCGCCGGCCGTTGAGCGACGTCCGGCCAGGTGACCTTTTGTTGGTCCGGCCGGGCGATCGCATTCCGGTCGATGCTTGGATTCACGAAGGACAGTCGTCGCTGGATAACGCCCTCCTCACGGGTGAGACCGCTCCCGTCCTGGTGCGGCCCGGCGATCTTTGCCGCGCCGGTGCGGTCAATCTCAACGGAACCCTACGCCTGCTCGCCACGGCCTCGGCTGAGGACTCCGCGATCGCCGACATCGCCCGGCTGGTGGAGGTGGGCGCGCAGTCGCGCTCACGATATGTGCAACTCGCCGACAAGGCGGCCGCCATCTATGTGCCCGTGGTTCACACCGCCGCGGCCATGACCTTCGCCGGGGCCCTGATCGTTGGCCTGGATGCGCGCGAAGCGCTGCTGCGGGCGGTGGCCGTCCTCATCATCACCTGCCCCTGCGCGCTGGGCCTGGCTGTTCCAGCGGTTCAGGTGAGCGCTTCGGCGCGGCTCTTCCGACGCGGCGTGCTGGTCAAGTCCGGCGCCGCCCTCGAGCGTCTAGCCGAGATCGACCACGTGATCCTCGACAAGACCGGCGTGCTGACCGAGGGCCGTCCTCGGCTTCTGGACCCCATAGCCGCGGATGTGGCCCTGGCCGCGCCCCTGGCGCGGGCGTCGGCTCATCCGCTGGCTCGGGCGCTGGCCCGGGAAGCCGGTCCCACGATCCTCGCCGACAAGGTGGTCGAGACCGCGGGGCAGGGCGTCGAGGGCGTCATCGGCGGTCGTCGGGCCCGGCTGGGTCGCGCGGCCTTCGTCGGCGTCTCGCGTGTGTCCGCCAGCGAAACAGAGCTCTGGTTCGCCATCGAGGGTCGGCCCGAGATCCGCTTCGTCTTCGCCGATCAGTTGCGCTCCGACGCCGTCGAAACCGTGCGGGCGCTCGCCAAGCGCGGTGTGAGCGTCGAGATCCTGTCGGGGGACGCCCCCGACCCCGTTCGGCGGATGGCCGAGGCGGTCGGCGTGGGGGCCTATCGCGCTGGCCTGACCCCGCTGGAAAAGGCGCAGATCGTCGCGCAACGCACCGCCGAGGGGCGCCGAGTTCTCATGGTCGGCGACGGCCTCAACGACACCGCGGCCCTGGCGAACGCTCATGCCGCCATGGCGCCCGGCTCGGCCCTGGACGCCAGCCAGAGCGCGGCCGATCTGGTGTTTTCCGGCGAGCGACTGGGAGCCGTCGTGGAGGCGATCGACACCGCGCGCACGGCGCGGCGCCGCGCGATGGAGAACTTCACCTTCGCCGCCGCCTACAATCTAATTGCCGCGCCGGCCGCCATGCTGGGCCTGGTCAATCCGTTCGTCGCGGCCCTGGCCATGTCCGGTTCGTCCCTGGCGGTGACCCTGAACGCGCTTCGCATGGGCGCCTTGAGGGGCCGGCGGTGAACATCCTGATCTTCCTGGCCCCCGCTTCGGTCTTCCTGGCGCTGATCGGCCTGGCGGCGTTTCGCTGGACGCTGGGCGCGGGTCAGTACGACGACCCCATCGGCGACGCGGAACGCATCCTGACGATCGATCCCGAGGACCGTCCGTTACCCCCTGATTGACCGATGTCACGGCGAAACCTCGCTCGGTCGCCAAGACTTGAGCGTCCATCAGGAGCCGCTCGTGACCGCCATCCAGACCGTCCATCCGCCCAAGCTGGCCCTCGCCGACCTAGTGGCCAAGTACGACGGGCGCGCCCCGCGCTACACGAGCTATCCGACCGCCGTGCAGTTTACCCCGGCCGTCGACGAGACGGTCTATCGATCGTGGCTCGCTGACCTGCGGCAGGACGATCCGGTGTCGCTGTATGTCCACATCCCGTTTTGTTCTCGGCTCTGCTGGTACTGCGGCTGCAATACGCGCGCGGTCCGCCGCCATGGACCGATCGGCGACTATGTGGGCTACCTGCTGGACGAGGTACGCCTGCTGGGAAAAGCCTTGCCGGGCAAGTTGCAGGCAAGCTCCATTCACCTCGGCGGCGGCACGCCTAATCTACTGACGATCGGCGAGCTGGACCTGCTGTTCGCTCGGCTGGAACGGGTGTTCAAGCTGAGCGCGGCGCTTGAGTTCGCCACCGAGATCGACCCGCCGTTTCTCACGCGCGAATGGGTGCAAGCCGCGGCCCGGCATGGACTGAATCGCGCCAGCCTCGGCGTCCAGAATCTGGCGCCGCGCGTCCAGGATGCGGTGAACCGCAAGGGAAGCCTGGAGGAGATCGAGCGCTGCGTCGGCTGGCTGCGCGAGGCGGGCGTCGCCTCGATCAACCTCGATCTCATGTACGGGCTGCCTCACCAGACCGTCGCAAACACCCTGGCGACCCTAGACCAGGTGCTGCCCCTGCGTCCGGAGCGTCTGGCTCTGTTCGGCTACGCTCACGTGCCCTGGATGAAGGCGCATCAACAACTGATCCATGAAGCGGCCCTGCCCGACGCCGCTGAGCGGTTGGACCAGAGCGAGACCGCCGCGCAACGCCTGGTGGCCGAGGGCTATGTCCGGATCGGTCTCGATCATTTCGCCCTGCCTGATGACGAGCTTGCCAAGGCGCAGGCCGCGGGGCGCCTGCATCGCAATTTCCAGGGCTACACCACCGACGCCGCCGGGACGCTCCTCGGGCTGGGCGCTTCTGCGATCGGCCGGCTGCCGCAGGGGTTCGTCCAGAACATCACGTCAGAGCTGGATTGGCGCGCGGCCGTGTCCAAGAGCAAGCTTCCGGTCGCGCGCGGTGTCGCATCGTCGCGAGACGACCAGCTCCGGGCTGAGATCATCGAGCGCCTGATGTGTTCGCTGTACGTGGACCTCTTCGAGGTTTGTGATCGTCATGACCGTGAACTCGGCGAGCTGAGCCGCGAGCTCGACCGGCTCCGTCCGTACCAGCGCGATGGCCTGGTGGTCGTCGACGGCGGGCGGGTGACGGTGACGCCGCCGGGTCGGCTGGTGGTCCGATCGATTTGCTCGGTGTTCGATCGTTACTTCGCGCCGGCTGAAGTCCGGCACGCTAAGGCCTTGTAATGGCCAAGAAGATCCTGGTCCTGAACGGCCATCCGGATCCCCGGCCCGAGCGGCTGTGCGCCGCGCTCGCCAACGCCTACGTCCGCGGCGCCAACCGCGCGGGCCACCAGATCCGGCGCATTGATGTGGGCGACCTGTCCTTTCCGCTGATCCGTACGAAGGACGAGTTCATGTCGTCGGTCGAGCATCCTTCGATCCGTGAGACCCAGGACGCGCTGCGGTGGGCCGACCATCTGGTCATCGTCCATCCGTTGTGGCTGGGCGGGCCGCCGGCGCTTCTCAAGGGCCTTCTTGAACAGGTGTTCCGCTATGGCGTGGCGCTGAGCCCGCCGGGGACGCCGCCCACGGGCCTGCTGAAGGGCAAGTCCGCGCGCGTGGTCGTGACCATGGGCATGCCGGCGGTGATCTTCCGCGTTGTCTTTGGCAGCCACGGCCTCAAGAGCCTTGAGAAGGGCGTTCTGTGGATTTCGGGCTTCAAGCCCATACGTCACGACATCTTCGGCAATGTGGAAGGCGCTCGCCCCCGTACCCGCCAGCGTTGGCTGGCGGCGATGGAACGACACGGTCTGGCCGGCGCCTAAACGGCGAGCGCCTCTCGGATGGCGCTCACGAGGCCATCGGTCAGCAGGGGCTTTTCGATCAGGGTGGCGCCGGCCGCGCTGATCGCCGCGCGTACGCTTGGGGGCGGGTGGCTCGTGATGATGAACACGGGCAGGGTCGCATCCCGGCGACGGAGCTGGATCAGGGCTTCCAGACCGGTGACTCCGGGAAGATTGTAGTCGAGCACCACGCAGGCGGCGCCGGTCGGCAGAGCGGCGCTGAGCAAATCCTCACCACTCTCGCAGGTCTCGACCTCGAATCCCTCGATCTCAAGATTGAACTTCAAGGCCGCCCGCAAGGCCGCGTCGTCGTCCACCAGGACGATCGTCGGCTTCTGATTGGGGCGTGTGAGCATGGCTTCCGAGCGACGTCTGAGGTTGTAAGCTCAGCCTAGCTGATGACCTCCCCGCCGCATTGACAGGCCTCAAAGTCCGCCGGCCAGCAACGCCATGCGAACGAGTTCCGAAAGGCTGCCGGCGGCGGTCTTGGTCATGACATTCGCCCGATAGACCTCCACCGTGCGGGCGCTGATCCCCAGTTCGAAGGCGATGACCTTGTTCTGCTTTCCGGCGAGCACGCCTTTCAAGACATCGTTCTCGCGCGGGGACAGCGAGGCCAGCATGGTCTCGAACTTGCGGCGCTCCTCGCCGAGGCGTGCGGCCTGATCGCCGATCGCCAGCGCTGATCGGATCGAGCCCAGCAGAGCCTCGTCGTCGAAAGGCTTTTCCAGGAAGTCGACGACGCCGGCCTTCATCGCCTCGACCGCCAGCGGCACGTCCCCGTGTCCGGTGATCACGATGATCGGGTGGGGTGCGCCGCGATCCTTCAAGCGGCGAACAAGCTCGAGGCCGTTCATGTCGGGCATTCGGATATCAGTGACCACGCAGCCGGGCGAGGCGCTGGCGAGTTCGTCGAGGAAGGCGACCGCGGAGTCATAGGTTCTTGAAGCCAATCCCGCGGTCGTCAGCAGGAATGCCAGCGAGTCGCGAACGGCCTCGTCGTCGTCGATAAGATGCACCACGGCCTTAGTCACCGTCGACAAGCTCCCCCTCGCTCACCGCGCGAAGCGTGAAACGGAACACCGAACCCCCGTTCTGACCCGTCTCGACCCAGATTCGGCCGCCATGCGCCTCGACGATCGTACGCGAAATCGACAGCCCGACGCCCATGCCTTGCGCCTTGGTGGTGAAGAAGGGCTGAAAGAGCTGTTCGGCGACCTCCGGACTGATCCCAGATCCCGTATCGGTCACCGCGATCTCGACCAGGCCGTCTTCAACGGGGAGCGCGGAGACGAGGAGGTCGCGGTGCGGCGCGCCTTCCATCGCTTCGATGGCGTTGCGCATAAGATTCAGCACCACCTGCTGAATCTGCACCTTGTCGGCCAGGACCAGGGACGCCTGCGGATCGATGTTGTAGCGCAGCCGCACGCCACGCTCCTTGGCGCCGATCATGGCCAGTGCGCCGGCCTCCTCGAGCAGCTTGTGCAGATTTTCGATTCGAGGTTCGGCCTCGCCCTTGGTGACGAAGTCGCGAAGACGTCGGATGATCTGTCCGGCGCGCAAGGCTTGGTCGCCGGCGCTGGCGAGCGCGTTGCGGATGGTCGCCCGGTCTGGGTTTTCTGCCTCCAACAACCGTACAGATCCCTTCACATAGTTGGCGATGGCCGACAGCGGTTGGTTGAGTTCGTGCGCCAGGGCCGAAGCCATCTCGCCCATGGCGGTGAGGCGCGAGACATGGACGAGTTCCGACTGCACGTCCTGCAGCCGCCGCTCCGTCGCTTGGCGTTCGCTAAGGTCGCGGACAAATCCTGTGAAAAATTGGGGTGTGGTCGCCATTTCGCCCACCGAGAGCTCCATAGGAAAGGTCGATCCGTCTCGTCGCTCACCCACCACCACACGGCCGATACCGATGATCCGGCGCTCTCCGGTCGTGAGATAGCGCCGGAGATAGCCGTCGTGGCCCTCCCGGTAGGGCGACGGCATCAGCATGGAGACGTTGCGGCCGATCGCCTCGTCCGGGGTCCAACCGAACAGCCGCTCGGCTGTCGCGCTGAACGACTGGATGATCCCATGCTCGTCGATCACCACCATGGCGTCCGGCACCGTGGCGAGGATCGAGCGCAGATGAGCCTCTCGGTCTTCCAGATGGGCCAGGGCCTCGGCGTTCTCACGGCGGCCGCGGTGGTACCGCCAGCCGCCAAAGCTGATCGCGGCCCCGATGAGCACGAAGAGTCCTGCACCTATGAGACTGTCGGCGTCGCGGGCGAGAGACAGCACCTGAAGCGCCAACACCCCGCCGAATCCGAGGAGGGTGGCCAACGCCGCGGGCCCGCCGCCGAACGCCGCGCTCGCGATCACGGCGGGCAAGAGGATCAGGACGAGGAACCTTCCATGCAGCAGCGGCTCCAGAGCCCAATGGAGTCCCAGAGCGACGGCGACTGTCGCAACGGCGAGAGGGTAGCCGCCCGCCCAGGTCGCATAACGGATCGACTTTGCGCGGGGGCGGGCGCGGGTCTGCATGGTCAAAGCGGTAGGCGGGAAGCTGCGCCACGGCAAGGCCAGTCTCGGCGCTCGCACGTGCGCGCCCAGGCCGTGCCTAGTGGCTCAGGAGCACGAACTGCTCGGGTGCGCGGATCAGGCTGTTGCTCACGCCGCCCATCACCCATTCGCGCATCCGGCTGTGGCCATAGCAACCGGCCACGATCAGGTCGGCCGCCATCGCGCGGGCCT
Source organism: Phenylobacterium sp. (assembly GCF_031412415.1). Lineage (GTDB taxonomy): Bacteria > Pseudomonadota > Alphaproteobacteria > Caulobacterales > Caulobacteraceae > Phenylobacterium. Next base: position 7,803 of record NZ_JANOCX010000078.1, read on the forward strand.
GGATATTGATCTCCGCGCCGGCGCGGTCGTCCGCTTCCACCATGACCTTGGCGCTGGCCGCCACGCCATGGCGCTTGAGATGGGCGACCACCTCGGCGGTGTGCGACTCCGCGGCATGGGCTTGGTCCTCGTCGCAGACCTCCATGACCACGATCGCCTCGGCGCGCTTAAGGAACGGCATGGCGTCGGCGACGGCGCGCCGCGCCTCGCGCGTGTCCTTCCAGGCCACGAGGATGCGATCGCCGTGAAACGTTCGGTGAGCCGGTGGCGCGACGAGCACCGGCCGGCCCGCGCGGATGACGAGCTCCGCGGTATCGGCCTGGCGCCAGTAGTCGGCGCCCGACAGCGGCGCGCCGCCGGCTACGATGAGGTCCGCGGCCCTTGCGGTGTGGCACAACGCTTCGGTCGGGGCCTGGTAGAATGACCGCCAGTCCGTCCGAAGATTGCCGGCGTGGCGGCGAAAGGCCTGCTCCGCGGCCATAAGGTTATCTTCCAACCGTTGCCGCATCACCTCCTGCCACTGCATGGCGAGCATGCCGAAGGGGTCGGCGACGCCGGTCGATTGCAGGAGCTCGGCTCCAACCCCCACCAGGACGGCGTCGAACCGTTCGGCGACGGCCGCCGCGCAGGCCAGGCGCGGCGAAGCCTCGGCGTCGGGCTCGGCGTGGACGAGAATGCTCGCAAACATCACGAATGCCGCCCGGGTGTCGGGACGCCTCGCATCCCGATCCTGATGTGGTCTTCGACGGCGGTGACGGTCACACCGACTCGGCTGGCGTCGATGGCGGGGTCCCACTCCAGTTCGCGCTCAACGCGTTCCTTCAGCGTGCGATCTTCCATGCCTTGGCCCTCTTCGTTGGCCCGCGGCGCACGGGCTCTTCGTGTCGGTCTGCTCCCACGGCGGCCGCGATCGCGGTCAGCCCGCGGCCATTTCCTGCAGGGCTTGGACGTCGCAGATGCGGAAAAGCCGGCTGCCCTTGAATTCCACGACCTTGGCGGCCTGGAGCTGGGTGATCATCCGCGAGACTGTCTCGATCGTCAGACCCAGATAGTCGGCCGTGTCCTGCCGTCCCATGGCCAGCTCCACATGAGCGCCTTGGCGGCGCGCCGCCAGACCCAGCAAGAAGCTGGCGACCCGTTCGCAGGCGCTCTTGCGGACGAGCAGCGTCAGGTGCTCGCGAGCGCTTTCCAGGTCGCGCACGGTCGCTGCCCACATCAGCCGCTTCAGCTCTTCCTCGCCGCCGGCCGCGCGCAGGGCCTGGCGGTTGGCCACCAGGACCGTGCAGTCGCTGAGGGCTTCGGCGGCCATGGCATGTTCATCGCCGGTCTCCAGGCCGAATAGGTCGCCGGCATAGTAGAAATCCCCGATCGGCCGGCGTCCGTCGGGCATGAACCGCGAGGTGCGCACCGTGCCGCTGACGACGCGGTAGACCAGATCGGCGTTCTCGCCCTGACCATAGATCTCTTCATCCTTGGCGAAGGTCATCTGCACGCCGATCCGCGACATCAGATCGTCGGGGCCGGTCTCGGCGACAGGCGTGGCGCGGGCCTGATCGAAGGATGGGATAAAGGTCATGTCGAGCCTCCTGTTGATCAGAGGCTAGGCGCTCGGCGGCGCCCTCGAAATTTGGGGGCGCCCCCTAAGTAATCATACGGAGGTTGGGCGCTGGCGCGCGAGAACGCGCGCAGAGCGGCGCCGCGCACCATCGCCAGCATATCGTCGCCTGCCTCCCGGGTGATGGCTGGGACCACACCGCCAAGGTGGTGGTGATCTGGCGATGGGAGCCGAAGTCGCCGCGTCCGGCTTTGATGGTCGTCACGGCGCGCGGGCCGGAAGCTCCCCATCGTGGACTTCAGAATGGAGAGCGCCGTGATGGAAGAGGGCAAGACCTGGATCGTCGCTGTGGACGGAGCCAGGGCGCAGGTGTTCGAAGAGCGCGTACACGGTGGGCCTTTGCATCCCCTGCCGCATCACGCCATCGACGCCGACACCCCGGACCATCCGGCGGCGCATGATCGCAAGGCCGCGGTGCGCGTCCGCACCGGCCTCGGCGACAGGCCGATGACCCGGATCGAGGAACGGCGCTTCCTCATCCGCGTCGCCCGCGCCCTCGACGCCGCCGCCGAGGCGGGAGCATTTGAGCGACTTGTCCTGCTGGCGCCCGCTCGGGCGCTTGCGGCGCTGCGCGCCGACCTCGCGCCCCCGACCGCGGACCGCCTTGAGGTCGAGGCGTCTCGCGACAGGTCGAGCCTGGCGCAGGAAGTGCTGCGCGAATCCCTGCAAGCGGCGCGGATCGCCCATTGAGCGGCAGGCCCCATGCGCGAGACCAGGCCGCCGGAGCCCGGGCCGTTCGGCTTGAGGGGGATCAAGGCGAGGTCATCCGAGCCATCCCATCCTTGCGCTGCAGAGAGGCGTTCGATGACCTATCGCGATATTTTGTTTGAGGTGGACGCCGATCCGGCCGCCCAGGTTCGCTGCGGCCAGGTCGCGCGACTGGCCAGGAGCTTCGGCGCCCATCTGACCGGGGTGTTCTTCGAGCCTGGGTTCGCCTTGCCGTCCACCGCGGCTGGAACCGCTTGGATTCCGCCAGCCCATTTGACCGCGGCGCTCCAGGCGCACGAGGCGGCCGTCGAGCGCCGGGCGCAACAGGCGCGGACCTGGCTGACCGAGGCCAGCCAGGCCGCCGACGTCACGTGCGACTGGCTCAGGCTCGACCCGGCCGGGGCGCTCAGCTACGTCGACAGGGCGCGCGGCGCCGACCTGATCGTCGTCCCGCCGCGGCCAAAGCCGTCGAGAGGTGACACACGTACCTCGTCCACGGAGCTGGCGCTCTCCTGCGGGGGACCGATGCTGGTGCTGCCAAAGGCGGCGGTCGACATCGGCCGCCGGATCCTCGTGGCTTGGAACGGCGGCCGCGAGGCCGCGCGCGCCCTACGCGACGCCTGGCCGTTCCTGACAGCCGCCGATCGGGTCGCCGTGGCCGTGGTGGCGCCGCAGGTCGATCGGGCCGAGGTCTCCGCGATCCGCCAACGCTTCGAACGGCGTGGATGCAAGGTGGAGATCTTTGTGGAGACCACGCAGGAGGCTTCTGTCGCCGATACGCTGCGTGGCCAGATCAACGACTGGAACGACGACCTGATGGTGATGGGACTTTATGGACGCACCCGGCTGGCAGAGCGGATCCTGGGCGGCGTGAGCCGGGACTTGATGGATGATCCGCCGACGGCGCTCCTGGTCTCTCACTAGCGGCCGCCCCATGACCGCTACGACACCTGATCTCCCCGCGAATGAGGCGCAAACCACGTCGCCGTCGTACGAGCTTGCCGCTCTTGACCAGTCGTTTCTGCTCGGGCCTTCCATGCGCGGCGTTCGGTTCCTCTTGGAATTCTCCAAGGCTGACGAGGCCCTCCGCGCCTGGGGTGTGCGCTCAACCATCGTCGTCTTCGGGAGCGCGCGGATTTGTGAGGCGGGGTCACCCGACCAGAGTCGCTGGTATCGGGAGGCGCGGCGGTTCGGACGGCTGGCGTCGGAGGAGGGCGGGGCGCTGCGGCCCGAACAGGGACAGCGCGACAATGTCATCGCCACAGGCGGCGGGCCCGGGGTCATGGAAGCGGCCAATCGCGGCGCGCGCGACGCCGGGGCGCCTTCCATTGGGTTCAATATCACCTTGCCCCATGAACAGGGTCCCAACCCCTACACCACCCCGGACCTGACCTTCCGCTTCCACTATTTCGCCATGCGGAAGATGCACCTGGCCATGCGGGCCAACGCCCTGGTGGTGTTCCCGGGCGGGTTTGGGACGCTGGATGAGCTGTTCGAGATTCTGACCTTGCGCCAGACAGAAAAGAGTCCCCCGATCCCGGTGGTCCTGGTCGACCAAGCCTACTGGAGCTCCGTGATCAACTTCGACGTTTTGGTCGCGCACGGCATGATCGGTCCGCGTGACCTTGGCCTGTTTCACTTCGCCGAAACCGCCGAGGATATCTGGGCATGCCTGTTGGCCGGCGGCGTGCGGCCGAGCCAGCGGGTGAACGGATGATCTGGCTCATTCTGCTCGCCACCGGAGTCGTCTCCGCCGCGCCCACGGTCGACCTGCGGGGGTATGTCGACGGTCAGCAACTCTACGACCGGTGCCGGCCGGATTCTGCCGACCACTTCGCTGAACTGCGCGCCGCGGTTTGCCTGGGCTATGTGATCGGCTCGGCCGACCAGATCCTGGCCGTCGAGGCCGATAAGCCGCCGCAGTTCAGAAGCTTCTGTCCGCCGCAGGCCCTCATCGCCGAAGAGCTGCGCGACACGACCTTGGAATTCCTCGAGCGTTATCCCCTCGCGCGGGGCGCGGCCGCCGCCACCGTTGTCGCCGCCGCCCTTGCCGAGCGTCATCCCTGCGACGCGCCTCGACCTACAGATCGGTAGGCGCATCCCGCGGGCCAGGCGTGGGGAGGGTGGCGATTTTCAGCGGTTGCGGCGGAGGCTCGCGCGAGCCCGGCTGGGGATCGGCATCGCCCTCCGCGGCCACGGATCGGCCCAGAACGGCGAACGCAGCGGCCAGGCCGCACCCGGCGACGATGCCGGCGGTGAGGTCGTGGACAAGGGTCACGCCGAAGGTGGTCAGCAAGACGGCCGCCGTGCGCCATGCCCGCAGCAGCCTGAGGAACTCGGCCTTCTCCGCCATGTTCCAGGCCACCACCACCAGCACCCCCGCCAGAGCGGTCAACGGCACGAACCCCGCCAGCGGCGCGGCGACCACCATGAACAGCAACAGAAAGAGGGCGTGGAGGATCCCTGAGATAGGGCTGCGCCCCCCGGCCCGAATGTTGGTCGCCGTGCGGGCGATCGTGCCTGTCACGTTTATTCCGCCGAACAGTGGCGAGACGAGGTTTGCGATCCCCTGGGCCACAAGCTCCATATTGGAGCGGTGGTGGCGGCCGGTCATGCTGTCAGCGACCTTCGCCGACAGCAGACTCTCCACCGCACCGAGCAGGGTGAACGAGAGGGCGACGGGAAATACAGCCGCCAGCAGCGGCCAGTCGAGCCTTGGAATCACGGGGATTGGGAAACCGCTTGGAATGCCGCCAAAGCGGCTTCCCACCGTGTCCACGGCCAGTCCCAGGGCGGCCGAGGCCGTCGAGGCGGCGACGACCGCGATTAGCATGCCCGGCCATTTCGGACGCCAGCGGCGCAGGATCAGGATGATCGCAACGACGCCGCCGCCAAGGCCCAAGGCGGAGAGGTTGACGCTCTCGGCCGCGTAGGCCAGCGCGGCGAGCTTGGCGAGGAGAGGTCCTGGTTCGGCGCCCTTCAAGGTCAGGCCCCCGAGGTCCTTCAACTGGCTGGCCAGGATCGTGACGGCGATGGCGCCGGTGAACCCGACCGTGACGGCATGCGGCACGAACCGGATCAGGGAGCCCAGGCGAAGCAGTCCGAGGAGGGTAAGCATCGCGCCGGAGAGCATGACGGCCACGAGCAGACCGTTGACCCCGAACTCCGCGGCGGTAGACGCGACGAGCACGATGAAGGCGCCCGCCGGTCCGCCGATCTGGTGGCGGCTGCCGCCCAGCGCCGAGACGATGAAGCCACCCACGATGGCCGTGTAGAGGCCTTGGGCAGGGGAAACGCCCGAGGCGACGGCGATCGCCATGGAGAGGGGGAGGGCCACGACCGCGACGGTGAGGCCCGCAGCCGCATCCTGTCGAAGAGCCCCCAGACCATACCCCTCGCCCAGCACGGTCGCGAGCTTGGGACGGATGAGATGCGCGCTGCCCGTCCCGTTAGGCATCGACCAACCTCACCCTGTCTGTGGACGCTGGCGCAGCAGGCCGTGCGCTCCGGCGCGGTCCGCGCTCGTCGTCACGCACGGCGTCGTCAACAGCTGGGATCACGGCCCAGGGCGACGGAGTCGAGGGCGCCAGTTTGACCAACAGCGAGATCGTCGATCCCTGCGATATCGTATCGCGCAGGATCACCGCGGTCCCAACACAGGCGCCAGAATCGGCTTGAAGCGGACAGCGCCGGTCTCCAGATGGATCGCCTTCAGCAGCCGCATCTCCCCTGGCTGTGTCGGCTGAAATCCACCGGCAGGATCGAATTGCGCACGATCGGCGCAGGGGCGACAGCTTAGGCTACGAAGCGGTCCAGGCATCGGGTCAGATTTCCCAGCCGACGCCCACTGAGCATCTGCGGTAGCGCCGTCCGAGGACGATGCGACGGGGAGAGGACGGCCGCCTTGACGCCGATCAAGGACCGGGACCTGGAGCGCGGCAACGTTACGTGGCTCCGATTGCCTGCCGAAACTGGCGCGGCGCCGACGATTTGGCCGGCGAGGCGGCTGCAATGGGCGTCAGCCTCGGGGCGGCGACCAGAGGAGTGGCGATCCCGCCGACAATTGGTGGAACGCCTCATAGGCCTTGCTCATGGCGCTACCGGGGTAGGTCGGACGGTTGGTCATTCGGGTCAGCCAGCCGGCAACGTCGGGCGCCTGTCCAAGCAGCGCGGCGCCTTCGGGCGTATGGCTGAAGAACAGCAGGTGGGGCAGCAGGTAGCAGTCGGCCAGGGTGAGCCGCCGCCCGACGAGAAACCCCGTCTCGCCGACCGCCTCGCCAATCAGGCGGATCTGCATCTGGAGCGGCGCGCGAGCGGACTCGAGAAAGGCCTGGTCCGCGTCGAAACCCCAGGCTGGCCGTACCAGGCGCTCCTTCACGAAGCGGTTCATCACCGGAAAGACATAGGCGTTGACGATGCTCACCCAGCGCAGGACCTGGGCTTGGCCGATCGCGTCTTCGGGCTGCAGCGGCGGGCCCTCGAAGGCGCGGTCGATGTAGTGGGTGATCGCCAGGGTTTCGTACAGGAACAGATCGCCGTGTTGGAGCACCGGCATCTTGCCGAACGGGTGGAGCCGCAGGTGTTCTTCGGAGCCGAGCACCAGCGCGACCTGGCTGAACGTCACGCCCTTCTCGGCGGCCGCGAGCATGGCGGTCCAGAGGTAGGCGCTGTCCGCCATCGAATGGAAGGTGATTGCAGTCATTCGACCTCCGGATCGGCGGAACGTGGGGCGCGCTTCACCCCGCCGCCTTGACCAGGATCAATTCCGGGAACTTCGCCAGCCGCCAGAAGGCGTCCGACCTCCATCCTGAGACTGAAATGGGGTTGACGGCCGTCAAGGTCGATTGCGGTGGAAGGCCTCTTCTCAGGTCCTCGGCCAAGCCACCGCCGGCCGCAACCCCCTTAAGGGCAAAGCCCATGTCTGTCGAAAGAAGTGAGAGCATCATCACCCGCGATCGTGCCGGCCATGACTACCGAAGTCTCCTGGTGCATGTTGAACCGGGCCTTGTCGCCTCGCATCGGGTGGAGCTCGCCGCCGGTCTTGCGCGCCGTTTCCACGCACGTCTGATCGGGCTGGGCGCAGAGGCCTTGAAGCCCGTCATCAGCGCCGACGCCTTCAGCGGGCAACTGGTCGTCGAGGTTTATCAGCAGCTTCAAAACCAGGTCGAGATCGAACTCAAGGCCGCGGAAACCGCCTTCCTGCGAGACGCCGCCGGAGGCGATATCGAGTGGCGCATCGAGCACGCCGATCCGAGCCAGGCGATGGCTCGGGCTGCGCGCGCGGCCGACCTGATCGTGACCACCGCCGATGAGGCGCGGAGTGGCGATGTCTTCACGCGTCTCGAAGTCGGCGAAATCGTCCTGATCAGCGGCCGTCCTGTCTTGGTGGGGCCCGCCGGGCATGGCCATCTTGCAGGTGAAAAGATCCTTGTGGCGTGGAAGGACACCCGGGAGGCCCGTCGGGCGGTGGCCGATGCCATGCCGTTTCTCGTTCGCGCGCAGGGCGTGCTCGTGCACGGCGTCTGCACTCCCGACGAGGTGGAAACAACCCGCGTCGCGGTCGATGACGTCGCCAAGGCGCTGCGCCGCCATGGTGTCGCGGCGACCGCAAAGGTGAGCACGGCGCCCAACGACAGGAAGGTCGCCGCTGAACTCAACGCCTCGGCCGCGGCCTTCGGCGCCGACCTCATCGTGGCGGGCGCCTACGGACATAGTCGCATGATGGAACGTGTGTTGGGGGGTGTGACCCGCAGCCTGCTGACGGACCCCGAACGCTATCTACTGCTGAGTCATTAGCGCGTCGGGTTCGGGGGTCGTCCAAACATCGGCGCCGGTCCACGACTGCGCGGTTCAAGGGATCATCCTAGGAAAAGCATGGCGTCGCCGGCCCCGAGGCGCCCCAGTCGCAAATCCTCAATGCGATCACCAGCGGCGTCGCGACCGGCTCGACCCTGGAGCTTATCAATCCTCGCTGTGGCGACCGTTCGAGACCAGGATGACCGGGGTCGAGTCGTAGGGGATTTGCGAGATCGCAAATTCGAGCGGCGATGTTCGGCATAGGATCCCCGTCGGCGATGCGCGTCACGGCGCATGCCGAGGCGGGCCTGACGAGGACAGATCAATGCGAACGCTCGCCTTTGTCGCTCCATCGCTGGTCATATCCCTGGCCTTGACG
>NZ_JANOCX010000079.1:0-8108 GCF_031412415.1 Phenylobacterium sp.
CGGCAAGGAGCTGAAGGCCGGTTTCAAGCGCTTCGGATTCGACGAGCACGAGGCCGATCGCGAACCCTTCAGGCGCAAGCGGCGGTAGTTACGGCCCCTCGAAGCTCACGCTCGCCTCGGCCTCCGGCGCCAGGAACTTGGCGGCCGAGATCGCTTCAGCCCCAATGGCTTTGCGGTCCTTGGCCGAGACCGCCTCGAACAGCCGCACGGCGATCGCGGTGGTCTTGCGCTTGGCCTCGATCCGCCAGGTCCCTGTCACGACCCCGTCGACCAGGACCATCGCAGGGATCAGCCCGTTCTTGCTGGCGAGCAACGGGGCGTGCCGCGGGCGGATGATCCCGGTCCGGTCGGCGCGGCCCAGGATCGCGCCGTCAAAATCGGCCAGCAGTCGGACCGGCGCGGGCGTGTCGCCGCCTGGCCGCGGTGCGTCTTTCAGGTCGTAGAGCACGCGCTTCTTCTCATCGCGGAAGGTGACGAGATCCCCGCCCATGGACTCGAGGATGGCGGCGGCGGCCTTCAGTCCCGACCAGCCGGAAAAGTCGCCGGGCAGGCTGGGGCCATGGGCGGCCAGATAGCGGCGGGCCAGCGCCTGAGGCTTGGGCGAGGCGTCCTCGTCGCGGCCCAGCCAGGTCTTGACTAGGGTGAAGGCGCCGCCAGGCTCGTGGCCGAACGGCGCATCGTGGCTGGCCTGCACCAGCGGCAGCCAGACCCGCACGCCCCAGGCCATGTTGCGCACATTTTCCACCCCGGCTTCGGCGAAGACCTGCCTGACGCTCTCGAAGTCCTTAGGCTCGGGGGCGAAGTGGCGCTCGGCGAGGTCCATCACCTGATCCACCTGCGCCGGCGTGGGGCGGATGCCGCCCGGCAGGGTGATGTCGCGCGGGGGCATGACCGTGGTGCGGAAGGCCAGGATGTCGTCGGCGGTCGCCAGGTGCAACGTCCCGCGCATCAGGGTCGAGCGGACGACCCTCCGCGACTGGATGGCCTCCAGCAGATCCTCGCGCCTGAACCCGCTCAAGCGCGCCCACAATCCGACGAAGGCGGCGCGGGGAAGCTGGGCCTGGATGGCGAACAGGCAGCCGATGGCCTCGACAGGCGACATGGCTTCTCGGGCCAGCAGCATCTGGCGGGCCAGCAGGATGCGGTTGAGATCGCGCGGGCTTAGAATCTCGTCGGCCATGGCCGCGAGATTGCCGGGGCCAGGGACCTCAGACCAGCCCTGTCACCGGACGGGCCGTGGCGCTGTCGGGAAAGACCGTGGTCTCCAGCGCGCGACGGTCCAGGCCCATGTGGTCGGCCAGCACGCCCTTGAACAGGCCGCGCATGTCCAGCGTCGGGGCAAGGTCGCGGTTCTCGTAGAGGGCGCTAGTCTTCAGGCCGGGCCAGTCTCCAATGATGCCGCCCGGCTTCAGCGATCCGCCCAGCACAAGCGCCGTCGAGGCGGTGCCGTGGTCGGTGCCGCTGGTGCCGTTCACCCGCGCGGTGCGGCCGAACTCGGTGGCGACGATGACAACGGTGTTGCTCCATTCGGGGCCGAGCCCGGTGTGGAGCCCGTTCAACACCGCGTCCAGATAGCCCAGGCGATTGGCTAGCTGTCCCTTCGCCGCGCCCTGGTTGGCGTGGGTGTCGAAGCCGTCGAGACTGAGCGCAGCGATCTGCGGGCCGCCGGGTTCGCGCATGAAGCCCGCCAGGGTCCCGCCCAATTTGCGCGCGGCCTCCTGGCCTTGGCGCAGATAGCCTTCCACGCCGCCGGCGGCGGGAGCGGCGCCCATCATCGACGGCGCGTCGGCGCCCTCGGCGAGGCCGTTCATGGCCGACTGGGCCATGGTCTCGGTCGCCAGACCCCGCGCCAGGGCCGGGCCCAGCACGGGATCGTCCTTGTAGAGATCTTGCAATAGGCCCGGCAGTCGGGCCTGGGCGTCGACGCCTCGGCCAGGCGACCAGGAGGACGCCGCCGCCGGGCCGCGCAGAATCAGCGGAGAGGTGGGGCCGACCGAAAGGGCCTCGACCTTGCGCGCCGCCTTCAGGCTCTCGACAGCGCGATTGAGCCAGCCAGAGGAGGTCCCGTAGACCACCGCCGCCCCGGTCTCCAGAACGTCCTGGGCCTCGAAATGCGAGCGGGCGCGGTCGGGGGTGGCCACGGCCGGGGCGATGCGGGCCTGGCCCGCCTTGGCCAGGTCATGGACCGAAGTCATCGCCGGATGCAGGCCGAACGTCCCGTCCAGCCGCAGCGCGTCGTCGCCCAGGGCCAGGTTGCGACGAAGGCCCTGATAGTCGGGATCGCCGGTCGGCGGCGCCAAGGTCAGGCCATCCAGGCCGCCACGACAGATCACCACCACCAGTTTGCGCCGCGACAGGTCGCCCGTGGCGGCGAAGGCGGGACGGGCCAGCAGATCGATGGAGAGGCCGAAGCCGGTCGCCGCCATCAGCGCCCGGCGGCGGGTGAGGTGCACGGTCATCGGCGTTGAAACTCCGGACTCATCAGCAACAGAGCAAAGCCCTCGGCCCTGGACTCGGCCCGGGCGATGGCGGTGGCCGTGGCGGGCGAGAGCCGCGCCCCAAGAGCAGCGACGGCCAGCGCCTTCGGGTCCCGATCCCGTACGGCGGCGGCGGAAAAGGCCTGGGCCCAGCTCAGACGCTGAACGACGGCCGCGGGCGTCGCCCAGGCCGCCGTCTCCTCGGGCCAACCCTTAGGGGAGGGGGCGGAGAACGCCTTCTGGCCCATGGCGTTGAGCACCGGCGCTAGGCGGGCGATGTCGCGCGGCGCGCCGTCTGCGGCCCGCCAGCTCGAGATCACGAACTCGTAGGGCGTCTTGAACTTGGCCGGCTGGGGCGACCAGGCCTCCGGCGCGGCGATCAGGGCGTGGGCGACGGCGTCCAGGCCGCCCCCGGAGTCTGTCCAAGCCCGCTCCAGCCGCGCGACCAGCGCCGGCGGAGGGCTGTCGGCCACGAAGTGACGGGCGATCTTGGTGCAGACGAACCGGATGGTCTGGGGCCGGTCGGCCAGGTCGGCCAGGATCGCGCCGGTCTGTTCCTTGCCGCCGGGGGCGTAGCGCACGCCCATCACCGTGCGGGTTCCCGGCTCGTGGGCCACGGCGCGAAACACCGGCCGGCCAATCATTTCGGGATCTTCGCGCAGGCCGCCGACCGATAGGCCGGTCATGGCGCGGGCGAACTCGGTGACATCGGCCTGGGTGTAGCCGCCATCGACGCCGACCGTGTGCAATTCCAGAATCTCGCGGGCGAGGTTTTCGTTCAGGCCGAGCTTCCTCTGCGCGCCGCCGGGCCGGCCGCCGACGCCGCGCCGAGGTCGGGACACGAACTGGGCCGCCGGGCTGTCGGGACCGACAGACTGAGCCTGGTCCAGGTAGAGCAGCATGGCCGGGTGGGTGGTGGCGGTCGACAGCAAGTCGGCGAACCGACCGAACACATGGGGGCGTATGGCCTCGTTCTCGAAGGGTCCGACCACCGTGGCCGTGAGCAGCTTATTGGCCGAGACCGTGAAGTGGTTGGCCCAGAACAGGGTCCAGCGCTCGCGGAAGCCGGCCTCTGTCTCCGCCCCCAGCCGGGCGCGGGCGGTGAAGTCGGTCGCCACATCGTCGCGCAGCATCCGCTGGGCGATCTTCACCGGGTCGCGGGCGTCGGAGACCGGCGTGTCGTCGCCCGCCGCCCGCTTCATGGCGCCCTTGTCCTGCTGATAGACGCGGAAGCCCGCGATCCGCTGGGCGGAGGTCTCGCCGTTGGTCCGCGGCTGGTCCGCGCCGGCGCGGCGGATCTGTCGCGTGAGGTAGCCGCGCGGGTCGCCACGCGCCGCGGCGATCTCTCCTGGCCTGGCGCCCAGGCCGAAGCGGGTGACGGCGATAGCGGCGTCCAGATCGCGGTCGGCCACAACTGGCTCCTTGCGCATTTCCACTTCCGTCCCCATTGCACGGGGCGACCCGCGGAATTCCGTCGCGGACGGTTGGAGGCGCGCGTGCGAAAAGGTTTTCACGAGCCCGGCGAAAAGCCCAGGCGCTTCTACAAGGACGTCTCGGTGGTCGCCGAGGCGGGCGGGTTCCAGGTCAAGCTGGACGGCCGCAACGTGCGCTCGCCCAAGGGCGGGGTGCTTATCCTGCCGACCCTGGCCCTGGCCGATCTGGTGGCCGCCGAATGGGCCGCCCAGACCGACGTGATCGAGCTGGCGGAGATGAACGTCACCCGCCTGGCCTTCACGGCGCTGGAAGCCGTGCCCCAGGCTCGTGACGGCGTGGCGCAGCAGGTGGCCGATTTCGCGGGCTCGGACCTGCTCTGCTACTACGCCGAGGAGCCCGAAGCGCTCGCCGCGCGGCAGACGGAGCATTGGTCGCCGATGCTGGATCGCGCCGAACAGGAGCTGGGCCTGGTCCTGCTGCGCGCGGTGGGCATCGTCCATCGCGCCCAACCGGGCGAGACCCTGGCCAAGGTCAAGGCGCTGGCCCTCGAACTCGACGACTTCGCCCTGGCCGGCGTGGCCTTCGGAACCTCCCTGTTCGGTTCGGCGGTCCTGGCGCTCGCCCTGCAGCGGGGCTGGCTCACCGGCGAGCAGGCCTACGAACTGTCGCGGATCGACGAGGCCTTTCAGGAAGAGAAATGGGGCGTCGACGAGGAGGCGGCCGAACGCACGGCGCGGCTGTTCGTGGAGTCCACAATGCTGGACCGCTGGTTCCGGGCGCTGAGCTAGGCGTCGCGGCGGAACAGGATGACCGGGCCGTCCCAGGCGGCTGTCTCGACGTCGATCTCACGGATACCCGTCGCGCCCCGCGTTTCGGCCACGGTGCGGCGCCAGAACGACAGCGCCGCGGTGTTCTTCCGCGCCACGGCGACCTCCCAGAGTCCCCTACGTTCGGCGAAGACCAGTTTGGCCGCCGCCGCACCCACGCCCGCGCCGCGATGCTTCCGCAGCACGAAGAACTCCGCGACGCTATGGTCGATAGGTTGGCCAGAATGGCTATGGTCGGTCACCAGGGCGAACCCCGCCAGGATGTCGCCCCGCCAGATGAACGACGCCGTGCGGCGCGGTTCGGTCCAGTACGAGGCGAAGGGGTAGGTCGCGAACCGTCCGTCGGCCTGCAGATCGCCCCGCGCGGTTCCCGCCCAGAATTCCGAGAAGTCGTGGGTATAGAACTGCATGAGGTTCTGCAGCACTTGCTCGTCTTCGCGCCGGATCGGGCTGAGCCGCACGTCCATCTGATCTAGCCCCAGGTTCCCGTAGCCAAGGTGGTCGGCGAATAGTCCCCGAATGTCCAGCGCAGCGGGATCGCCGCGCGGCGACGCCAGCCGCGTTCGACAGTGAAACGCCACAGGCGCTCGGCGCCTTCGAGCCCGGCCTGGTCCCAGAGCACCTCGGCCCGGCCCTGGAGTTGGGTCAGGTCGCCGGTCTCGAAATCCGGGAACAGCAGGGCCGCGCGGGGGTCGGCCAACAGGTTGCCCAGGGTGTTGAAGAACCGGTTGCCCCGGAAGTCCGGGATGGTCAGGACATCGTGCTCGATCCGAACGAAGCCCGGACGCCCGCCCCGGTGGGAGATGTCGACCCCGCCGTTCTCCCCCTGCGCGGCGGTGGCGACAAAGAAGGTGTCGGCGGCGGCGATCGTGACGCGGGCGTCGGCATCGAGGCCGGCGAAGCGCTCCAGCGGACCCGGCGAGCGGGCGACCGCCTCGACGCTGCGGGTTTGGATGTATTGCGGACAGTTGCCGAAGCTCTGGTCGATCACGATGGCGATCCCGTCATGGGCCGCGGCGATACGACCATTGGCCCGGTTGCGGCGGCGGTTGGAAAGGTCGAGGCCCAGCAGGCCCATCTGTGCGCCCGGCGTCAGCAGCGCCTGGGCAGGATCGGCGGGATCGGGCCGGACGGCCAGCCGTAGCGTGTGCTCGTCGGGGCTGGCGATGAACCCCGGCGCGCCGGTCAGCATCGTCGCGGCCGGCCAGCCGTCGGGCTCGACCGCGCCCGCGAAGAGGTATGTCAGACCCTCGAAGAAGGCCCGATGCTGGTCGGGCATGAAATCGCGGATGCCCGCGCCCGTCGGCAAGGCCATCAGGCCCGCGCGGCGCTGGGCCGCGCGCTCGTTGGGATGAAAGGGGTCCATGAGGTCAGGCCGGGATCGGCGAGGCCGGAAGCGGCTTGAACCAGGGTTGGGCCTCGACCCGGGCCAGCCAGGCGCGAACGGCGGGGTAGGGGGCGAGCGGGATCGCTCCCTCTGGCGCATGGGCCACATAGGAATAGCAGGCGAGGTCGGCGATGGTCGGGTGGTCGGCGGCGAGGTAGGTCGCGTCCCGCAGGTGCTGCTCCATGAAGACCAGCAGCCGCTCGGCGATTTCCCTGGCGCGAACGGGGTCTCCCGGCATGTTCCACTGCAGGGCCATGCGCGCGGTGGCCGGGCCGTACATCACTTCGCCGGCCGCGATGGACAGCCACCGCTGCATCTTCGCCGCGCCCACCGGATCGTTCAGCAGCCAGGGACCGTCGGGATCGTAGCGCCTGGCCAGATAGACCAGGATGGCGTTGGAATCGGCCAGGACCAGGTCGCCGTCTTCGAGCACGGGGATCTGGCGCAGGGGGTTGAGCCTGGCGTACTCCGGGGAGGCGCGAACCGCGGCGGCGGCCTCCACGAACTCGAAGTCTAGACCCAGGATGCGCAGCATGAGCTCCACCCGGTGGGCGTGGCCAGACAGCGGTGTTCCGTACAGCCGGATCTTGGACATGGGCGTCTCCCTGAGATGGCGAGGCCCAGACTATCTCTTGCCGAAAGCCGGGTGAATGCTGCTAGTTGGCAATTGACTATTCCAGTTCTCGGAATGACTGATGGATCGCCTGGACGAACTGACGGTGTTCATGGCCGTGCTGGAGACCGGAAGTTTCGCCGCCGCCGCGCGCAAGCTGCGCCGCTCACCGCCGGCCGTGACGCGGATCGTGGCTGGTCTGGAGGCCCGCGCCGGGGCCCGGCTGATCGAGCGCACCACCCGCAGGCTCAATCCCACCGAGGCCGGTCGCGCCTTGGCGGGGAAGACGCGCGGCCTGCTCGCCGCCTATGAGGAGGCCCTGGCTCCGGATGACGATGGCCCGTTGCGGGGGCTGATCACCATCACCGCCCCGTTGGTGTTCGGCCGCCGGCACATGACGCCGGTGGTGGCGAGCTTCCTTGGCCTCCATCCGCAGGTCAGTGTCGAGCTGGTGCTTCACGATCGCAACCTCGACCTAATCGAGGGCCAGATCGACCTGGCCCTGCGGATCGGTGCCCTGGCCGATTCCGGCTTGGTGGCGCGCAGGGTGGGGGAGGTGCGGCGCATGCTGGTGGCGTCGCCCGACTATTTGGCGCGGCGCGGAACGCCGACGAAGCCGGCCGACCTGGCGGACCACGAGATCGTCTTTTCCGGCGTCCTGACCGGCGCCGCCGAGTGGCGCTTCCGCGACCATTCGGTGCGGCTGACGCCCCGGCTGAGCGTCAACGAGATCGACGCGGCCCTGATCGCCCTGCGCGCCGGCCACGGGATCGGCCGGCCGCTCTCCTACCAGGTGGCTCAGGACCTGGCGTCCGGAGCCCTGGTCCGGCTGCTGCCTCGGTTCGAACCCGAACCCTTGCCGGTGCAGTTGGTGGCCCCGAGCCGCCACGTCTCCAGGAAGGTCCGCGCCTTCCTCGACCACGCCGTGGCCGCCTTGAGCGACCTGGCGGTGATCCGGCCTGGCCCCTGATCGCGGTTGCGCGGTCCAATTCGTCCGACTACCCCTTTGCCTCCACTGTGGGAGACGCCGCGTGAAACAGATCCTTGAGGAGCTTGAGCGCCGCCGTTCGGAGGCTCGGCTTGGCGGTGGCGAGCGTCGGATCGCGTCTCAGCACGCCAAGGGCAAGCTGACGGCTCGAGAGCGCCTGGACCTGTTGCTGGACGAGGGGTCGTTCGAGGAGTTCGACATGTTCGTCGAGCACCGGGCGACGGACTTCGGGATGGCCGACCAGAAGGTGGCCGGCGACGGGGTGGTGACCGGCTGGGGCAATATCAACGGCCGGCTGGTGTTCGTGTTCTCCAAGGACTTCACGGTGTTTGGCGGGAGCCTGTCGAACGCGCACGCCCAGAAGATCGTCAAGGTCCAGGAG
>NZ_JANOCX010000080.1:0-31041 GCF_031412415.1 Phenylobacterium sp.
GTGGCGCGTTCCGGCATGCCGACCCTGCACCTGGAGAACGGTCGGTTGACCCAGCGCGACGCGGCCGACCTGGACGACCTTCCGATCCCGCGCCTGGTCTCGGTGCTGCTGGACCCCGAGGCGCCGGCGACCAGCCAGGCCATGGACCGGGCCCTGAAGGCCCAGGGCCTGGACGCCATCGTCGACGACCACTCGGTTTGGATGAAGGACATCGAGCGCGCGGCCGACACCGCGCGCGGCATTGGCGGTGCGGTCTTCGCGCTGATCGCGGTGGCGGCCGGAGCCGTGGTGGCCTTCGCGACCCGCGCGGGCCTGGCCGCGCGACGCGAGGTGGTTGAGGTGCTGCATCTGTCGGGCGCCGAGGATGGGTTCATCGCCGGCCTCTTCCAGGTCCGCTTCGCGCGGATGGCGGCCACGGCGGGCTTGTTCGGAGCCGGCGCGGCGGCGATCATGGGAGCTGTGTTGCGTTTCGCGGGGGGAGGCGACGGCTTGACGCCTGTATTGCCCATCGCCTGGATGGACCTGCTGGCGGTGACGCCCGCGCCGCTCGTCGCGGCGGCCGTGGCGGCCATCTCCGCGCGCCTGACCGCTCAGGCGCTGATCCGGGACATGATGTGAAACCCCTGGCGGCTCTTCTCGTGCTCGCCGTCATCTGGGCGGTGGGACTGTTCGCCTTCACCGAGCGGGTGGCGCGCTCGACGCCGGCCCGTGAGCCCGCCCGCGCCGACGGGGTGGTGGCGTTGACCGGCGCCGGCTCCAACGAGCGGATCGGCGCGGCCATGGAACTGTTGCAGGACGGCAAGGCCAAGCGCATGCTGGTTTCCGGCGTCAGCCGCGAAGCCAGCCGCGAGGATATCCGCACCGTCAGCCGCGCCGTGCGGCGGCTGTATGACTGCTGCGTCGACCTGGGCTTTAACGCCGCCGACACGGTGGGCAATGCACGCGAGACCCAGGAGTGGGCCCGCTCCCTGCGCTATGACAGCCTGATTGTGGTCACCGCCGACTACCACATGCCGCGCGCCATGCTGGAGCTGCGCGGCGCCATGCCCGCCGCCAGACTGACCGCCTATCCGGTCGCGACCTCGGTGGTCGATGCGAACCGATGGTGGCGCACCTCCGGCGGTGTGCGGCTGATGGTCGGCGAGTACATGAAGTACCTGGCGATCCTGGGTCGAGAGGCGATCCTGGGCCTCGGACCCGATGACACGCCGAAGAAAGGCTGACCGACCTTGATCGCCCTGCGCTCCTTCATCTTCGTGACCCTGTTCTATCTCTGGTCGGTGTTTGTCGCCGTCGGCCTGTCGCCGGTCCTGTTGGGTCCGCGCCGTTGGACGATGTCGCTGATCGGGGTCTGGGGCCGAGGCGTCGTCTGGCTTCTGGAGGTGTGCTGCGACATCAAGGTAGAGGTGCGCGGCAAGGAACACATGCCCGTCGGCGCGGCTCTCGTGGCGCCCAAGCACCAGTGCATGTTCGACGTCTTCGCCCAGTTCGCCTGGCTGCCCCACGCCTGTTTCGTGATGAAGAAGGAACTGACCTGGATCCCGTTCTTCTCCTGGTTCGCGTTCCGGGCGCGGATGATCGTGGTCGACCGCGAGGGCCACTCCACGGCGTTACGCAAGCTGATCCGCGACGCCAACGAACGGTTCGCCGATCGCCGCCAGCTCATCATTTTCCCGGAGGGCACCCGCGTCGCGCCGGGCGAGAAGGCCGACTACAAGCCGGGAATCGCCGCGCTCTATCGAGAGATCAATGTGCCGGTCGTGCCGGTGGCGACCAACTCCGGGGTCCATTGGCCCAAGCATGGCTTCATCCGCAAGCCGGGCACGATCGTATTCGAGTATCTCGAGCCCATCATGCCTGGCCTGAAACGCGCCGAGTTCATGCGCTTGCTGGAAGAGCGCATCGAGACCGCGTCGGCGAAGCTGATCGACCTCTAGGCCGCCAGCTCACGCGCCTCGACCATGGCGAGCAAGGTCTCCATGGCGTGGTCGCGCACGCCCTCCTCGCGTAGATGCTCCACCAGATCGCGCAGATAGTCGACGTTTCGGCCTGACAATCCCGTCGCCCCGGCGATCAACTCGGCCTGGCGTTCGAGAGAGAGCGCGCCGGCCCATTGCGGGTGATGGACGTCGGAGAAGAACACCAGGGTCTCCACCCGCCGCCCGTCGGCGAGGCGGATATTGGCCGACGCCTCAACATAGGTCTCGGTCGGCTGCTCGCGCTCGCGCAGATAGGCGTAGACCTCCGGCCAATCGGTCTCGGCCACGCGATAGGCCGCGCCGCGCACCGCGCCGCCAGGGGCGAGACCTAAAACCAGTCCCGGGCGTTCATAGGTGCCGCGATGGTGGACGGAATAGATGCAGAAGGCGCGCCTGCGCCCGTGTAGGGTCGCCGCCTGGCGCTCCTGGAATGCAAAGCCCGGACGCCACATCAGTGACCCGTAACCGAAGACCCAACGCTCGATCGCCATGGCCCGCCGCACAACACCCATACCACCCGCCCCTCCTGTGCCCGATCCGGACCCGCCCCGCAAACGCGGACGCCTAGGGCTGTACCTCCCCTTCGCCGTGGCGATCCTGGCGGCGATCGCCTGGAGCATCTTCTGGCTCTATCTGCACCGCGAGACCCGTCTGCGTCTCGACGCCGGCGCCGAGAGCCTGCGCGACGCCGGCTACCAGGTGTCGGGGAAGGAGCGGCGGATCACCGGCTATCCGTTCCGGCTCAACGTCACCCTGCTGGACGCCAACATCCGCGAGCCCTCCGGCTGGGCGCTGACCACGCCGCGGTTGGAGACCCAGGCCTATGTCCACGGGCTCGGGACCTGGGTCCTGGCGGCCCCCGACGGCTTCACCTTCGTGCGCCCGATCGGCGGCGCGGTGTCGGTGACGGGGGAGTTGCTGCACGCCAGCCTCTCGAGCCTGGACAAGCAACCGCCCAGCTTTTCCTTCGAGGGCAAGAAGCTGACCTTCACGCCCAGCCCCGGCGCGCAGCCCTTCGCCCTAACCACCGCCGACAAGGTCGAGACCCATCTTCGCGCAGGCCCCGACGACCAGGGCGCGGTGCTGTTCCGGGTCGACAATGGCGCGGCGCGGCTCTCGGGCCTGTTCGCCCGGATCGCCGGCGACAAACCTGTCTCGATGATCTGGGATTCGACCCTGTCGAAGATGAGCGCCTTCAAGGGTGACGACTGGCCCTCCGCGGTGAAGGCCTGGAGCGCGGCGGGCGGCCTCATGACCGTGCGCCAGGCGGGGCTGACCGCTGGTTCAGCGGTGGTCGGTTCGCAGTCGGGGAGCCTTGGCGTCGGCTATGACGGCCTGCTCTCGGGTTCGCTCGCGGTCACCTTGCGTGAAGCGCCGCAGGCCCTGGCCGCCATGGCCCAGACCGGCGTGATCGCGCCTGAGGCCGCCCTGGCCGCCGCCGCCGTGGCCGCCGCCCGCCAGGGTGGAAACGACGTGGCGCAGGCGACGGTGACCTTCCAGGCCGGACGCACCACGCTGGGGCCGGTGGCCCTCGGGCCCGCGCCGCGGGTCTACTGACCGATCAGCCGATCGGCTTGTCCAGCGACGGCGGCGGGACCGAGAACCACTTGGGCCCGCTGGCGGTCATGTGCAGGCAGTCTTCCAGGCGAACGCCGAATTCGCCGGGGAGGTAGAGACCGGGCTCGTCGGACAGGCACATGCCAGGCGCGAGCTTCGTGGCCTCGCCGTGGACGAAGTTCACCGGCTCGTGGCCGTCCAGGCCGATGCCATGGCCGGTGCGGTGCGAAAGCCCCGGCAGGCGGTAACGCGGGCCGTAGCCTAGCGGCTCGTAATAGGCCCGCACGGCGTCGTCGACGGCGCCGGCCGCCACGCCGACCTGGGCGGTCTCGAAGGCGATCTGCTGGCCGCGATGGACGTGATCCCAAACCAGGCGCTGCTTCTTCGTCGGCTCGCCGAACACGAAGGTCCGCGAGATGTCGGACTGATAGCCCTCCACGGCGCAGCCGCAGTCCATCAGAACCACCTCGCCGTCGCGCACCGCCTGGGGCTTGCCCGAGCCGTGCGGATAGGCGCTGGCCTCGCCCAGCAGGATCAGCGCGAACTCGGGATCGCCGCCGAGGGCTAAGGTCGCCTTGTTCATGATTGCGCCGATGTCGGAGGGCCGCATGCCGCGCTCGATCCTGGGCCAGGTGTGGCGATACGCGGCCATGGTGATGTCGCTGGCGACCTGCATAAGGGCGATCTCGGCCGGCGACTTGATCATCCGGCAGCCCCGGACGACGGGCGCGCCCGGTACGATCGTCGCGTCGGGCAGCAGGCGGGCAAGGCCGTCGCTGACGAAGAAGCGCACCGTCTCCTCAACCCCGATCTTGCCCGCGCCGAGCTTGAGGTCCTTCAGCCACGCCGCGACCACGGCGGCGGGGTTCTCGTCCTCCTGCCAGACCCGAACCTGGCCGGGCACGGCGAGGGTCTCGCGGACCGACGGCTCCTCGAAATGAGGTGTGACGATCAGCACCTCGCCCTCGACGGGAATGATCGCGGCGGTGACCCGCTCACTGCGGTTCCAGCGGACGCCGGTGAAGTAGGTCAGCGACGCGCCGGGCTCCACGACGAGGGCGGAAAGGCCCTGGGCCTTCATCAGGCCCTGCGCCCTGGCCATCCGGGCCAGCCGTTCGGCCTTGCCGATGGGCACGACGCCGCCTGTCATGGACGCCAGGCCGTCGGTCTGCGCAAGGCCGGGAAGGCCCGTCGCCAGGGCCAGTCCGGCGCCTCCGGCCAGGCTCAAGAACTGTCTGCGATCCGCGCGCACCAAGACCTCCCCCTTATCGAGCGCGAAGTGCTGGCATGGGTCGCCGACGCCGTCCAGACGCCTAGGCAGCGTCGCGGCGGCGTCATGGACGTCGGCATCCGGTTTCCATTGCAACTTTTTTGCGGCGTTCGGGCCTATTGCACCCTTCCCCGCAATGACCTAAGCGCCAAACCTTCGTTTTCGGGGGACAAAATGGCCGACGCCGATCCCAAGCCCGCTGCGCCGTCGCTGGACGTTGTCCGTGCGCGCATCGACGCGATCGACGCGGCGTTGCTGACCCTGGTGGACGAGCGCGCCGCCCTGGCGGTCCAGGTCGCCGCCGCCAAGGCCGCCGCCGGCGATGGCGACAAGTTCGGCCTGCGGCCGGGCCGCGAGACCCAACTGCTGCGCAAGCTGCTGGCCACGCCGCGTGACGCCGCTCGGCCCAGTCTGGTGGTCCGCATCTGGCGCGAGTTGATCGGCGATAGCCTGTCTCGCCAGGGGCCTTTCCACCTCTCGGTCTGGGGCGGGCGCGATGGGTCGCGCATCGTCGAGGCGGCCCGCCTGCGCTTCGGCGCCGCACCGCTGCTGAAGGTTGTCGCCAAGGCCGAGGATGCGCTGGCCGCGGCCCGCTCGCAGGGCGGTGTGGCGATCCTGGCCCTCGCCGGAGACACGCCCTGGTGGGGCCGCCTGTTGGCCGAGCCGAACCTCAAGGTCTTCGCCGCCCTCCCCTGCCTGACCGCCTGGGGTCCGCAATCGAGCCTCGCCGTCGCCCAGGTGGACGTCGAACCCACGGGGGACGACCGGACCTTCTGGGTCACCGACGCGCCGGGCGGCAGCGCCGCCATCGAAGACGCCCTGGGCCGCGACGGGGTGGCCGGCGACCTGATCGCCGAGGTTGGCGGCCTGAAGCTGTTCGCCCTGATGGGCTTCTATCAAGCCGACGACGCGCGCCTGGCCCGGGCGCCTGGCCGACTTTCCGGCGTCATCGGGGCTGCGCCCGCGCCCTTCGACGTGTAAGAGCGGGCCAAGCTTCCTCAGTCTTCGCCGAGCCTCATGTCCGATATCGTCATCGATCGCGCCGCCGCGCCGCGTCCCACGCCCAAGACCGGAATCCTCGACATCGCTCCCTATGTGCCGGGCAAGTCGAAGATCGACGGCGTCGAGCATCCGCTGAAACTGTCGGCCAACGAGAACATCCTGGGGTCCAGCCCCAAGGCGCGCGAGGCTTTCACCTCGGTGTTCGACCAGCTCCACATGTATCCGGACGGGCGCACGACGGTGCTGCGTGACGCGCTGTGCGAAACCTACGGCCTGGAGCCGGAGCGGCTACTGTTCGGCTGCGGCTCTGACGAGATATTCCAGCTCCTGAACCAGACCTTCCTGGAACCCGGCGACAACATCGTCCAGGGCGAGTTCGGATTTGGCGCCTACGCCATCGGCGCCCGTGCCTGCCAGGCGCAGGTCCGCACGGCCCATGAGCCGAACTACACCATCGACGTCGACGAGATCCTGAAGCAGGTCGATGGCCGCACCCGGCTGGTGTTCATCGCCAATCCAGCCAACCCCACCGGCACCTGGATTCCCGGCTCGGAGATCCGCCGCCTGCACGCGGCCCTGCCGCCCAGCGTGGTTCTGGTGCTGGACGGCGCCTACGCGGAATTCGCCACCGACCCGGCCTTCGAGGACGGGATGAGCATGGTGCGCGAGTTCGACAACGTCGTGGTCACCCGAACCTTCTCCAAGCTGCACGGCCTGGCCGCCCTGCGCGTCGGCTGGGCCTATATGCCGCCGGAGATGGCCGGGGCCATCGACCGCATCCGCCTGCCGTTCAACGTCAACATCCCGGCGCAACTGGCCGCCGTGGCGGCGCTCGGCGACACCGAGTTCCAGCAACGCTCCCTGGCCCTGGTGGAGCGTTGGCGAGCGTTCCTGACCCAGCAACTTGGCGGGTTGGGGCTCGACGTCGTGCCCTCGGCGGCCAATTTCGTGCTGACCGGCTTTCCCAAGACGCCGGGCAAGACGGCCAAGGAGGCCGAAGGTTTCCTCGCCTCACGCGGACTGATCGTGCGCGGCGTGGCCGGCTATGGTCTGCCAGACCACCTGCGGATCACCATCGGACTGGAAGAGCACAATCGCGCCGTGGTCGAGGCGCTGTCCGACTTCCTGAAAGGCTGACCTCAAGTGGGCGCGGTGATCTATCCGAAGATCGCGGTCATCGGCTGCGGCCTGATCGGCTCCTCGGTCATCCGCGCCGCCCGTGAGCGCGGGGTGGTCGACTTCGTCGCCGTCGCCGACGCCAGCGCCACCCACCGCGACCGGATCGTGGAGCTAGGCTTCGCCGACCTCGTCACCGGCGATATCGCCGAGGCGGTCGCCGAGGCGGACCTGGTGATCTTCGCGGTTCCCGTGCTGGCCATGGGCGAAGCCGCCCAGGCCGCCGCCCCCGCCATGAAGCCGGGCGCCACGGCGACCGACGTCGGCTCGGTGAAGGGCTCGGTGGCCGAGGCCCTGGCCGCCGCCCTGCCCGACAGCGTCTTCATCATTCCCGGTCACCCCATAGCCGGCACCGAGCACTCAGGTCCCGATGCGGGCCTGGCGGAGCTGTTTGAGAATCGCTGGGTCATCCTCACGCCCCAACCTCGGCAGGACGACGCCTATCTGGGGGCTGTCGTCCGGCTGGCCGAGTTCTGGCAGGGCCTGGGCGCCAATGTCGAACAGATGGACGACCGCCATCACGATCTGGTCCTGGCCGTCACGAGCCACCTCCCCCACCTGATCGCCTACAACATCGTCGGCACGGCCGCCGACATGGAGGAGGTCACGCAGGCCGAGGTCATGAAGTACTCCGCCGGCGGCTTCCGCGACTTCACCCGCATCGCCGCCTCCGACCCGACCATGTGGCGCGACGTGTTCGTGGCCAATAAGGACGCGGTGCTGGAAATCCTGGGTCGGTTCACCGAGGACCTGCAGGCCCTGTCGCGCGCCATCCGCTGGGGCGAGGCCGACAAGCTGCACGAGCTGTTCACCCGGACCCGCGAAATCCGCCGCGGCATCATCGCCGCCGGCCAGGAAAGCGCCGAGCCCAACTTCGGTCGCGATCGCGGCAAGCACTAGGGCGGCACGACCGCCCTTGACGAACGCTCCGTCGCTAAATACTTAACTTGCTAGTTAGGTATTGGAGGCGCCGATGACGGGGTTGAACCCGAACCGCCGCACGGCCTTGATGGGCGCCGCGGCGTTCGCGGGCGCGGCCGCCTTCTCGAAACACGGAGTTGGACAGATGCGCGATGAGTTGGCTCGACATGTCGCCGCGGGCGAAGTCCCCGGTCTGGTCGCCCTGGTCAGTTGCAATGGCGAAACCCACGTCGAGACACTCGGAACCATGGCCGTCGGTGGCACCAAACCCATGGCCCGCGACACGATCTTCCGGATCGCCTCGATCACCAAACCGATCACCGCCGCGGCGGCCATGGTCCTGGTGGACGATGGAAGGCTCGAACTGGACGCGCCGGTCGACCGGTGGCTGCCGGAGCTCGCGAACCGCCGCGTGCTGAGGCGGTTCGACGGGCCGCTGGCCGACACCGTCGCGGCCCATCGCGCGATCACCGTTCGTGACCTGATGACCCAGCGCCTCGGTCTTGGCTTCATCATGCCGCCCGGCGACACGCCGATCCAGGCCGCGCAGATCGAGCTCGGTGTCGCCGTCGCCCCCGACCCGCCCACGGCCGGCGATCCCGACGCCTTCATGCGAGCTATCGGCAGCCTGCCTCTGGCGGCGCATCCCGGTGACGAGTGGCTCTATCAAACCGGGATCGAAATCCTGGGCGTCCTGGTCGCGCGCGCGTCGGGACAATCGCTTGAGGCTTTCATGCGAGAGCGCCTGTTCGAGCCGCTCGGCATGGTCGACACAGGGTTCAGCGTCGCGCCCGAGAAGCTCCATCGCCTGCCGCCCGCCTATGGCGGTGACGTCGCCGCCGGTCAGCGCACAATATACGATCCGGATGGACCCGCGAGCCGCTACGCCAAGCCGCCCGTGTTCGCCTCCGGCGGCAGCGGACTGGCCTCCACCGCCGACGATGTGGCGGCCATCGGCCCGAAGATGCAGGTACACGGCCTCAATGGCCGCGAGCGCGTGCTGTCGGCGGCTTCCGTGGAGGCGATGACCACCGATCAGCTCACCGCCGAGCAACGCCAGGCGTCGGCCATGTTCCTGGACGGCGCGGGCTGGGGCCTAGGCATGGCGGCGCCGGCGGCGGACGGCGGGGGTCCGAAGATCCCCGGCGGCTTCGGCTGGGACGGCGGTTACGGCACCTCCTGGCGGACCGATCCGAAGGCCGGACTTGTGGGGGTCCTGCTGACCCAGCAGATGTGGACCTCGCCCACCCCGCCGGCGATCCTGGATACCTTCTGGGCCTCGGCCTATCGCTTGGCCGAGGCCAGCTAGTCTCAGGCCGCGCTCCGGCTCGCCTCCTCCGCCGCCCGACCGGTGAGTTCGGCCATGTGGTCGAACTGCGCGGTGAAGTCGCCCAGCCCCTGGGTCAGGCCGCGCAGCTCGGCGATCAGTTCCTGTCGCTCATGGCGCGGTAGGCAGACCTCGATCTCGTCCCAGCCGGACCAACCCTCACGGGGTGCGAAGCCCAGGATCTGACCGCGCCGGGCGGAGATCGCCTGGGTGATCTTCGAGGTGCTGCTAGAGGGCGCGTTGATGTGCAGCTTCTCCACCGGCTCCAGCAGATAGGCCCCGCAGGCGGCGAGACCCTCGCTCATGGCTAGGCGTCCGGCCTGGCGGAAGGCCATCTCCGAGGAGTCGACGCTGTGGTAGGAGCCGTCCGTCAACACCACCTCCACATCGGTCACCGGAAAGCCCAGCGGTCCCTTCTGCATCGCGTCGCGGACCCCCTGCTCCACCGCCGGAATCCACTGCTTGGGCACCACACCCCCGGTGATCTTCTGCGAGAACGCAAATCCCGAGCCACGGGGCAGCGGCTTGATCTCGATGACCACGTCGCCGAACTGGCCGTGGCCGCCGGTCTGCTTCTTGTGCCGCCCGCGCTGGGTGACGGCTTTGCGGATGGATTCCCGGTAGGAAATCTTCGGCGGCGTCGTCACCGCCTCCACATTGAACCGCCGACGCAGACGGTCCAGCGTGACCTGCACATGGGCCTCGCCCTGGCCGAAGATCAGGGTCTCCTGGGTCTCGGGATCCAGCACCACTCGCAGGGTCGGGTCTTCCTCGCCGAGCTTGGCAAGCGCCGCCGACATTCGCACGTCGTCCTTGCGGTCCTTGGCCGCCACGGCCAGGGCGTAGAGATGCAACGGCTCGCGGAAATTGAGCTGTGGCGTGCGGGTCTTGCCGTCGAAGGACAGCACCTGGCCCGCCCGAGCGGCGTCGATCTTGGCGATGGCCACGACGTCGCCGGCCGCGGCGTGATCGACCTTCCGCGTCGCGCCGCCGGTCACCGTGAACAGCCCGCCCGCGCGGCTGCGATCGCCGTTCGACGCGGTCAGTTCCTCGCCGTCCTTCAGGGCGCCGCCCAGGATGCGCGCGTAGGAGAGCTTGCCGGCCTGACCCGCATAGGAGGTCTTGAAGACATAGGCGCAGGCGCCGTCCAGGCCGAGGCGCGCGGCGGCGCGCGCAACTTCCGGCGTCTCATGGCGCAGCGTCTTCAGCAGCCGCCGCACGCCGAAGCCGTTCGAGGCCGAGCCGAAGAACACCGGCACGATCTGGCCCTGGTTCATTTCCGCAACCAGGTCGGCGAAGACCTCGTCGCGACTGGGGGTCAGGTCGGAGAGAAGCTGCTCCATCAAGGCGTCGTCGTAGTCGGCCAGCTGCTCCAGCATATGGAAGCGCGCCTGCGCCTCCAGATCCGCCACGTCCCACGGCAGATCAATGAGCTGCGACGGCTGGCCGGGCCGATAGACGTAGGCCCGCTCCAGGGCCAGGTCGACAAAGCCGGTGACGTGCTCCCTGTCGATCAGCGGAATCTGACGGGCCACGACGGGCGCGGCGCTGGCGGGCGCGAGCGCCGCCATGAAATCGTCCAGCGGTCCGCGCGCCTGGTCGATCTTGTTGACGAAAACCGCGCGCGGCACGCCCAGGCGCTCCAGCTCCTTGAAGACCGGCTGCAGCAGGGCCGCGCGGCCCGGATGGGGATCGGCCACCACCACCACCAGATCGACGGCGGGGAGGACCAGGTCTTCAGCGGCGGCGAACTCCGTCGAGCCGGGGCAGTCGATCACCGCGTAGCGGTCGCCCATGAACTCGAAGCCGGCCAGGTTCAGCTCCACGGACTGGCCGCGCGCACGGGCCTCCGGGGTGGCGTCGCCAACGCTGGAAGCGCCCACCTCGCCCTGTCGGGCGATGGCGCCGCTGGCGAACAACATGGCTTCGAGAAGTGTCGTCTTGCCGGCTCCGGCCGCGCCCACAAGCGCGATGGTGCGTACCGAGCCGGGATCACGCTTACCCATGATCCGTCCTCCGTGAACGGGGCGCCCGCACGGAAGCCGGCGCCTCCAGGACCAATGCAACGCCCGCTTCGGAGTCTATGCAAGGCGCCTAAACGTGAAGGCGGTTCGGCGGGATGGAGGGGCGTTCACCTTGGTCACCATGGCGTCGAATGCACGCTTCGCTTCAGCGCCGCCCGCAAACTCGCCACAACTGTCGCTGCTTGACGTCTAGCCGGCGCCTCGCTCCGCCTCTCCGCACTTCGACAGTATGTCGTCGACGACGCGGATGACCGGCGCCGTGGCGTCGATGTTCACCGCGTTCTTCGGAATGTCCTCTCTCGTCGCGTGCAAACGTGCAATCAGCTGCCGTTCTTTCGGGGCGCCTCCGAACTCGTTTTTCGGTCTCCCAGCAAGCCGCTGGTTCAATGTCTCGACGTCGATGTCGAGAACGAAGACCTGGTCGAACAGATGAACGAAGTGGTGGTGATTTCTCGAGCCTCCGCAGAAGAAGGACTTCGCATTGCTCTGATCGGCAATCACCGATTTGACCTTGTTTACGTCCCAGATCCAACGCTCGTGCCGCCATCGAGCCATGTCAGTCACGCTCTGGGCGTCAGGCCGCTCCAACGCTTCGCCAGTCTCTGGATCGCCGAGATAAGCCAACTCCCGATCAGCGTGGATGACGTGGTGGCCGCGGCGCTGCAGTTCATCGGCCACCGTGGTCTTGCCAGTGCCGGATACGCCTTCGATCAGATAGTTTCTGAGCCCCATGGCCACCTCACGCAGATGCTGTCCCGGCCGGTGGTAGATCAGGCGACCTACAAAGTCCCCAATGGGGTCGAGTGCCGAGGCGGGCAATCCCGACGCTTGCGGACCCCACGACTTTCGATTTCGTCCGCCTCAGCCGCCGGCGTCCAACTGGCCGATCAGCAGGCCCATGTTCTTGATGAAAGCGGAGGTCGATATCCCCAAGACCGGCGTGTCGGTCGGATAGGGCGAGGTGTCGTAGGCGTCGCCGACGTGGGTGGTGGCGTAGTCACCAGGCGTCGGCGTCGCCGGTCCAGGCCCCTTGTAGGGATGGCTGGTCGCCACCAGCGGCGTGGGCCACCAGCCTTCGGTGTTCAGATCGGCCACGAGGCGCGCCGCCTCCTGCGGCGAGGCCTTCAGGGGCGCCATCGACTGGCCGCCGTTCAGGTCCGAGGTCGCCAGGTCCTGGTTGGCGAAATAGCGCGGCAAGGAGCCCTTGTGCGTGAGGGGCGAGCTGGCGGCGACCTCCTCCGGCGGCGTGGCCTTCAGCTTCTCGTAGCGCTTGCGCAGGCCGTCGACCCGCACGGCCCTGAAGGCGCCGTAGTGGCCCAGCGTCCGCTCCGGATCGCCATCCACATAGTAGGCGCCGTTGACGACGTTGGATCCGCGGCGATGAACATAGAGCGGCCGGTCGGTCCCGATCTCGATGAAGGTCGGATGGGTGCGGCCGTTGCGGGGTTCCGGCAGAGCGACCTTGGCCAACCAGTCCAGCCCCTCGGCGACGCGCGCCAAGTACTTCGGGTCGCCGGTCAGCTCGTAGAAACTCATGAGCTGAGCGAGATTGGTCGCCGTGGTGTGGGTGGCCAGCGCCTCGGGCTCATAGCTGCGCGCGGCCGACGGCTTCAGGTCGTTCAATCGGTGCTGCAGACCCCAGCCGGGTTGGGGCGTTGGCTGCTGGGTGATCAGGAAGACGTCCATGGCGCGGCGGATGGCGGGGACCGCGCGCGGATCGCCCAGGGTCTGGTTCAGCATGACCAGGAACTTGATGTTCTCCCCGGCGACGTCGTCGTTGAAGGTGATGTGGCCGGTATAGTCGGCGCCATGGGCGGTGAACGCCTTGCCGGCGGGCCATCGCTGGGGCCAGCCGCCGTTGGGGTGCTGGCTGTTCAGGACGAAGTCGACCGCCCGGTCCAGGGCAGGCTTGAACCGCGCCTCGCGTTTCTCGAGATAGATGCGGAGCAGGAACTGCATGGCCTCCGACGTCCCGGCGTTGTCGAAGGTGCCGTTGCCCCAGTCGTGCTGGAATTCCTCCATCCGCCAGGCGTTGGCGCCGGTGGTGGCGTACCAGTCGGCTTTGGACGCCTCGCCTCCGAAATCGATCAGGTAGTTCCAGCCGCCGGAGGGCAGCTGTCCGTCCATGAGGCACTGGGCCGACTGGGCGGCGGCGACGTAATAGGCCTCATCGCCGGTGGCGTGAAAGGCGTCCAGGAACAGGTGGCCCATCGTCCCGGTGCCCGGCGGCTGGACCCAGACCATGGTCGGCTTGGCCTCCAGCTCGCCCCAGCGCCTTGAGAAATCGGGCAGGTAAGACCACACATAGCCGCCATGGACGGCCGCCTTGTCGGTCATGAACGCCGTGGCCCGGCGCATGGTCGCCAGCACCTGCTCACGCGAGGGTCCGTCCGCGGCCCTGGCCGGAACCGCGAGCCCCGCCGCCAGGCCTCCGAGGATCAGCCGTCTGGTCGCGAGCATGCAGCCTCCCGAAGTCTTGTTTGCGCGCATCATGACACCGGTGTCAGTCGATACAAGTCAACCCGCGTTTATTTTCACGCCCAGATGATAAGCTCATCATCCACGACGTTCGTCAGGGAGGCGGCCATGATCGACCAGGAGGCTCGCGCGCGTTTCGAGGCCCAGACCGTCCTCGGCGGAGACGCCGCCCAGGCCTGCCGCCTGGCCGCCTCGGTCAGGACCGGCGAGACGAACGCCGGCCTGGACCTCGCCGCGCTTTGGCTCCACGCCGCGACCGTGGCGCCGGAGCGCCTGGCCGGGATCTATGACGCCTCCGCCGAGGGCTGGCTGGGATGGCATCCCCGCGCGCTGATCGTCGAGGCGCCCGCCGGGAGCGAGGCGCCGCCCGCGCCGTTCTGGGCTGAATTCTGGGCCCTGGCGCTGGACCCTAAGACGGGCCAGGGCGCCCTGGACATCACCACCCGGACCGCCGCTCTCGCTGGCCAGCTTGGGCCGGATTTCAAGCATCGCGTAGCGGCCATGGCCGGCGCCTATCCCGGCGTGGGACCCGCCGCGGCCATGGGCTATCCGCGCAGGTTCACGCTCGAAGCCCTGGCCGCCTGTCCCGGCGACTCGCTGGGCGGGCGGTTCCATGCCCTGATCGTCGACAACGGCTTCGACCTGGAGGTGCTGGATCGCGAGAGCCTGGGCCTGGTCGACCTGCCCGCCCCGCTCGACTACCTCAACGCCCGCATCCTGCAGTGCCACGACCTCTGGCACCTGCTGGCCGGCTATCAAACCACCGCCTTGCATGAGATCGCCATCTCCGCCTTCCAGATGGCCCAGTTCGGTCACCACTATTCATCGATGTTCCTGGCCGTGGTCCTGACCAAGATCGCCGCGACCCAGCCGGACGCCCTGGGCCTGTTTCTCGACACTATTCTTACCGCCTGGACCCACGGCCGCGAGACCCCGCCGCTGATCGGGTTGGACTGGGAGACGATCTGGGATCGACCGCTGGAGGTTCTGCGCGCGGACCTGGGTGTCACGGCCTACGCCTCGCCCTACCCTGCCGACCTGTTCGAGCAACTGCGGGCGGCCTGAAGAATTAGTCCGGAACGCCGGCCGGCCGCGTGGCGGCCATGCTGGGCCGCGCGCGCATCGCCGACCACCAGCGGCTCATGCGCGGATACTGGTCCAGCAGCGCGGCGCCCTCCGGCGCCATGACGAAATAGGCGATCATCGGGGCGGCGTGGAAGTCGGCCAGGGAGATCTCAGGTCCAGCTAGCCAGGGCCCGTCGCCCATGATCTCGCAGAGCGCCTCCAGGCAGGTCCGGGCCTTGGTCACGGCCTCGGCGATCTTCGCCTCGTCCGGCGACCGGCCCTGTTTGGGCAAGGACACGCGCTCCACATAGATGTCCCACACCAGGGTCGGATAGACGTAGCTGTCGATCACGCCGATGGCCTGGTTCATCCGCGCACGCGCCCTCGGGTCGGACGGCTGCAACGCGGGGCCCGGGAACGCGTCGTCGAGGTAGCGGGTGATCGCGCCGGTCTCGTACAGGCTGAAGCCGTCGTGCTCGAAGGCCGGGATGCGGCCGAACGGTTGCCGCGCCAGGTGCTCAGCCGGGGGTCCGCCCGGCGCGAAGACATCGACCGGGACCAACCGGCAGGCCACGCCCTTCTCGGCCACGGTCAACCGGGCGGCGCGCACATAGACGCTGTATTCCGCGCCATAGAGGACCGCCTCGCTCATGCGTCGGGCTTGCCAAGGAAATCGGTGATCGCCTCGATGGTCTCGACAAGGCCCAGCCGATCCACCCGCACGCCTTCCGGAAGTCCGGTGAAGAGGCGGGTGGGGGACGAGGCGTCCAGCATCACGAACACGCCCTTGTCGTCGGCCCGGCGGATCAGGCGGCCGAAGGCCTGGCTGATGCGGTTGCGGGCCACGCTGTCGTCGTAGGTCTTGCCGCCGAAGCGAACACGGCGAGCCTTGTGCAGGATGTCGGGCCGGGGCCACGGCACCCGGTCGAAGACCAGCAGGCGCAGGGACCGGCCTGGCACGTCCACTCCATCGCGGACCGCGTCCGTGCCCAGCAGACAGGAGTCCTGCTCGGCGCGGAAGATGTCCACCAAGGCGCCGACCTCCAGGGGGTCCACGTGCTGGGCGTAGAGCGCCAATCCCTTGTCAGCCAAGGGCGCGGCGATCCGCTCGTGCACCGCGCGCAGGCGACGGATGGCGGTGAACAGGCCCACGCCGCCGCCCCCGGCCGCCAGGAACAGCTCGCGCAGGGCCGCGGCCACCTGGCGCGGGTCGTCGCGGCCGACATCGGTGACCACATAGGCCCTGGCGTTGGCGGCGTAGTCGAACGGCGAGGCGAGTTTCAGGGTCTTCGGCCGGTCCGGCAGCCGCGCGGCGCCGGTGCGCATCTCGGCCAGGGCGAAGGGATCGTCCAGGGCGGCGTCGGACAGGGTGGCGCTGGTCACGAGCACGCCGTGGGCGGGGGCGATAACGGCGTTGGTGAGGGGCTCCGTGGGGTCGACCCAATGGCGGCGACTGGCGGCGTCCACCACCCGTCCATAGAGAAAGGTCGCGTCGAACCAGTCGACGAAGTCGGGATCGTCGTCGCTGTTCTCGTCGATGGCCTGCAGCATGGAGCGCCAGGCCGGCAGCGTCATGCGGCAGCGGCGGTCCAGGCCGCGCAGGGCGCCTTCGATCCGGCCCCGGTCGCTGGTGACGATCTGGGCCGCCTCCTCGTCCAGCAGGTCCTCGAGGTAGCGGGCCAGGGCCAGCAGCGGCGCCTCGATCTTGGCGAGCGCCACGGCGGCGTCGCGCGCGGTGACGCGCACAAGGTCCAGCGCCGGCCGCGCGGCGCATTCCATGCCGATCTCCGAAGTCGCCGAGCGGGCGCGAAGCTGCTCGATCATCGCCACCAGGAAGGACTCGATGGGCCCGATGGGGTTCACCTCGCCATTGGGCGGGGCGATGCGACCCGACCAGCCTTCGCCCGGCAGGGCGGCGGCGGCGTGCAGGGCGTCGGTGAGCGCGCGCCGCGCGTCTTCGCGGTCGCCCAGCATGTCCATCAGCCGGGCCTCGAGCCCCCGGCCGCGGCGGCCCCGGCCCTCCGGCCCCCGGATCCAGCGGCGCATCTCCGCGGACTCGGCCCCCGACAGGGCGGCGGAGAAGGCGGCATCGGCGGCGTCGAACAGGTGGTGGCCTTCGTCGAAGACGATGCGTTTGAGCTGGGTGGTCTCGCCGTCCGCCTTCGACCCCCGTGCGGCGCGTGCGCCGTCGAACGCCGCCTGGGTCAGGACCAGGGCGTGGTTGGCGATCACCAGGTCGGCCTTGCGCGACCCCCGGATCGCCTTCTCCACGAAGCAGGTGCGGTAGTGCGAGCAGCCGGCGTGGATGCATTCGCCGCGCCGGTCCACCAGATTGGCGGCGCTGGCTTGGGCGGCGATCGGCACGGCGAACAGGGTCGGCAGCCAGGCCGGGAAGTCGCCGCCGGTCATGTCGCCGTCGCGGGTCGCCCGCGCCCATCGCGCGGCCAGACCCATTCCGATCAGGTCGGCCCCACCCATCTGGGCGGTGTTGGTCACGTCCTGGAAGTTCAGCAGGCAGAGGTAGTTTTCGCGGCCCTTGCGGACCACGGCCTTTTTCGCCCGCACCTTGGGGTCGGGATAGATGGCGTGGCTCTCGCGCTCGATCTGGCGCTGGAGGGCGCGGGTATAGGTCGAGACCCAGACCGCCGGGCCATTGGCCTCGGCCCACAGCGAGGCGGGCGCCAGATAGCCAAGAGTCTTGCCGATGCCGGTGCCGGCCTCCGCCAACATCATGCGCGGCTCGCCCTCCCGCTCGCGGGGCTGGAAGGCGAAGGCGGCCTCGGCGGCGAACTGCGCCTGGGCGGGCCGCGCCTCGTCCAGGCCAGCGCGCTGCAGCAACTCGGCCAGCCGCGCCGAGGATTGCTCCGGCGTGAAGGGCTTGGAGGTCGCCTCGCCAGGCGGGGCGGAGTCCTCCCACTCGGCGATGCGGCTCCAGACGTCGAGGCCCGAGGTCCGGAACTGGTTGCCCACCGGAGCCGAGCGCAGGGCGGTGACCACCGAGAGGCCCCAGGCCCAGCCGGCGCGGGCCAGGGTCTCGGCGACCGCCAGGGCCTCCTCCCGGCTGGGCTCGGGCGCCACGGCCAACTCGGCCAGCAGTAGGCGGCACGCTTCCAGCAAAGCCGCGGCCTGGGCCGCCGCGCCCTTCGGCTCCGGCAGACCCAAGGCCAGGGCCAGCCCTGCCGCCGAAGGGGCGCAGAACCTTGCGGGCCTGGTGAACGCGAACAGCTCCAGGGCGTCGAATAAGCCCGGCGAGCGTCCAGGCGCGTGCAAACCCAGTCGCTTGGCGGTCATGGAGGCGTGCGCCACCAGGACCGGCCCGTGCTCGAACAGGTCGCGGGCATCCGGCGCCCGGATCGTCTCCGCCCGCGTCGCATCCGCAGCCGCGGCGCGCGGACCGGGCAGGACGACGAGGGCAGGCGCCAGGTCGAGACTCGGGGAGAGGGCGTTCACCCCGTAGGATTAGCGGGTTTGGCTGCCGGAGTCAGCGGCGCGTTCTGGTTTTGATCCTAGCGCCGCTTCTGAATCGAGTCCGCCACCGTCCAGGCGGCGCCGGTCAGGCTGATGGCGATGGCCACCATGGTCCATTCGAGCCGGCTGTCCGGGTCGACATAGACCCGGGGGATGTGCAGCAGGATCACGAAGCCCGCGAACATCACGCTGAGCAGCCGCGCTGCGAGCTTGGCCAAGACACCCGACAGGATGCCGAGCCCCGCCGCGACGTGGAAGGTCCCGGTGGCGTAGGCCCAGAAGAGCTGGTTCGGCGGAATCCAGGCCGGCACCATCGAGGCGGTGAAGTCGGCATAGGCGTAGTGGGCCAAACCGAACACCAGCGGGCACAGCCCGAACACCAGCCGCCCGGCGCGAGAGAGCCCGGCCGCGCGCTGGGTGTTGTTCCAAAGCATGGCGAAGCCGATCACGCCCGCCACCGCGAGCGCGGAAATCTCGGCGACGCCATTCCAGCCCGCGATATTGGTGGGACGGACAGCCACGCGGGGGATGTGAAGCAGGACCACCCAGGCGAAGTACAGGAGGCCTAGCCCAGCCGCGCCGAACCGGGCCCAGCGCGGCAGTTGGATCGCGACGCCGGCGGCGATCATCGCCGCGCCGCTGGCGTAGGCCAGCACCGCGTGGCCCGGGACACCTTTCGGAACCGGCTGCCATTGCAGCGCGAAGTCCGCCGAGATCAGGCTCAGCAACCCTAGAAGTATGGCTCCAAGGCCATAGATGCGAACGCCCAGTTTTCCCATGGCCTGCCCCCAGACTTCGATGTCGCGCACCGTTGCGCGGGGGCAAACTTCAGGACGATTGCGGTGTGATCGTGGCCGTTACTCAAGCATTACATGTGCTTAGTGCGCGGCGTCGGACGCCGGCTCGCTGATCTCCTCCAGCGTCTTGCCAACCTGCTTGGCGCCGTAGTCCAGCGCGATGTCGCCCAGCGACAGGATTCCGACCAGCTTGCCCTTGTCGCTGGTGACGACCAGGCGGCGGATCTGGTGGCTGGCCATCTGCGCGGCGGCGTCGGCCACATTGTCGTCCTCGCCGCAGGTCTGGACATCGGCGGTCATGACCTCCGAGACCTTGGTGTCGAGATCGCCGCCCGTGGCGATCACGCGCAGGACGATGTCGCGGTCGGTGATCAGGCCGACGACGCGATCTTCCTCAACCACCGGCACCGCGCCGGAGTCGACGTTGGCCATGACGCCAGCAACCTTGCGGACGCTGTCGGTTGGGCTGGCGGTGGCGACCTGAGCGGTCATGACGTCGGCGACTTTCATGGGGCGTCCTTATCGATTGGAGAGCCCGTTAAACCCGTTGGCGCGGGTCTCGTTCCGACCGTGAACGGGAACGGCCACCTCAGCGGCGAATTGAGCTAGGAGGAACGATCCGCCGATGCGGCCGCCTCGATGCGGTCGCCGCGACTCTCAAGCTCTATTCGCATCTCCACCGTCCGCCGGCGTCCGGGGTCTCACCCGACCGGCGAACGGCGTCCTGAAAGGACAGCACCATATGGCCAATTCGATCCTCGCCCCTGACGCGCTCGCCCGAGCCGAGGAGCGCGACGCGCAACCGCAGGTCCATCACGCGCCGGAAGGCTTCTCCGACCGCTTCGCCCTGGGCTTCACCAAGCTGCTCAGGCTGTGCGCAGACACCTTCTTCGCCAAGCGATACGGCCACCGCGCCATCGTCCTGGAAACGGTGGCCGCGGTGCCCGGCATGGTGGGCGCCACCATCCAGCACCTGACCTGCCTGCGCCGCATGGTCGATGACGACGGCTGGATCCGCACCCTGATGGAGGAGGCCGAGAACGAGCGGATGCACCTGATGACCTTCATCGAGGTCGCCAAGCCCACGCTGTTCGAGCGGCTGGTCATCCAGCTGGCTCAGGCCGTCTTCTATATCGGCTTCTTCCTGCTCTACCTCGTGTCGTCGCGCACCGCCCACCGTGTGGTCGGCTATTTCGAGGAGGAGGCGGTGATCAGCTACACCCTGTACCTCAAGGAACTCGACGAGGGCCGCTCGCCCAACGTCGCCGCTCCGGCCATCGCCAAGCACTATTGGAAGCTGCCAGACAACGCGATGCTGCGTGACGTGGTGCTGGTGGTGCGCGCCGACGAGGCCCACCACCGCGACGTCAATCACGGCTTCGCCAGCAAGCTCGCCGGCCGACCGATCCCCCACGACGCGGCGCCCTACCCGCCCCACGCCGACGAGATCAGGTCCCATGCGTAACAAAACGCTTGGCCCCGCTCCTGAGCCCTACCGCTCGACGCCTGTCTTCGACGAAGCAACCCTGCCTGCGGCGCTGCGCCGCGCCCATCGAACCAAGTCCGGCGTCTGGGGCGTCATCCGCATCCTGCAGGGCGAATTGAACCTCTGCTTCACCGAGCCGCCCGAGACGAGACGGCTGTCGGTCGGGGTGGATGGCGTGCTGGAGCCCGACCAGTCGCACTTCGTCGAACTCCAGGGTCCGATGCAGATGCAGATCGACTTCTACACCGAGACGCCGAGGGTCATCTCCGAGGACGACTAGTAGCGAGGAAGCGGCTTGCAGACGGTGACGTCGCGGTCGTCGATGCAGGCCATTCCCCGCTGCCGCCCGCCGCGGCCATAGCGGCCGTCCTGGTAGAGCAACACCCGAGGCCGTCGCGTCGTCGTGCTGGGCGCCGGGATGACCGGACGATCGGGCATGACGTAGGGCGCTTGGGGCGCGGCGGCCAGGACCTGCGCCTCCGGCACGCAGCGAGCGCCGTCATACAGAAGGCCGGCCGCGCAGCCGTCCGAGGTCGGGCGTTTGCTTTGCTGCAGGGTCCGACCCGTCGCCCGCGCCCGGCCGTCATCTCCACGGCACCAGAGCTCCAGAGTCGCCGACGTTTCGGGCATGGAGACCCAATGGCAGTTTGGTGGGGTTTCGACCTGCGCCATCGCCGCGCCGCCGCCCCCCAGGATCGAAAGCATCAGGATCGTCGTTCCAAGCCCGTAGCGCATGATCGCCTCCGTCACGCCTCGCGCCAAGTGACGTTCAGCAGGCTTGCGACGTCAAGCACCTTGCCTGAAACGGAACGGGAACATCTTATAGAGATCGATGGCTGACACCGGCGCGGTCGCGCCCGACCTCCTCCCCGAACGCTTCGCCGCCTGGTTCGAGAACCGAGGCTGGAGTCCGCGCGTCCATCAGCTGGACATGGTGGCCAAGGCCCGCGCCGGCCGCGACGCCTTGCTGATCGCCCCCACCGGCGGCGGCAAGACCCTGGCAGGCTTCCTGCCCAGCCTGATCGAGCTCGCCGAACGGCCGCCGCCCAACACGCCGCAGGGCATCCACACGCTCTATATCTCGCCGCTTAAGGCGTTGGCGGTGGACGTCGAGCGCAATCTGATGGCGCCGATCCTCCAGATGGGCCTGCCCATCGTCGCCGAGAGCCGCACCGGCGACACCGGTCAGGCCCGAAAGCAGCGCCAGCGGGTCCGGCCGCCGGACATCCTGCTGACCACGCCCGAACAGTTGGCGCTGTTCTGCGCCTGGGAAGGGGCGCGGCTCTATTTCGAGAACCTGAAGTGCGTGATCGTCGACGAGATCCACGCGATCCACGCCTCCAAGCGCGGGGACCTGCTGGCGCTGGACTTGGCGCGGCTGCAGCGATTCGCGCCGGAGATGCGCCGCGTGGGATTGTCGGCGACCGTCGACGATCCCGACGTGATCCGCCGCTGGCTGGGTCATGGATCGCACGAGAGCGTCGACCTAGTGCGCGGACCCGCGGGCGCCCAGCCGATCGTCGACATGCTGTTGTCGGAAGGGCGCGTGCCGTGGGCAGGCCACACCGCGCGGCACGCCATGGCCGAGGTCTACGAGACGATCAAGGGCGCCAAGACCGCCCTGGTCTTCGTCAACACCCGCTTTCAGGCCGAGTTCGCCTTCCAGGAGCTGTGGCGCTTGAATGAAGAAAGTCTGCCCATTGCGCTGCACCACGGATCGCTGGCGGCCGAGCAGCGGCGCAAGGTCGAGGCGGCCATGGCGCGGGGCGAGTTGCGAGCGGTGGTCTGCACCTCCACTCTCGACCTGGGCATCGACTGGGGCGACGTGGACCTGGTGATCCAGCTCGCCTCGCCCAAGGGCGCCAGTCGCATGGTCCAGCGGATCGGGCGGGCCAACCATCGGCTGGACGAGCCGTCGCGGGCGCTGTTCGTGCCGGCCAACCGCTTCGAGATGCTGGAGTGCCAGGCCGCCCGCGAGGCCATCGCCGAGAACCGCTTCGACGGCGACCTGGCCCGGGTCGGCGCATTGGACGTCCTGGCCCAGCACATCATGGGCTGCGCCTGTTCCCAACCCTTCGACCTGCGGGAGATGTACGACGAAGTCCGCCGCGCCGGGCCCTATCGCGACCTCATCTGGGAAGACTTCGAGCAGGTCGTCGATTTCGTCTCCACCGGCGGCTACGCGCTCAAGACCTATGACCGGTTTCGGCGGATCGTGAAGGGCCTCGACGGCCTGTGGCGGGTGCGCGACCCCCAGACCGCCCAGCGCCACCGGTTGAACGTCGGCGCCATCCTCTCGCCCGCCATGCTGGCGGTGCGCATCGCCATGGGCGGCAAGGCCCTGCGCGGCGTCCGCAAGATCGGCGAGGTCGAGGAAGGCATGCTGGAGATGCTGGACCCCGGCGACACCTTCGTCTTCGCCGGACAGATCTGGTCGCTGGTGGGTATCACCGGGATGGACGTCCTGGTCCGCCCCGCCATGCACAAGGACCCCAAGATGCCGTCGTGGGGCGGTTCGAAGTTCGCGCTCTCCACCTTCCTGGCCAAGCGCGTGCGCGAGCTGATGTTCGACCAGGAACACTGGAAGGTGCTGCCCGCCGACGTGCGCGAATGGCTGGAGATCCAGCGCGACCGCTCGATCATCCCCAAGGATGAGGAGCTGCTGCTGGAGACCTTTCCGCGCGGGAAGCGGCACTTCATGGTGGTCTATCCGTTCGAGGGGCGCCTGGCGCACACCACCCTGGCGATGCTGCTGACGCGGCGGCTAGAACGGCTGGGCGCCGAGCCCTTGGGCTTCGTGTGCAACGACTACGCCATGGCGATCTGGGCGCTGAAGCCCATGGACGGACTCGATTTAGACGAACTCTTCGACCAGGACATGTTGGGCGACGACCTGGAATCCTGGCTCGCCGAGAGCTTCATGATGAAGCGGGCCTTCAAGGGCTGTGCGATCATCTCCGGGCTCATCGAGCGGCGATTCCCGGGCGAAGAGAAAACCGGCCGCCAAGTCACCTTCTCAACGGACCTGATCTACGACGTGCTCCGCCGACACCAGCCAGACCATCTGCTGCTCCGCTGCGCGCGCGACGACGCGGCCACCGGCCTGATCGACGTGGCGCGCCTGGGCCTGATGCTGGCGCGGATCAAGGGCAAGATCCGGCACGCGGCCCTGGATCATCTCTCCCCGTTCTCGGTGCCGATCCTGCTGGAGATCGGCAAGGAGCGCTCGCCCGGCCAGACCGGCGAGCACATCCTGGCCGAGGCCGAGAGCGACCTGATCGCCGAGGCGACCGCATGAGCGCGCTGGCCCAGCCTCGTCTGGCCTACGCCTTCGCCGCCAGCACCTGCGGCGGACTGCGCACCACCCTCGCCGGCGCCGAAGTGACCCTGCGTGCGAGCGGGGCGCTGTGGATCGAGCAGGAACGCGTGCTGGTGGTGGCCGACCTGCATCTGGAGAAGGGATCGTCCTACGCCATGCGCGGCCAGATGCTGCCGCCCTACGACACCCGCGACACTCTGGGACGGCTCGCCGCCGAAGTGGCCCTGGCCCAGCCCGACACCGTCGTGCTGCTGGGCGACACCTTCCATGACCGCACCTCCGAGGCGCGGCTGGCCGACGACGACGCCCAACGCCTGCGCGACCTGGCCGATGTCACGCGACTGATCTGGGTGATCGGCAACCACGACGCCGACGGCCCGAAGGCCCTGCCTGGCGTTGTGGCCGACGAAATCGCCGTCTCCGGTCTCACCCTGCGCCACGAGCCGCAGCCCGGCCTGCAGCCGGGCGAGGTGGCCGGACACCTGCATCCCTGCGCCCGCGTGGTCGCCTCGCGCGGCAGCGTGCGGCGGCGGTGCTTCGTCACCGACGGCGAGCGAATGGTGGTCCCGGCCTTCGGCGCCTATGCGGGGGGGTTGAGCATTCGCGACAAGGCGTTCACCGGCTTCTTCTCGCGCGATCCGCTATGCGGCGCGCTGGGGGTGGGCAAGGTCCACGCCGTCGGCTGGCGCTCGGTCGCCGGAGACTAGAGTGTCAGGGCCTTCTCCAGCGCCACGGCCAGCGACAGGCCGGCGCCGAGGGTGAGCACCGTCATCAACCGCGGATAGCGCGCCGGCACATCGGGCGCGGTGTGGTCGAACAGCCATTGCAGGATGAAGGCGACCAGGAAGCCGCACAGCAGCCACGCCGTATCGATCGACCCGCGGGTGAAGAGCAGCGCCCAGCCGGCTATGGGTGAGATCAGCGAGTGGGCGAGCCTCGTCCAGCGCGGCTGGGTCCGGGCGCTCTCCAGGCCCCAGCGGATGCCGCCCAGGAAGCCCATCACTACCGCCGACCAGGTCAGGATGACGGTCAGGCCCGCGCCGGCCAGGTCTGCAGGACCATAGGCGTAGACGATGGCCGAGGCCGGAAACGGGACCATGCACAGTAGGGCGATGATCCAGAGCGGGAGCGGCGCGGCGGCCGGCTCGACCTCGACGTCGGCGCGAATG
The DNA here is from genome assembly GCF_031412415.1 of Phenylobacterium sp. Classification (GTDB taxonomy): domain Bacteria; phylum Pseudomonadota; class Alphaproteobacteria; order Caulobacterales; family Caulobacteraceae; genus Phenylobacterium. The sequence continues at coordinate 25,039 of NZ_JANOCX010000080.1, forward strand.
TCCAAGCGTCAGTTCCTCCGGAAGGCGACCGATGCGGCCCAGCCGGCGGCCAGGGCGATGGCGACCGAGGCCAAGCCGTACAACCATGGCCTTTGGTGAGCGAAAAGGTAAAGGGCTCGCTCCAGGCCCACCTTCTCGACCGTCAGCCCCCGCATCCGCCGCGAGACGGGCTGGCCGTCCTGAAAGAGGATGATCTCGGCCGTGTAGACGCCGATCGGCGCGGCCGTCGGCAGGTCGATCTGCGCCTTGAACAGGCCTCGGTCGACAAAGGTGACGCCGCGATCGTTCGCGGCGTAGAGGCCCGCGTTTTCCTTCAGCCGCACCACGGCCCGGCGCCAGTCGAGATAGTCGGAGCCCAGCCGGCTGACCACCACGTCGCGAACGCCGTAGCGGGTCTCCACCCGCTGCTCGAAGGGCGCGTTGATCGCCAGGTGGTCGATGCCCGCCCCCAGCCGTCGTAAAGGTCCGAAGCCGGCGATCTGGTCCAGGGGCCGGGTAGAGGCGGTCATGTAGAAGCCGGGCGCGCCCTCGAACACCACGGGCCGGGAATTGACCCAGATCCCGGCCACCTTGGTCTTTCGCGCGATGCGGATGGGGGCGTCGGGGCCGCGCACGATCACCACGACGTCGCTGGGCTTCGCCGACGGATCGAACACCGCGCCGTACAGCACGATGCGCGCGCCGCGGAAGCTTGAGGTGACCTTGACGCTGGTCGTGGTCAGGGCGGCGGAGACCGCGGCCGGCGGCGGCGGGGGAAGATCGGCCATCAGCCGTTACCCCCCATTAGAACGAAGGGCTCGGCGGGCGTGAAGAACAGGCCAAGCCCCATGCGCAGGCCCACGGCCAGGACGATGATCGCCAGCAGGGCGCGCAGTTCCTCGGCCCGGAAACGCGATGACGCGCGCGCGCCGACCTGGGCCCCCAGCACCCCGCCGATCAGCAGCAAGGTCGCCAGCACCACGTCGACGGTCTGGTTGCGGCCGGCCTGAAGGACGCTGGTCAGCGACGTGGTGATGATAATCTGGAACAGGCTGGTGCCCACCACCACGCCGGCCGGCATCCGTAGGACATAGACCATGGCCGGGATCAGGATGAACCCGCCGCCCACCCCCATGATCGCCGACAGCACCCCGACGAAGACCCCCAGCGCGATCGGCGGAATGACGCTGATATAGAGCCGAGAGCGCGGAAAGCGCATCTTCAGCGGCAGCCCGTACAGCCAGGGCGGCCGTCGATCGCGTCGAGGCCTGGCGGCGTCCCCGCGCCGGCGGCGCAGGATCGAGCCCAGGGACTCCCAAAGCATCAGGGCGCCGATCACCCCCAGGAAGATCAGATAGGACAACGAAACGACGAGGTCGGCCTGGCCCAGCAGCCGCAGCCAGCGGAAGACCTCGACCCCAAGGAACGAGCCCACGGCGCCGCCGGCGGCCATGACGCCGCCCATCCGGAAGTCCACGGCCTTCCGCCGGGTGTAGGAAATGACGCTCGAGGTTGAGGACGCCGCGACATGGTTGGCTTCGCTGGCCACGGCCACGACGGGCGGAATTCCCAGGAAAACCAGGACAGGCGTCATGAGGAAGCCGCCGCCGATGCCGAACAGGCCGGAGATGAACCCCACCACCGCACCCAGCGCCACCAGTAGCGGCGCGTTCACCGAAACCTCGGCAATGGGCAGGTAGAGGTCCAACAGGCGCGCCTTCGGGCGGGTTCGGTTGCGGCCCGCTCGCCTTACGCGGCCAGGTTCACCGCGTGAAGACTTGCAGGCGCGAGATCGTGGTCGGGTCGAGAGTTCCCGTCGGCGGCAGGGTCTCGTTCCGCTGATAGGCCACGACCGCCATCTTGAGCGCCGGCGACGTGACGCCGTCGACCGGTCCCTCGTAATAGCCGAGCCGCGACAAGGCGCGCTGGGCGGTGGCCACGGCCGGGGCCGGAGCCACGACCGCGCCAGAGGCCAGGGATGGGTTGGGGCTGGCGGGGCGATAGGTCTGGGCGGCGTTCTCGGCGATGCTGCGCGCCTCGGTCGACAGGGCCGCGCGGACCCGGGCCGCGCTCTTCAGCGCACCCTCGTCGCCGGCCTTGGCCGCGATCAAGTACCACTTGTAGGCCTCGGCGGCGTTCTGGCTGACGCCCAGGCCCTGTTCGTAAAGGGCGCCCAGATTGAACTGGCTGTCGACCAGGCCGAGATCGGCGGCGCGCCGGAACCATTGCGCCGCGGTGGTGGAGTTCTTGGGCCCGCCGTCGCCGTTGATGAAGGCGATGCCCAGGTTGTGCATGGCGTGGCGGTTGCCGCCCTGGGCCGCGCGTTCGGTCCAGCGACGGGCCTCGGCGGTGTCGGCCTTCAGACCCGCCTCGCCCTTTTCATAGAGCTTGGCCAGGTAGAACTGAGCCGGCGAGTGACCGAGATTGGCGGCCCTGCGCAGGGTCTCGAGGCCGCCGGGCTTGCCCCCCTCGATGGCGCTGACCGCGTCAGCGTAGAGGGTGGCCAATTCGGCGCTGACCTCAGGGGTCGGCGCCATGGCGGTGATCGCGGTCGGCGCCAGGGCGATGGCCGCCCGGGTTTCGGGGAACGGGGTGGTGTCGGCTTCGGACCCGGCGATCTCGCCATTGTTGCTCAGGATCGCCAGTTGGTCGGCGACGCGCTTGGGCGCGGCCCCACCGGGCTCTCCGTCCATGACGATGATGCCGGCCGCGCCCAGGCTGAGGAACGCCGCGCCGCCGGCCACCAGCAGCGCGCTGTGCAGGGCGCCGCCGGCAGCGCGCTTCGGGGTCTTGGAGCCAAAGGCCGAGAACAGCGATTTGCCCGCCGGCTTCGCCGCCTTCTCCGGCTTCGCGATCTTGTCGGAGGGTTTCAGGAATTTCTCGAGCTTGCCCCGGGCCTTTCGAGATTCGCTGGTGCTCGCGGCCGCGCGGGCCGCGGCGCGGGCCTGTTCGATGACTTCGCGGGTGGAAAGCTGCCGGGGCGCCTCTTCAAGGGCCTCAGGCGGCGCTTCAAGCGGGGCGCGCTCAAGGGCCACGGCCTCGAGCGCGGCGTCTTCAGGCACGTCATCCAGCGTCGCGGGGTCGTCATGCTGCGTCGCGTCGAGATCAATCTCCGGCTCGGCCGTGGCGCTCGGCGGGGCCCCGAACACCAGCGGCTCGTCCTCGAACGCCAGCTGGGTCTCGAACTCGGACTGAGGCTCGACACTGGGGGATGGGGCGTCGACCGAAGCCTCGGCCTCAATCTCGGCCTCGAGTTCGAATTCGGCGACGGCCTCAACCTCGTCCGTCGTCGGTTCGATGGGAGAGAATCCGTCGGCCGCCTCGAAGTCGGCGGCGTCGAACGCAGGGGCCTCGGGTGCGCTCGGGAACGGGGCCGCGGATTCGATATGCGCGGCCGGCGCGGCGAAAGCCTGCAGCGCCAGGGCGTCGGCCGAGGTCTCGGCCGGACCGAAGTCGGCGAAGGGATCGGTGTCGAATGGTGAAGGCGGCTCAGCCGCGCGTTGCGGCGCGGCCGCGGCCACCTGCTCGGCCAAACGGCGCTGAGATTCCGCCAGGCTGCGGTCGATCTTCTCGCGGGCTTCGTCCAGCAGGCGGGCGGTGCGCTCCTCGCTCAGGCGGATGCGCTCGGACAGGTCCTCGGAGCTGCGCTCGTGGCGCTGCTGGATCCGCTCGCTAACACGGGCGACCTGCTCTCCGACATCGTCGATCGCCTGCGCGGCGCGACGCTCCGAGCTGCCGATACGCTCGGCGAGCCGTTCGGTGATCTTGCCGATCTCCGCGCCAAGGCGCTCCAGAGCCTCGGCGTGAACGCCCTCGCTGCGGCCCAGCCGGCTCTCCATCGCCTGGGCGATGCGGGCGACTTCGCCGCCGACCTGCTCGATGGCGTCGGCGCTGCGTTGTTCCGTGGCCTGGACGCGCCGGTTCAGCGTGTCGGCCATTGTCAGGACCTCACGGCCCATCTTCTCGATAGCCTGGCCCGAGGCGGCTTCGGCCTTGCGCACGGTCTCGGACATCTCGCCGAGCTTGGTTTCCATGCGGTCGAAGCGGCCGTCGGCGGCGGCTTGCAGCTTCTGGGCGATCTCGCCGCGAACCTGCTCGACGCGCTGCGACAGGGTGGTCGACAGGGCCTCGAGACGCGCGTCCAGCGCAGGTCCGGCGCCGCTCTCGGCGTTGACGACCCGGGCGTCGAGATTGGCGAAGGCGCGGCCCAGGTCCACCAGGGCTTCGGCTGTGCGGGTCTCGGCGTCGCTGAGCCGGGCGTCGACGCGACTGGCGACTTCCTCGATCAAGCTGGCCGGGTCGCCCCAACCGCTGCTGGAAAGCTCCTCGATCCGCTGCTCCATGACGTCGAGCGTTTCGCGGGTTCGGTTCTCACCTTCATAGAGATGCGTGGCGACCTTGCCGAGGGCGGCTTCCAGCGAGCGTAGGGCTTCCGCCGAACGAGGCCCTGACGCCTCAAGCTCGATCTTGCGCAGACGCTCGGCCAGGCGCGCCTGTTCCCCGCGCGCTTCCTGAACCGCGCCCTCGAAGCGGGCCGCGACAGCGATGTTCTCACGCTCGGCGGCTTCCAGGCGGGCCATGGCCTCACGAACCGCGGTCTCGGTCGCGGTCGGCGTTGGGTCGATGCGGATGCCCGACTGCTCGAACTTGCCCGATAGGCGGTCCAGCGCCATTCCAATTCGCCCGATCTCATCGGCCGGGTGCTGGGGCGCCTCGAAGCGGGTCGCCGCCGGCGCCACCGGGCGCGGGACGGGGTCGGGGGCTCGCGGAGTCTCGATAAAGGCGCGCTCGGGCCGCTGAGTGAAATAGGCCTGGGAGGTGATCTCCTCGGGCCCGTCGTCCTCGCTGTCCTCAAGGATCATTCGATTAAGCCACTCGCCGAGCGTCATCCCTGAGCGACGGGCCAGGTCCTTTGCGACCTCCCGAGCCTTAGGGTCGATCCCCTTGACGCTCCAAGGCGTCGCCGACGTCATCGAATCGTTCTCCCCGCCTACCTTCGACGCTAGCTACCGATCCTTGGGGTGTAAACGCGTACTCGCCACAAGATATAGCGTTTGGCGCAATTGCCTGTGGATGGAGGCACGAGTTCGCGGCCTTTTGAAACCCAAGCGCGCGTCGGGTTAACTTGCCGTTAAAGAATTAAGATGGCGTTCATCTTTACGGCCCAGCCGTCGCTGCGCTACCGCGTCGCAGATGACTTTGAATTTGACCGTGGCGCTCTGCGTCGCCTGCATGGCGATCGCCGCTTTCGCCGGCTGGCGCGGCGCGAAGCCGCCGAACTTCGCCAAGGGGCCGCGATTGGCGCCGTGGCGGCTGATCATGGTGACCTGCGCCGCGCTCGCGCTGTTCTTCCTGGTTCACATCGTCAACCTGCTGGGCGTAACGACGGGACGCTAGGCGGCGACCTGTGTCTCCTCGCCGCGCCTGGGACGCTTGGCCAGGCCGGCCACGCCGCCGGAGGTCAGCAAGCCCATGTCGGCGAGAATCAGCGGGATCGACCACTTGTTCGGGGCGGCGATATAGCGGGGCCGCCAGACCGGATCGTACTTGCCCTTGTACGAACGGACGCCCTGAAAATTGTATATCTCCTCCCCGCGCTCGAAGATCAGGGCTCCGACCCGCGAAAGCACGGGCGCCAATGGCCGATCGTCCAGGCCCGAAAGGGGCGCCATCCCGAAATCGATGGCCTGATAGCCCTCGCCGCGGCCCCACTCGATCAGCTCGACGAACAGGTAGTCCATGATCCGCTTCGGGCCGTCGTCGATGTAGCGCATGAGATCCATCGAGAACGATGTCTTGGCGGCGGTCACCCATAGGGTGGCGAAGGCCACGATCCGGCCCTCGAAGCGGACGATCCCCACCGGGAACTCGGCCACGTAGTTGGGATAGAAGCCGCCCATCGAAAAGCTCTTGTCGCCGCCGGCGTGGTGCACCAGCCAGGCGTCCGAGATCGCCTGCAACTCGGGCATGATGGCCCAGACGCCCTGCGGCGGTATGACCTCGAAGGTCGCGCCCGCCTCGCAG
>NZ_JANOCX010000081.1:0-16670 GCF_031412415.1 Phenylobacterium sp.
CCGCCGGAGCGACCGGGGCGAGGCCCGCGGCGTCCTTGATGGCCGCGCGAATCCGCTGATAGGTCCCGCAGCGGCAGATGTTGCCATCCATGGCGCCGTCGATGTCGGCGTCCGTGGGCTTGGGGGTGGCGGCGAGCAGGGCCACCGCCGACATGATCTGGCCCGACTGGCAGTAGCCGCACTGCGGCACGTCGTGCTTGACCCAGGCCGCCTGCACCGGATGGGCGCCGCCCAGGCTCTCGATGGTGGTGATCTTCATGCCCGCGAGGCCTTCGATCGGCATGGCGCAGGCGCGTATCGGCTGACCGTTGGCGAGCACCGTGCAGGCCCCGCACTGGGCGATCCCGCAGCCGTACTTGGTGCCTGTCAGGCCCAGTTCATCCCGCAGCACCCATAGCAGCGGCGTATCGGGCGCGGCCGTGACGGCCAGGGATTTTCCATTCACGTCTAGCGTCATGGCCATGGAGCACCCCTCGCAATGTCGGATAACGACGCAATCTTAACAGTGTTTAGCTGGTGGGGTAAAGTGGGTCCAAGTGGCGGTTCGCGCGCCGACCGGCTAGGTATCGGAGCGTATCGGCGGGAGATGGAAATGACTCGGACTGCAATCCTGTTCGCCACGGCGCTCGTCGCCCTGTCCGGCGCGGGCTCGGCCCTGGCCGCCGACGGGGCCAAGACCTTCCAGCTTCAGTGCAAGACCTGCCATGGCGCCAAGTCCACGGCGATGGGGCCGAGTCTCGCCGGCGTGGCGGGACGCAAGATCGCCGGACTGACGGACTACAAGTATTCGGCGGCTCTGATCGCCAAGGGCGGAACCTGGACCGACGCCAGTCTGGACGCCTACCTCGCCTCGCCGGGCAAGTTCGCGCCCGGCGGCAAGATGTTCGCGGCGGTGACCAATCCGGCCGACCGCGCGGCGGTCACGGCCTATCTGAAGACCCTGAAGTGAGGTCTGTCTTCGCCCTGGCGGGGCTGGTTGCGCTGGGCGGCTGCGCCACCGCCATGCCCGAAGACGCCACCGACGCGCCGATGGCCTATGCCTGCGCGGGCGGAAAGCGGTTCACCGCGGCCTATGACCTGACGGGCGACAAGGCGCGGGTGAGCGCCGGTGGGACCTCCTATACCTTGAGCCACGAGCGTTCGGGCTCCGGCGCGCGCTACGCCAAGGGTCCGGTGGAACTCTCCACCAAGGGCGACCAGGCTCTGCTGACGGGCGCCACGGGCGGGCCCTATCGCGACTGCCGGACAGGCTAGGCTCAGGTGGACGCCTTCCCAGCCTTCATTCCGCTGCACGGCGCCAAGGTGGTGATCGCCGGCGCCGGCGAGGCCGCCGAGGCCAAGGCGCGGCTGTTCGCGGGCTCCCCCGCGACCATCGTGCGGTTGGAGGGTCCGGCGGCCTTCATCGCCGGTTCGTACGCCGGGGCGATCCTGGCCTTCATCGCCACGGAAGACGAGCTCTACGCCCAGGCGGCGTCCCGCGCGGCGCGCGCGGCCGGCGTGCTGGTCAACGTGGTCGACCGCCCGGCCATGTGCGACTTCACAACGCCTTCGGTGATCGACCGAGGCGAGGTGGTGGCCGCGATCGGCACCGGCGGCGCCTCGCCGATGCTGGCGGCCATGCTGCGCAACGACATCGAGCAGCGGGTGCCGGAGGGCGCCGGCCGTGTGGCGGCCCTGTTCCGCCTGCTGCAGGACGAGGTGCGCGCCGCGTTGCCCGAGTTGCCCGCCCGCCGCGCCTTCCTCCGCGAGGCCCTGTCCGGCCCGGCCGCCGACGCCGCCAAGTCCGGCGACATGGAGGCCGCGACCCGGCTGTTGCGGGAAGCCCTGGCCAAGGGACCTTCCGCCCAGGGCAAGGTGCAGTTCGTGGCCGGGCGCGGTCCCGCCGACCTGCTGACCCTGCGCGCCAGCCGGGCGCTCGCCGCCGCCGACGTGCTGGCCGCCGACGCCCAGGCCGACCCGGAGATCCTGGCCCTGGCCCGCCGCGACGCCGAACGGCTCGCCCCAGAGGCCGCGACGCCGGACAAGCTCATCGCCCTGGCCGCCTCGGGCCTGCGCGTCGTCCGCGTCATCTGCGGCCCGCCCGCCGCCGCCGACCTCCAGGTCCTGGCCGCGGCGGGAACCGCCATCGAGGTCCTGTTGGCGGCGCCCGACACGTGATCGGTCCCGAAGATCTCGCCGCCGTCCTGCTTTCGCTGAAGGTTGCGCTCGCCGCCACCTTGTTCGGGATGCCCCTGGCCCTGGCCGCCGCCCTCGCCCAGGCCCGGGGTCGCTTCGCCGCGCGGGTGGTGCTGGACGCCGTCGTCACCCTGCCGCTGGTCCTGCCGCCGGTGGCGACGGGCTATGTCCTGCTGCTGCTGTTCGGCCGGCGCGGCCCCATCGGGGCGGCGCTGGAAAAGGTCGGTATCGTCTTCGCCTTCGACTGGACCGGCGCGGCCCTGGCCGCCGGGATCATGGCCTTTCCGCTGATGGTGCGACCCATGCGCCTGGCCATCGAGGCCATTGACCGTGAGGTCGACGAGGTCGCCCTGACCCTGGGCGCCGGCGCCTTCACCCGGTTCTTCCGGATCACCGTGCCGCTCGCGGCCCCCGGCGTGGCGGCCGGCGCGATCCTGGGCTTCGCCAAGGCGCTGGGCGAATTCGGCGCGACCATCACCTTCGTGGCGGCCATTCCAGGCGAGACCCTGACCCTGCCGGCGGCGATCTACGGCGCCACGCAGTCGCCGGGCGGTGAAGCTCGCGCCGCGGCCCTGTGCCTCGTCGCCGCCGCGATCGCCATCACCGCCGTGCTGGTCTCCGACGCCGTCGGCCGCTGGGCGGGGCGCACCTCACGAGGCTCCGGATAATATTATCCGGGTATTATTGACTCGATATTATATCCGGATAAAAAGACGGCTTTCTTGGAGCTCGTCATGTCCATTCCCGAAGCCAAACGCCCCGCTATCGACCGCGGCCTGACCGCGGCCTTTGGGACGACGGCGCTCGACTCCGTCAGGCCGCTCACCGGCGGGCTGTCCGGCGCGGCGATCTACAAGATCCGGGTGGGCGGCATCGCCTATCTGCTGAGGGTCGAGGGAAGCCGCGACGCCTTCCGCGATCCGGACCGCTGGTACGGCTGCATGCGCACGGCGGCGGCGGCCTATCTGGCGCCTCGGATCCGCTACGCCGACGCCGCCGACGGCGTGGCGATCATGGACTTCATCGAGGAGCAGTCGCTCTCGCTGGACTATCTGGGGACCCGCGACGACCTGATCGTCGAGGCCGCCCAGACGATCCGCGCCCTGCATGACGCGCCGGCCTTCCCGCCGCTGGTCGACTACATGGACGGGATGGACGGGCTCATCGCGGCTTTCCTAGCCGGCGGCCTGATCGCGCCGGCCGCGCTTGAGGAGCTTTGGGCGCGGTACGCGCTCTTGCGAGCCGGCTACCGGACAGCCGACGGCGACCGGGTGTCCAGCCACAACGACCTGAACCCACGCAACATCCTCTATGACGGCGCGCGGCTATGGCTGGTCGATTGGGAGTCGTCGTTCCTGGCCGACCGCTATGTGGACCTGGCGACGCTCGCCAATGTCTTCGCCCATACACCGGAGGAGGAGGCGCTGCTGGCGCGGACCTACTTCGGCGAGACGCCCGACGCCGAGCGTCAGGCGCGGCTGTTCCTGATGCGCCAGATCAATCACGTCTTCTATGGCGTGATCATGCTGAGCGGAGTCGCCGCCGAGCGGCCGGACCTGCGCGAGACGAGCCTTGAGGCGCCCCGCCTCGCCGAGATCCACGAGGCCTTGGGGACGGGCGACTTCGCGCTGGAACCCTGGCGCGGCCGCCTCGCCTACGGCAAGGCGCGCCTGAACGCAGCGCTGGAGGGCCTGCGCTCCGGGCGTTTCACCGAGGCGCTTGCGCTGGTCGCCGCCTAGTCGTCCAGCGATCGCCCGTTGGTCTCCGGCAACAGGAAGAAGCAGGTCAGGACCGACAGCAGGGTGAAGCCGAAGGGGTACCAGAGGCCGGAATAGATATCCCCCGTCGCCGCCACGATGGCGAAGGCGGTGAAGGGCACGAAGCCGCCGATCCAGCCGGTGCCGATGTGATAGGGCAGCGACATCGCCGTGTAGCGGATGCGGGTCGGGAACAGCTCGACCAGCGTCGCGGCGATGGGGCCGAACAGGGCCGTGGCGGCGATCACGAAGACAAACAGCACGGCGAAGACGCCGGGCAGGTTCATGCGGGCGGGATCGGCCTTGGCGGGATATCCGGCGGCCGCGAGGCCGGCCTTGATGGAGGTCTCGACGCCGGTCTTGACGGTCTTGGCCTCATCCTTCGCCAGGCCCGAGGCCGACGCCGAGGCGACCACGGTCTCGCCGATCTTGACCAGCGCCGGCGTTCCGGCGGGCGCGGTCTGGTTGGAATAGGACACCCCCGCGTTGGCCAGCGTGCTCTTGGCGATGTCGCAGGAGGAGGTGAAGGACGCCTTGCCCACCGGGTCGAATTGCAGCGAACAGTCGGCGGGGTCGGCCACCACCACGACGGGCGTGCGGGCCTCGGCCTCGGCGAGCGCCGGATTGGCCGTGCGGGCCAGCATGTGGAAGCCTGGGAAATAAGCCACCAGCATCAGGGTCATGCCGAACAGCATCACCTTCTTGCGGCCGACCTTGTCCGACAGCCAGCCGAAGACGACGTAGAAGATCGCGCTCACCGCCGTGGCGCTCATCATCAGCAGGTTGATGGTGGCGGGCTCGACCTTCAGGAACTTCTCCATGAAGGTCTGGGTGTAGAAGAAGGCCGTGTACCAGACCGCGCCCTGGGCCGACATGATGGCCGCCAGGGCCAGGAGCACGATCTTCAGGTTCTTCCACTGGCCGAAGGATTCCTGGTAGGGCGCGGCCGAACCGCCGCCCTCGGATTTCATCTTGGCGAAGGCCGGGCTCTCGGTGAGCTTCAGGCGCATCCAGATGGAGACGGCCAGAAGGCCGGCGGAAAACAGGAATGGAATGCGCCAGCCCCAGGCGTCGAAGGCCTCCGGCCCATACAGATTGCCCACGACCAGCCGGGTGATGAGGATCACCAGCAGGGCGCCGAACAGGCCGAAGGCCGCAGAGGTCTGCACCCAGCTCGTGGCGCGGCCCCGGGCGTTCGGCGGCGCGTGCTCGGCGACGTAGATCGCCGCGCCGCCGTACTCCCCGCCCAGCGCGAATCCTTGCAGGATGCGCATCAGCACCAACAGGCCCGGCGCCCACAGCCCGGCCTGGGCGTAGGTCGGCAGCAGGCCGATAGCGAAGGTCGCCCCGCCCATCAGCACGACGGTCACGAGGAACGCGCCCTTACGCCCGGTCTTGTCGCCGATGCGGCCGAACACCAGCGCCCCCACGGGGCGGAACAGGAAGCCCGCGCCGAACAGGGCCAGGGCTGCGATATAGCCGGCGGTGTCGCTGAGGCCGGAGAAGAAGGTCTTGGATATGACCTGGATCAGGCTGCCGAAGACGAAGAAATCGTACCACTCGAAGGTGGTCCCGGCGGCCGACGCCGCCACCACCGTGCGCAGCGAGGCAGGCTTCTTTTCCGCCGTATCCGTCGTATCCGCGGCGATCTCCGCCATGCTTCTCTCCCCCGAAACTTGGGGACAGGTCTAACGCGCGGAACTCGGGTGTGGAAGGACTGAGATCGGGACCTAGCGCCGCTTTGCGCGAAAGCCGCCAAGCACGGCCGCCCCGAGTAATCCGCCGGGCAGAAGCATTCCGATGTAGTAGGATGGCGACACGTCCTTCGACACGAGCGCAAAGCTAGCCAACAGCAATGTCAGGGGGGCTGGACCGCAGACTGCTGTGTATGCAAATCGTCCGCCGATGCGCAGCGCCCTTAGGCTCACATCGCCGATCCCGAATCCGATTGCGAAGAGTGCGATCGCCATCGGTCCAGCCTTCAACGCGGTGAACGCGACAAGCGCCACGATCGTGTAGCTGGTCTGCGCAGACGTCATCACTGCCCAGGTTGCGATGATGAGGCTTGAGCAGAGGAAGCCGAGGGTCGCAGCCACGACGGCAAGTGCGAAGCCGCCTCGTCGCCGGGCAGGCCTAGCCCCTTCAATCAGAACCTTCGCAACCGGCGCGTGTCCCGCCGCTCTGCTCCCAAATGTCACTCGGTCGACCTCTTGCAACAGGGCTAGGCCGCCGCCTCGTCCGCGGCCGGCATTGTCCCGCTCAGCCGGGCGATCTCCGCCAGCAAGGCGCTGGGCGAGATGGGCTTGCCAACCACCCCGTCCATGCCGGCCTCCAGATAGGCCTGGCGCTGGTGGGAGAGGACGTTGGCGGTGAGGGCCACGATCGGGGTGGAGGCGACGGGGCCGCCCAGGGCGCGGATGCGGCGGCTGGCTTCCAGTCCGTCAATGCCGGGCATCTGGACATCCATAAGGATCAGGTCGAAGCCGCCCACGGCGGCGGCCTCGACGCCCAGCAGGCCGTCGGCGGCGGTCTGGACCACGGCGCCCAGGTTCTCCAGCAGCTTGGTGACGATCATCCGGTTGGTGGCGTTGTCCTCGACGACCAGGACGCGAAGGCCCTCCAGATAGGGCTCGGCGGCTTCGATCTCGGCGACTGCCGCCTCAGCCACGGGGGCGGCGACCTCCAGCCAGAAGATCGAGCCCACGCCCTGGGTCGACGCGAAGCCCACGCCGCCGCCCAGAATCTCAGCCAGTCGCTGGGTGATGGTCAGGCCGAGGCCGGAGCCGCCGAACTGTCGCGTGGTGGAGGCGTCGCCCTGGTCGAAGCGCTGGAAAATCCTCGGCTGGACAGCCTCCGGAATGCCGATGCCGGTGTCGGCCACTTCCAGCCTGAGCACGGGTTCGGAAGGGCCGGCCTTAAGGCTGGCGCGCACGGTGACCTGGCCCTTGAGGGTGAACTTCACCGCATTGCCGATCAGGTTGAACAACGCCTGGCGCAGCCGGACCGGGTCGGTGCGAACCCAGCCCAGGTCGTCGGCGATCTCCACGTTCAGCGCCAGACCCTTGGCCTGAGCCTGCGGACGCAGCAGGCGTGCGACGCCTTCGATCAGGGCGCGCGGGTCGACCGGCTCGCAGGCCAGCTCCAGGCGGCCCGCCTCGATCTTCGAGAAGTCGATCACGTCGTTCAGAAGTTCGGCCAGCATCTGTCCGCAGGACAGCGCCTCTTCCAGCATCTTGCGGCCGTCGCTGGACAACGCCTCGGACTTCAGCAGGTGCAGCACGCCCATGACGCCGTTCATCGGCGTACAGATCTCATGGCTCATATTGGCCAGGAAGGCGGCCTTGGCCTCGCTCGCCGCCTGGGCCGCGCGCTGGGCTTCGATCAGGTCCAGCTCCTGGCGCTTGCGCGCATCGAAGTCCTGCACCAGGCCGACGCCTTTCAGCCACTTGCCTTTGCGGTCGGTCTTCAGATGGTGGAACACGCGGATCCAGCGTTCCTGGCCGTCGTCGGTGACCGCCCGGGCCTCGAAGGCCTCGCCGGCCACGCGCTTGCCGTCTCGGATCTCGCCGAAGGCGCTGCGAACCTGGTCGAGGTCGTCGCTATGGAAACGGGGATAGTTGAGGGCGACCGCCTCGTCGTAGGTGGCGCCTTGCGACCCGACGAGTTTCTTGAACTCTGGGCTGGCCCAGAACGTCTTGTGGACGTGGTCGATCTCATACACGCCGGCCTCGGCGGCATCGAGGGCCAGCTTCAGGCGCCGGGCGGCGGCCTGGGCTTCCTGCCGTGCCTGGGCCTGGACGGAGATGTCGTCGACATAGCAGATGACGCCCTGCACCTGGCCATCGGTGTCGCGCCAGGGGCGGGCGTCCCAGCGGACCCAATGACGGGTCCCCTGGCTGTCGGTGAAGCGGTCTTCCTTGCAAGAGACGACCTCGCCGGCCAGGGCGCGATCCTGCGCGCGGGTCAGTCGTTTCGGCGCGGTGGGGAACACCGTCTTCATGGAGAGGCCGATGTGCTCCCGATCGGCCAGCTTGAAGGCCTCTCGCCAGCTTCCCGACACGACCATGTAGCGTAGGTCCTTGTCGAACATGGCCACGGAGAAGGGCGCGCTTTCGATGAGTTGGCGGATCTGCTGCTCGCTGCGCAGCGCCGCGTCTCGGGCCTGGACCAGCTCGGTGATGTCCTGGGAGACGCCTTTGAGAGCGTAGGCGCCGCTGGGTCGAGGCTCGGCGTGGAAGGTCACGCGCCAGGAGGTCCAGCGCCCGTCCTTGGCGCGCATCCGGTGCTCGAAGCCCTGCGACTTACCGTTCACGATGCCCGAGATGAAGGCCGCCTGAACCGCGGCCAGGTCGTCAGGGTGAAGGATCGCCTCGAAGCTGTGGCTGTCGGAGATGTCTCCGGCCTGGTAGCCGGTGATGTTGAGGATGTCCTGGGACCATTCCACCCGGTCGCCGTCCGACTCATAGGTCCAGGTCCCGATGCCGGCGGTGGTCGACAGCATGATCCTGGTCTGCTCGGCCTCGGCCAGCGCCGCCTCGCGCTCGCGCTCGGCTGTCGCGTCGCGCACCACGCCGATGATCCGTCCGTCTTCGGTCAGCTGGGCGCGGCCGTCGAACCAGCGGAAGCTGCCGTCCTTCATCAACACGCGAGAGGCGTTGTCGCTGAAGCCAAAGGCGGCCAGGCGGGCCAGGTGCGCCTCGACCTCGCCGATGTCGCCGCTGTGGATGATCTCGCGGGCGGGTCGGCCCAGGATTTCGGCCTCGGTCCAGCCGGTCTCGCGCTCGAAGGCTGGATTGACCAGCTCGAAGCACTTGTCCTGGCCGATGACGAACATGACTTCGCGGCTGTTCTCGAACAGCCACTGGATCATCGCCCCGTTTTCCCTTGGCGTGCTTTGCGCTCGCGCTTTGGGCATGCCCCGTCCCCTGAGTTCGGGCGGAGCCTAGCCACAGCCGGTAAACGTAACGTTTGAGCGGCGCGCGATAATCGGCAAAGTTGCGCCTAGAAGGCGTTCTCGCCGGTGATGGCGCGACCCAGGATCAGGGCGTGAACGTCGTGAGCGCCCTCGTAGGTGTTGACGGTCTCCAAGTTCGCGGCGTGGCGCATCACGTGGTAGTCGCCGGAGATCCCGTTGCCGCCGTGGATGTCGCGAGCCTCGCGGGCGATGGCCAGGGCCTTGCCGCAGTTGTTGCGCTTCATCAGGCTGATGGCTTCCGGCACCCAGGCGCCCTGGTCGAGCAGGCGACCCAGAGCCAGGGCGCCTTCGAAGCCCAGCGCGATCTCGGTCTGCATGTCGGCCAGCTTCTTCTGAACGAGCTGGCGGGCGGCCAGCGGCTTGCCGAACACCTTGCGGGTCTGGGTGTATTCGCGGCTGGCGTGCAGGCAGAACTCCGCGGCGCCCATGGCGCCCCAACTTATCCCGTAGCGGGCCTTGTTGAGGCACGAGAACGGACCGCGCAGGCCGCTGACGCCGGGCATCATCATGTTCTCCGGCACGAAGACGTCGCTGAGCGAGATCTCGCCGGTGACCGAGGCGCGCAAGGACAGTTTGTTGAGGATCTTCGGCGTCTCCAAGCCCTTGGACCCGCGGTCGACCAGGAAGCCCCGGATGGTCCCGTCCAGCTTGGCCCAGACCAGGCAGACGTCGGCGATCGGCGAATTGGTGATCCACATCTTGGAGCCCGAGAGCACGTAGCCGCCATCGGTCTTCTTCGCCACCGTGCGCATGGAGGCCGGGTCGGACCCGCCGTCGGCCTCGGTCAGGCCGAAGCAGCCGACGATCTCGCCGCGCGCCATGGCCGGCAGATACTTCATCTTCTGCTCTTCCGAGCCGAAGGCGTAGATCGGGTACATGACCAGCGAGGACTGCACGCTCATGGCCGAGCGGTAGCCGCTGTCCACCGCCTCGATCTCACGTGCGATCAGGCCGTAGGCCACATGGCTGACCCCAGCCCCGCCGTACTTCTCCGGCAGGGTCGCGCCCAGGAAGCCCAGCGCGCCCATCTCGGTCATGATCTCACGGTCGAACCGCTCGTCGGCATAGGCCGAGACCACCCGGGGCAGCAGTTTTTCACGGGCGTAGGATCGCGCCGCGTCCCAGACCATGCGCTCCTCCTCGGTGAGGCGGGCGGCCAGGTCCAGGGGGTCTTCCCAGTTGAAGGTCTTCTGGGTCTCGGCGGCGTCCAGGGCCATGGCGCGTCTCCTTGGAGGGATACTTCGAGCGCCTTATGACGCCATTTTACGTGCCCGTGTAGACGCCTTTGCGCTTCTCCCGGAACGAGGCGATGGACTCCTTGGCGTCATTGGGCGAACGGCGGGAGAAGCCGAGGCCGACGGACTCGTACTTCAGCGCCTGTTCCAGGTCGGCGTCCTGACTGTTCTGCAGCACGCGCTTGGAGGAGCGGATGGCCAGCGGCGGCCACTGGGCCATCTGTTCGCCATAGGCCACGGCGGCCTCGACGAGATCGCCGTCGACCAGCCGGTTGAGCAGCCCGAGCTCCCGGGCTTCGGCCGCCTCGACCATCCGGCTGGTGAAGATCAGGTCGGCCGCCGCGGCGTAGCCGACGATGCGCGGCAGGAACCAGGAAAGGCCGGAATCCGGCGACAGGTTGCGTTCGGCGAAGGTGGTCTTGAACCGCGCGCCCGGGCCGCCGATGCGCACGTCGCAGGCGAGCGCCGCGCTCATGCCGGCGCCGGCGCAGACCCCGTTGATCGCCCCGATCAGCGGCTTGTCGAAATCGTGGAACAGTCGCGCCCAGCGGCCGACCCAGCCCATCTCGTCGAGGCGTCCGGCCTGTGAGACGTCGGTCTCGGGCACGCCGCCGGTGAGGTCGGCGCCGGAACAGAAGCCGCGCCCGGCTCCCGTCATGACCAGGGCCCGCACGCCGTCGTCCTCGCGAGCCTCCGCGAAGGCCGCGTGCACGTCGCGCCGCAGCTCGGCGGAGATGGCGTTCAGCTTTTCGGGGCGGTTGAGGGTCAGCACGCCGACCTGGCCGCGCGTCTCGTAGGTGATGGTCTCGTAGGCCATGTGCGCCCCTCCCGCTGATTTTCCGGAAGTCTGGGCCAGTTGGGCGCGGACGCCTAGAGCTCCGCCCACATGCGCAGGAGGTTGTGATAGCCGCCGGTGAGCGAGATCACCGCCGGATCGTCCTGGCCCAACCGCGCGCCGGCGTTCTGGATGGCCATGTCCATGTCGAACAGCAGGGTCCGCTTGGCGTCGTCGCGCACCAGGCTCTGGATCCACAGGATGGCGGAGGTCCGCTGGCCGCGGATGATCGGCTCCACCCGGTGCAGACTGCTCGACGGATAGAGGATCAAGTCGCCCGCCGCGAGCTTCACCTGGTGGACCCCGAAGGTGTCGTCGACCGTCAGTTCGCCCCCCTCATAGTCGTCTGGCGCGGAAAGAAAGAGCGTCGCCGACAGGTCGGCGCGCAGGCGCTGGCCGGTCCTATTGATGCGGATGGCGTTGTCGACGTGGCTGTCGAACTTCTTCCCCGGACCATAGCGGTTGAACATCGGCGGGAAGACGGAGGCGGGCAGGGCGCCGGCGACGAACAGCGGATGGCGGCCCACCGCCGCTGCGATCAGGGCGCCGGCCTCCAGGGCGGGCGCCGAGCCTTCGGCCAGTTGCAGGTTGTCCTTGGCCAGAGCCGACTGGAACCCGGAGGTCTCGTTGCCGTCCACCCAGGGCCCGGCCTCGATCAACGCCCGCACCCTGTCGAGTTCGCCCTGCGAGAGGACCTCGGGGATGTGCAGCATCATGGCGCGGGACCTCGAATTAAGCGCGCCCCGCCCGTGGGGACGGGCGGGGCGCGGCCGGACCGGTTCTATGGGGGAGGATCAGAACCGGTAGTTCGCCGTCAAGGTCGCGTTTCGCCGATCGCCCGGCGTTGCCCAGCCATTGTTGCGGCCGCGGTTGTAGTAGAGCTCGTCGAACAGGTTGTTGACGTTGAGCCGCAGCTCCAGGGCCTGGGTCGGCCGCCAGGACACCGTGGCGCGGTGCAGCCAGTAGGACTCGGCCTCCACCAGCGGAATGGTGGTGCGCGCCGGCGGGACCGAGCCCGTGATCTGTGCGTGCTGGGTCAGGTAGTATTCGCCCTGATAGGTCAGGCCGTAGCCGATCTGGATGTCGTTCGGCAGGTCATAGGTGGTGAACAGGCTGAAGGCGTGGTCGGGTACGCTGGTCAGCGGGTCGCCCTTGGTGAAGTCGAGGCCCAGGGCGGCGTTGAACCGCGAGGCGCCCTGCAGGACTTCGGAGTCGAGATAGGTGTAGTTGGCGAACACCGACCAGGCGTCGGTGATGCGTCCCGAGGCGCCCAGCGTGAGGCCATCGACCCTCGCACTGCCGTCAAGCACCTGGTCGGGCACGGTGGGATCGCCGGAGGGGACCTTGTAGTTGGTCCGCTCGTTGCGGAAGATCGCCGCGGTCAGGGACAGGCGGCCGGCCACGTCCCACTTGCCGCCGATCTCGATGTTCTCGGCCTCTTCCGGATCGACGTTGCAGGTCGCCAGCGAGCAGGCGCCGGCGCCGTTGACGGTCGCCTGTGACGGGGTCTGGGAGTTGCCATAGGCGATATAGAGGCTGGCGTTCGGCGCCGGCTTGTAGACCAGGCCGAAGCGGTAGGAGAACTGGTCGGCCTCGTTCTTGAACAGCGGGCCCTGGCCGCTGCGTACGCCGCCCGGCGCGCCGGGCGAGGCCGGGCCGGGCGCCATGCCGCCCGAGGGGTTCGGGAGGAAGCCGGCCGAGGTGTAGTAGGAGGAGATGTTCTCGCCCTTGTTGTGCTCGTAGCGCAGGCCGAAGTTGAAGGCCCACGTCTCGCCGAACTCGATGTTGTCGAAGAGGTAGACCGCCTGGTTCTCGCGCTCGCCGTCCTGGGCGCCGGCCGGGAAGGACAGCGGCGTGCCCGAAGGCGCCGCGCCGCCGCCCCGGATGAAGTTGATCGGCCCCGTATAGGTCGTGTTCGGGTTGGCGATGTTCATCGGCGGCAGGGCGACCGCCGTGCCGTTGGGATTGCGCTGCACATTGCCGTTGGCGAGCTCGAAGGTCTCCGATGTGATCGCCACGCCGGCCACCAGGGTGTGGCGCAGGCCGCCGGTCTCGAAGTTCAGGGTGAGATCGGTCTGGTTGATGAACAGGGTGTTTTCGCTGTCGCGATAGGTGCCGCGCGGACCACTGGGCTGGTAGAAGCCCGGCGCCGGATCGCTGGCCAGGCAGGCGGTGAACCCGGTGATGTTGGTCGCGGTGGTCGACTGGCTCCAGGCGACGGGCTTCTGGCCGTTGGCCAGGCAGTAGGTCCCCTGCGGCGGGTCGACGACGATGAGCTGGCTCACCTTCTGGTACCGGGTCAGGTTGCGGATCGACACGCTCTCGCTGAAGCGGTGCTCCAGGATGCCGGTCAGGATGTCGACTGTCTGCTCCTGGGTGTCGAGATTGCCGTAGCCGTAGTAGTTCGCGGGATCGACGCCGGGCAGAGCGCGGCCGTTATAGAACGGCACGCCGTACTGGGGCGTGTTCTCGTCCTCCTGGTGGAAGTACATGGCGGTGAATGTCGTGGGGCCGTCCAGTCCGACGATGATCGACGGCGCGAAGCCCCAGCGTTCGAAGGTCTCCACGTCCCGACCCGGCGCGTCGTTCTTGTGGGCCATGACGTTCAGCCGCACGGCGATGCTGTCGCTCACCACGAAATTGGCGTCGGCGGTTCCGCGTAGATAGCCATTCGTGCCCAGGCCGCCGGAGACGGTGGTGGAGTCGCGGCCGGTGGGGCGCTTGGAGACCATATTGATCGTGCCGCCCACCGAACCCGAGCCGGAATAGACACCGTTGGCGCCATTGGTGACTTCGAGTTGCTCGATGTTGAAGGGGTCCGAGCGGCTGTACTGGGCGCTGTCGCGGACGCCGTCGATGGTGATGTCGTTGTTGGCCGAATAGCCGCGCAGGTTGATGGAGTCGCCGAAGCCGCCGCCGCCTTCGCCGGCGCCGAAGGTGATCCCGGGCACGGTCGAGAGGATGTCGCGCAGGGACAGCAGGTTCTGGGCCTGGATGACGCCCTGCGGCACCACCGTCACGGTCTGCGGGTTGTTGAGGGGCTGGGCGGTGTACTTGGGCGAATCCAGCTGCTTTCTCACCGCGGTGACGTCGACGCCGGACACCGTGTTGGCTTGGTCGTCGGCCGCCGTCGCCATGGCCGCGTCGTCAGCCGCCCAGGCCGCCTGGCCCAGTGAAAGTCCCGCCACGCCGGCTACCGCCGCCATCGAGAACGCGCGCTTGGCCTTCGCCGAAACGCCCTTGGATACCACCTTCATCACTCGCCCCGGAACTCGACGCCTGCTGCGCCCTTGCAATTGAGAGGCGTTCTTAAAAGTGCGCGGGAGTCTTGGCAATGAGAATTATTCGCAACTAGTTGCGACGCGCAACCGGGCGCGGTTCTCGGCCGTTATCGTGCGTAAGCGCACGCCTCGCCGGAGGATAGACCATGCATGCCGTCAACCCGTTGGTCGCCGCCCGGCCGTTCCTGTGGCTTGCCGCAATCGGTTTCGCCGTCGGCTTTGTCGGCTACCTGCTGCTCGGCGGGGGCGCCCATGCCCTCGACCAGCGCCAGCTCACGCCGATCGCCGAGGCGCCGGCTTTCGCTCAGGATTCGCCGCGAGCCGCCTAGCCGGCCTTGGCGACGAACCAGCCGTTCCGAAAGCCCTCGGTCGCCTTTCCGTACCTGAAGGCCTGACCCTCGGGCGTGGTCATCACGCCGCCGGCCGCCTCCAGAACGGCGTGTCCGGCCGCCACGTCCCACTCCATCGTCGGCCCCTGGCGGGGATAGATGTCGGCCGCGCCCTCGGCGATCCGGCAGAACTTGATCGAGGAATCCATCGGCTCGCGCAGGTCGAAGCCGTATTCCTGGGCGAGCTTGTCCGCCGTCTCCGGCTTCATGGTGTGGCTGATCAGGGCCACGGCCGCGCCTTGCGGCCAAGGCCGTACCCGGACGGGGTGGGCCGCGCCGCCAGCCCGACGCTTCAGCGCCTCGCCGCCGGAGGTGAACCAGGTCTCGTCGGTAGCGGGCGCGCAGACCGCGCCGGCGACCGGCCGGCCATTCTCGATCAGGCCGATATTGACCGTGAAGTTGGGGTCGCCGCGCACGAAGGCCTTGGTGCCGTCCACGGGGTCGACCAGGAAGAAGCGCGGCCCGATGGCGTCAGGCGTGCCGAACTCGCTGGCGTCCTCCTCCGAGATCACCGGAATGTCGGGATAGAGCGCGGTCAGCCGCGCGACGATCAGGGCCTCGCCCTGGCGGTCGGCCTCGGTGACGGGGCTCTCGTCGGCCTTGGAGAAGACGGTCAGGCCCGATTTCCACAGCGGCAGGATGAGGGCGGCGGCCTCTTCGCAGATGTCGGCCAGGGCCGCGCCGATGTCGTTGCTCATCGGGCCTCGCGCGGATCGTCGCCGATGAAGATTAGGGTCACGACGGAGGCGTCGATCACCTGCTTGCCCATGTTCTCGAAGTTCACTGTCACCTTGCGCCCCGCCACCGACTGCACCTGACCCAGTCCCCAGTCGTCCAGGGTGGGGTGCCTTACCAGCACGCCGGGCTCCAGGAAGGGATCGGGACCGCTCATGGCCGCGTTCTGTAGAGCGCCCGCCCGGTTTGCCAAAGGGCCAAATCAGACCAAGTTCAGCTTCTCATGACCGACCTTGACGCCCCCGCCCCCACCGAACCCAAGGCCCCGCCGAACACCGCCGAGGTGGCGGCCTATCTGGCCGCGCGCATGTGTCACGACTTCATCAGTCCGGCCAGCGCCATCGTCTCGGGCCTGGACCTGCTGGAAGATCCCAGCGCCCAGGACATGAAGGAAGAGGCCATGGGCCTCATTCAGGGCTCGGCCCGCAAGCTGGCTGACCTGCTCTCCTTCACCCGCGTGGCGTTCGGCGCCTCGGCCTCGGCCGAGACCTTCGACGCGCGGGAACTCCACAAGCTGTCGGCCGCGCTCTTCACCCACATGCGCGCCGAACTGGACTGGCAGGTCGAGCCTCCAGCCGTGAGCAAGGCCGCCGCGCGCACTCTGCTGAACCTGGCCCAGATGGCCGGCGCGGCCCTGCCCACCGGCGGCGTGGCCCGCATTCGCGCCGTGGCCAAAGGCGCGGGCATGGCGATCGCCGTCGAGGCCACGGGTCCCAAGGCGCGTCTCCGGCCCGAGGTGCTACGAGGCCTCAGCGGCGAGGGACCCGGCGAGGGACTGCATGGCTACTGGGTCCAGGCCTACTACGTTCACCTGTTCGTCGGCGACGCCGGCGGCCGGATCATGGCCGATGTCACCGAGGAGAAGGTGACCTTCGTCGCGACGATCCCGGGTTGACCTTGCGGGGCCGATGCGCGGCGCCCAACTAGACCCCAGGCTTCACGCAAAGGGCGTCCCTCCATGTTCGATCATCTCTCCGTCGGCGTCCGGAATCTCGCCGCCGCGCGGACCTTCTACGACGCCTTCTTCGCCCCGCTCGGCTGCGCCAACGCCTGGGCCGCCGACAACGAGCTGGCCTATGGGCCGGGCGGCTCGACGCGAGACTTCTGGCTCTATCCGGTGGAGGGCGAGCGCGTCGCCGGCCTCGGAACCCACATCGCCTTCACGGCCGACTCACGCCTGGCCGTGGACCAGGCCTACGCCGCCGCGCTGGCGGCCGGCGCGACTTCGGTCCGCGCCGCCGGATCGCACCCGGACATCGCGCCGGACTACTACGGCTGCGTCCTGTTC
>NZ_JANOCX010000082.1:0-2729 GCF_031412415.1 Phenylobacterium sp.
AGCCGCTCGCCGCCGCTGAGCGCGCCGACGCGCTTGTCGGCGGCGACATTGCGGAACAGGAAGGTCGCCAAGGCTCCGCGCGCGGCGTTGTCGCTGGCGTTCGGGTTCAGGCGGCGAAATGCCTCGACCAGGGTCTCGTCGTCGCGAAGCATTGCGGTGCGCTGGTCCAGCAAGGCGGCCCGGACCGCGCGGGTCACGGTTCCCAGCGTCGGCGACAGGTCTCCGACCGCCAGACGGATCAGGGTGCTCTTGCCGGACCCATTCGATCCGGTGACCGCCAGCCGTCGAGGACCGGACATGCGAAACGAGACGCCCGCCAGAAGCGGGGCGCCGCCAGGCCAAGCGAATCCCACCTCGTCGAACGCCAGCACGGACTTGCCCGCCGGAAGCCCGCAAGAGGGCAGCTCCAGCGCCAGCCGACGCAGGCGCTCCACCCGTCCCTGGGCGTCGGCCAGCTCCGCACCGGCCTCAGCGGCCTGGCGCTGGGCCAGCAGGTTCCCGCGTGCGCCGGTGTTCTCGGCGCGCTCGGCCCGGGCGCCCAACAGGACTTTCGGCGCATCGCCCTTGGCGGCGGCTCGGCGGCCGGCCGCATCGCGGCGCGCCTTCTTCTCCCGAGCGACCTGCGCCTCCCGCCCGGCCTGGGCCACCGCACGCTCCGCCTGGGCCAGGTCGCGCACCGCCGCGTCCTCCTCCTCGGCCTTGCGCTGGGCGTAGACGTCGAAGTTCCCGCCGTAGACCTTGGCCCCCAGGCTGGTCAGGTCGACGATGCGGTCCATGGCCCGCAACAGGTCGCGGTCGTGGCTGATCACGACGGCGCCGCCTTTCCAACCGGCCAGCACGTCGGCGACCAGGGCGCGCGCGTCGGCGTCCAGGTTGTTGGTGGGCTCGTCCAGCAGCAGCATGTCGGGCTGGACGGTCAGCAGGCCGGCCAGGGCCGCGCGGGTGGCCTGTCCGCCGCTAAGCGACCCCGCCGGCCGCCGCGGATCGAGGCCCGCCAGGCCGACCTGAGCAAAGGCGGCGGCCAACCGGGCCTCCAGGGTCCAGTCCGCCGCGTCGAAATCGGCCTCGGTCCCTGCGCCGGTCTCAATTCGGGCGAGCCGCGCCAGGGGCTCATCTAGCCCCAGCACCTCGGCGACCGTGGCCTTGAGCGGCGGGCTAAAGGTCTGGCGCAGGACGCCGAGACGGCCGAGCACGCCGACCGAGCCCGTCGTCGGGGCGATCTCACCGAGCATGAGGCTGAGAAGCGTGCTCTTGCCGACGCCGTTGCGCCCGACAAGGCCGGTGCGTTCGGCGCCGAAGGCGAGCGTCAGGTCTTCAAAGAGAGTCCGGCCGTCAGGCGTGGCGTAGGACAGGCCGTTGAGTGTCACTAAGGGCATGGTCGACCTTGGAGAGAGCAGCGTTCGGGACGAAGCGGATGTCTCGGGCGCGTTCCATGGTCGGGGCCTCCTGCAGAGGCGGCCGATATAGGCGATCCTTCAGGTCGCCGCAAATCGCGGTTTTCGGACATGTCGTCGAGGCGATACTTGCGATCCCCGCGGCGGTGGCGGATTTGAAAGCAAGGGGCGGAGTTCGCCGCAGATCCACAGGGCCTATCCCATCGTCAACACGATCGATGGAGCAACCGAGATGCAGATCGCAGACACATCCGACGAAGGCCGCTGGGCCGCCGTCCTCGCCAAGGATCCCGCCGCCGACGGTGCGTTCTTCTATTCCGTGCGGACCACGGGGGTCTATTGCCGTCCGTCCTGCGCCGCCCGTCCGGCCCGACGCGAGAACGTCGACTTCCACCTGAGCACCGCCGAGGCCCGGTCCGCTGGTTTCCGCGCCTGCAAGCGGTGCCGCCCTGACGAGCCGCCCCTGGCCGAACGTCACGCCGCAATGGTCGGCGAGGCGTGCCGCGCGATCGAGGCCGCCGAGGAGGTTCCCAGCCTGGCGGCCCTGTCGCGGTCGGCGGCCATGAGCCCCTATCACTTCCACCGGGTGTTCAAGGCGGTCACTGGCGTCACGCCCAAGGCCTATGCCGAGGGCCACCGCACCCAGAAGGTCCGCGAGGCGCTGACCGCCGGCGGCAGCGTCACCGAAGCCATCTACGACGCCGGCTTCAACTCGAACGGCCGCTTCTACGCCAAGTCGGCCCAGGTGCTGGGCATGACCCCCACCCGCTTCCGCGCCGGCGGCGAGGCGGCGACGATCCGGTTCGCCATCGGCGAGTGTTCGCTGGGTTCGATCCTAGTGGCCGCCACCGAGGTCGGGATCTGCTCGATCCTGCTGGGCGACGATCCCGAGGCCCTGGTCCGTGACCTGCAGGACCGTTTCGACCGGGCGACCCTGGTCGGCGCCGATCCCGCGTTCGAGACGCTGGTCGCCAAGGTGGTGGGCTTCGTCGAGCAGCCGGGGCTGGGCCTCGACCTGCCGCTGGACGTTCGCGGCACCGCCTTCCAGCAGCGCGTCTGGCGGGCCTTGCGAGACATCCCGGCGGGCGAGACCGCGGGCTACCTCGACATCGCCACGAGGATCGGTTCGCCCAAGTCGGTTCGCGCGGTGGCCCAGGCCTGCGGCGCCAATCCCATCGCGGTCGCCATCCCCTGCCACCGGGTGGTGCGCACCGACGGGGCGCTCTCCGGCTATCGCTGGGGCGTGGAGCGCAAGCGCGCGTTGCTGGACCGGGAGGCGGCGGCGTGAGCGCCCGGATCGACGACCAGGACTGGCCCGCCGCCCTCGCCGCCCTC
>NZ_JANOCX010000083.1:0-5481 GCF_031412415.1 Phenylobacterium sp.
TGGCCACGTTCAGCCGCTCGGCGACCCGGCGCATGGACAGGGCTGACAAACCTTCGGCGTCGGCCAGTTCGATCGCCGCGACGGCGATCCCCTCAACGCTGAGGCGCGGTCGCGGCCCGCGACGGCGGGTGGGGGCGAGGCCCCAGAGGAGTTCCAGGCTGCGTCTGGGATCCCCGGCGGAAGACGAGTCAGCGGTCATGGCGTTGCGACCTAAACATAGGAAACGCCGCACGTCGTACGATATCCGCCGCGCAGAAAATTCACGGTCGGAATCGCGGTAGAAGGGGAACCTCAAGGAGGCGATCATGGCTGAACCCAAGGGCAAGCGGGACTTCCGCGACAATCCCAGGATCGACATCCGCGAGCGCCACGAAGTGGCGTTCTGGGCCAAACGCTGGGGCGTCACAGCCGACCAGATCGCCGCGGCCCACAAGAAGGTCGGCCACAACGTCAAGGACATCGCCACCGAGCTGGGCAAGCGCCGGTGAGCGCGTGACGGCGGTCATGGACCTGCCGATCCTCACAGATCCCGTCTTCTACCTGCTGGCCATCCCGGCGGTGATCGTGCTGGGCCTCGCCAAGGGTGGCTTCGCGGGCGTCGGCGTGATCGCCGTGCCGCTGATGGCCCTGGCTGTCTCCCCAGTGCTGGCGGCCTCGATCACCCTGCCGATCCTGATCGTGCAGGATGTCGTGAGTGTCTGGTCGTTCCGGAAGACCTGGGACAAGAGCGTCCTTATCCTGATGCTGCCCAGCGCCGCGGCCGGTATCGGACTGGGCTACGCCCTGGCGGCGTTCGTCCAGCCCGGGGCCGTCGAACTGGCCGTGGGCGTGATCTCGGTGGTGTTCGCCGTGCAGCGCCTGTGGCTCGACCGCCCCGGAGCGCCGATCCGCGAAGGCCGACCAGAACGCGTGCCCTGGCGTGGCGTGCTGGCGGGCGTGGCCGCCGGGTTCACCAGCCAGATCGCCCACGCCGGCGGCCCGCCGTTCCAGATCTATGTCCTGCCGAAACGCCTGCCGCGGGACGTGTTCATCGGCACCAGTTCGCTATTCTTCGCGACTGTGAACTGGATGAAGGTCCCGGCCTATTGGGCGCTCGGCCAGTTCACGGCCCAGGCGCTGTCGACCGCCCTCGTGCTGTTGCCCCTGGCCATCGCCTCGACCTGGGCCGGGGTCTGGCTGGTGAGGCGGGTGCCGGCAGAGCGATTCTACCAGATCATCTATGGCCTGTTGATCGTGGTCGGCGCCAAGCTGGCCTGGGACGGCGCGGCGGCGCTTATCGGCTGAGGGAACACGCGATGATCATGAAGGTGCTGGGCGCGGTGCTCTGCGGCGTCGGCCTTGTCTGGATCCTGCAGGGGATCGGCGTCCTCCCGGGCAGCTTCATGACCGGCCAAACGGTATGGGCCGCCATCGGTGTCGTCGCGGTGATGGCCGGCTTGGCGATGCTGGGCCTCATGCGTCGACGGCGTGGACGTGGTTCGGCACGCGGTGACAGCGACTGGGACGGAGACTCGGACGGCGGTGATGGCGGTGATGGCGGCGGCGGCGGCGACTAGCTCCGCCAGGCGTCGGCCAACGCCAGGAAGCCCTCGACCGGGATCGTCTCGGCTCGCGCCTCCGGCGCGATGCCCACCTTGGCGCACAGGGTCTCGCCGCCCAGGACCTTGAGGCTTGAGCGCAGCATCTTGCGTCGCTGGCCGAACGCCGCGGCGGTGACAGTCTGGAGCGCCGAGAGCCGCTCGGCCGAGGGTCGGTCGGAACGGGGGGTCAGGTGGACGACCGCCGAGGAGACCTTGGGCGGCGGGGTGAAGGCGCGCGGCCCGACATCCATCACCAGGGCGGCGTTGGCCGTGGTCTGGGCCAGGACCGCCAGGCGGCCATAGGCCGCATCGCCCGGCGCGGCCACGATCCGTTCGGCGACTTCCTTCTGGAACATCAAGGTCATGGAGGCGGGTGTGAATGCGCCCGTCAGCCATTTGATGAGCAGGGCGGTGCCGACATTGTAGGGCAGGTTCGACACCACATGGGCCGGCGCGCCGGCGATCAGGGCCGTCTCGTCGGCGCTCAACGCGTCTTCGACCCGGATGGTGAGCGCGCCGTCGGCGACGGCGGCCAGGTCTTCCAGCAGCGGCAGGAAACGCGGGTCCTTCTCGATGGCGGTGACCCGCGCGCCGGTCTCCAGGAGAGCGCGGGTCAGGCCGCCAGGGCCCGGACCCACCTCGATCACGTGGTCACCGTCGCCCACCTGGGCCAGCCGGGCGATCTTGCGGGTGATGTTGAGGTCCAGCAGGAAGTGCTGGCCGAAGCTCTTTTTGGCCATCAGGCCGTGCTCGGCCAGGATGTCGCGGAGAGGCGGAAGGTCGGCCAGGGCGTTTGTCACGCCCTCTCCTAGCACTGGACGTGCAAGTCCTTAAGCCCCGCTTCACCTCGCGATTCTATGATCCGTGCGGATTAACCTGGCAGGCCTATCGTGACGATCGCACCGATCTCGGGCGTATCGCAGCCCAACCTGACCATCGCGGTGACGCCGGTCCGCGCCGTGTCCGCGACGGCGCCTGCCATGACGCCGCTGCCCGACCTCAATCCGGCGCAGATCCAGGCCCTGGCCGTGGCCGAGGTCACCCGCGCCGCCGCCGCCCGCCAGGGGGGCCTCGCGCCCCTGGTCGCCGATCTCGCTCAGGCGGCCCAGGAGCAGGCGCTGCCGAACCCCGTTCGCGACGCCGCCGCCCGCGTCCTGGCCCACGCGCCGCCGCTGACCGGGAACGTCACCGGCCCGGATGTCGCCAAGGCTATGGCCCGTTCCGGACTGTTCCTTGAGGCCAATCTCGCCGCCGCGCCGATGGCCTCGCCGGTCGGCCAGGACCTGAAGGCAGGCTTGCTGATCCTGCGCCAGGCCCTGTCGAGTTGGCTGGCCGCCGCGCCGGCGGCTCAGGGGGCCCGGACCGGCGCGGTTCCGCCGCCGCCCTATCGGGCTGGGGGCACGCGCGCTCAACCCCCAGCGGTCAGCAAGCTGTCTCCCGGCGGTTCGCCCGTGGTCATGGGCCAGGAGTTGGCGCGGGAGACCGATGCGGCCCTGGGCCGTCAGGAGCTGCTGCAACTCGCCTCCCTGCCCGTGCAAAGCGGTCCGGAGGCGCAGGTGAGCCGCTGGATGTTCGAAATGCCCTTCGTCACGCCCCAGGGCGCGGGTGTCGCGCAGTTCGAGGTCAGCCGCGACGGGCGCGCCGAATCGGGCGAGGCCGAGCCGGTCTGGCGCGCGGCCTTCTCCCTGGACGCCGAACCGCTCGGTCCGATCCACGCGCGGGTCGGACTGTCAGGCGGCCAGGCGATCGTCAGCCTATGGGCCGAGCGCGCCCACGGCCTGGACCGGCTGAGGGCCGATCAGGGCCTGCTCACCGCCGCCCTGGCCGCCGTCCAGCTCCGCGCCGAGGTCGCCATCCATCCAGGAACCCCACCGAACCGCATACCCGAGGCCGGCCGGCTGGTGGATCAGACCTCATGACCCAGCCGCTCAAGGACAAGCTGGCCGTCGCGCTGAAGTACGAAGGGCAGGGCGCGCCGACCGTGGTGGCCACCGGCCGAGGATTGGTGGGGCAAAGGATCGTCGAGGCGGCCGAGGCGCACGGGGTGCCGCTGGAACGCAACGCTCCGCTGGCTCAGGCCCTGTCGACCATCGAACTGGACGCGGAAATCCCCGAGCGGCTGTACGTCGCCGTCGCCGAGATCCTGGCCTTCGTCATGCGCGCGGCGGAAGATCGACCCTAGCCGATCGCAACGACCTCGACGGCCGCCCCGGCCACACGGACCGTGTCGCCGACCGACTTTCCCAGCAGGGCCTGCGCCAAAGGCGAGATGTAGGACACCGAGCCCTTCTTGGGATCGGCCTCGTCCTCACCGACGATGACGAAGGTCTGGCGACGGCCGTCCTCGCGCTCGAAGGTGACCTTGCGACCGAACTGGACGGTGTCGGCGTCGGGATCGCCTTCAACGAGCTGGGCGTTGCCGCGCCGCGCCGAATAGTAGCGCAGGTCGCGGGTCGCCCGCGCCATGGCGGTGCGGTCGGCCTGGACCTCGCCGTCGGCCTGGGCGGACGAATAGGCGGCGCGCGCGGCGGCCAGCGCCTCATCGAGCGCGGCCATACCCTTGGCGGTCACCAGGTTCGGGTGCGTCGAGATCGGGCGATCGGGCAGGTCGGCGGCGGCGGCCTCGTGATCACCTTCCTTGGTGAAGGCGACGCTCATCGGATTGTCCGTTCCATAGGCCATGTCTCCCAGACGCCCCGCCATCATATGGGAACGCGCGCGGATCGGCGCGGTTCGGGTCAGCCGGTGAGGGATTCGACCCAGGTCGCCACCGCCATCCAGCCTGGCGTCCCGGCCAGGGCGATAGCGCCGATCTGGCTGAGGACGACCACGCCACCGCCCCAGACATAGACCGGGTGGGGGCGGCCGCGGGTGCGCCAATCATAGACCATGGCCACGACGATCAGCAGGTCGACGAAGATGCTGGGCGGAATCGTCGCCTGAACCGGCGGCGGCCCCACGGCGCCGGGCGGGGCGAGCAGGACCATGAACACTCGCGCGCTCGCTGCCTCCATGAGCGGGACGGTGGACAGCAGCATCAGGCGCTTGTGGACATCGGCGCGGGTGTTATTGGCGATGGCGGCGCCGAACAGCACGGCGAACACCACGACTCCGCTCAGCGAGACAATTGAGAACTGGCGGGCCTGTTCGCCCATTCCGATGGCTTCGGCCACCTTGATCGAGTTAATCGCCGCCAGGACGACGGTGAAGCACATGGCCGTGGCCAGCGCGATCCCGGCCAGGCCCCAGCTTCGATGATCATAGGTCCGACCCATGGCGACCAGTGAGGTCTGCGCCAGGTAGAACAGTGTCCAGGTAAAGAAGATCAGCCCGTGAATGTGCAGGATCGGCGCGCCGCCGAACGTGCCGGCGGCGATCTTCGACCAGTAGGTGGGAATGAATCCCCCGAAGGCGATGACGACGAACACCGCCGCCATGCCCACATAGAACCAGCGCGTCCCGGCGCGCTCGGCGCCCATTGTCGTCGCAACCATGCAAACCCCCATTCGCATATCCGCGTTTGGAAGCGTGCCACGCGCTGGGATGAGTTCCCAGCGGAAGTTGGTTTCGTCTAGCGCGTCAGGCGTCGACGGTTGGCGCGGATCTTCCGTCGGTAGTGGGTGACGGCGCGAGCCGGGGTCAGGTGTCCAGTGCCGGACATCAACGCCATCGCCATGTCGGACTGGAGCGTCAGGGCCGAGGCGGCCTTTTCCGAGAACATGAGGGCGGTCTCGGCCGCCGCCGCTTCGCCGCCAAAGGCGAGCTTGGCCATGCGCAGGCCGATGACCTGTTGGGCCTCCATGGTCATCTGCCATGTCGAGAGAGAGAGTGAGAGCCAAGACGTATTGCGTTTCATAGCGGCTCTCCAGGGCCCGGATCAGGCCCTTTGCTGTGCGACCCA
>NZ_JANOCX010000084.1:0-22205 GCF_031412415.1 Phenylobacterium sp.
GGTCGACGCGCGGGAAATTCACGTCAAGGCCCAGGCGTGGACGCGTTCGCACTTCGAAACGACCCGGACCTGGTCGCTGGACCGCAGGCAGTAGAACGCCCGCCTTCCGGGGGAAGGCGGGCGCTAGGCAGTTCGTCGAATGGCGTCTAGAGCGCGCCGCGCCCTCGAACCAGGTGCATGACAAGCGAAACCACGAACAACACCAGGAACACGAAGAACAAGATCTTCGCGATGGCCATGGCGCCACCCGCGATCGACGTGAACCCAAGAACACCGGCGATCAGAGCGACCACCAAGAAAGTCAAAGCCCAACCTAGCATAGTCGATCCTCCGAATTATCGTCCCAGGTCCGAACGCGTCTTGGCGACTCCCGTTCCCGAAGACGCAATCGGTTCCGGATGTCGCCAGATTTCGCCCTCGCCCAACGCGGCGGCGTACTGATCAGCGGCGAAGGCCCAGCTCGGCAGGGCGTCGAACCAGGCCTCGAGGAAGGCCTTCCGGTCGTTCTTGTGGTCCAGGTAGTAGGCGTGTTCCCAGAGGTCGCAGACCAGCAGCGGCGTCAGCCCCTTGTGGGTCAGCAGGTCATCGCCGTCATGGGTGTCGACCAACTTCAGGGTCTCGCCGTCCGCCGCCAGCCAGACCCAGCCGGACCCGAAATGGCCCGCACCCAGTTCGACGAACTTGGCCTTGAGATCCGCCATGCCGCCGAAATCGCGGTCGATCGCCTTGGCGAGATCGACGGCCGGAGCCTGACCCTTGGGGGTCATGCAGGTCCAGAAGAAGGTGTGATTCCAAAGCTGAGCGGCGTTGTTGAACAGCTTTTTCTGCGCCGCGTCGCTCGCCGCCCGGCGGACGACGTCCTCCAGGCTGGTGAAATCGGCCTTCGCCTCGGTGAGAAGCTCGTTCGTCGTGTCGACGTACTTCTGATGATGCTTTTCGTGATGCAGATGCATGGTCGCGCGACCGATCACCGGCTCCAGGGCGGCGTGATCGTAGGGCAGGGGCGGGAGCTGGAACATGGGATATCCTGGGGAAGCGCGGGCGCCGGCCCGCTGTCTCCTGGGAAACCCCTCGCGGCGCGATTGGTTCGCTACTTCTTGGAGGCGCGCCCGGCCATGACCGCCGAGAGGACGGCGGCGGTGATCTTCGGGTTCTTCAGCGCCACGGCCGCCGCGGCGACCACCACGCCGGCGGCCACCCATGGCTTGTCACGGGCCAGTTCGAACATGCGCGAGGTCAGGTCTTTCTCCTGGCCGACGGCGTGCAGCGCCTTGGGCGGGTTGGCGCGGATCAGCAGGAACGCCGACAGCAGGCCCATGAGGACCACCGCGGCGCCGGCGACGATCACGGCGGCCCACGCCGGACCGACCGAGGGTTCGACCGCCGCGTGCAGCGCCATGGCCAGGGCGACCACGCAAACGACCGCCGCCGCGGCGAGCGCGGCGACGGCGACGGCGTAATAGGCCGCTTTCTTCAGGATCAACGCTTGCGGCCGCTGGCCAGCAGGAGACCGATCAGCAGGCCAGCGCCCAGGGCGGCGCCCGCGGCGATGAGCGGGCGTTCCTTGACGCGCTCGACGACGTAGCGCTGGGCTTCGTCGATGTGCTGGCCGGCGTTGTCGGCATAGGTGCGCGATTGGGCGCGAACCTGCTCCAAGCCTTCGGCGACGACTTTTTCGAAGCGCTTCGCCGCGTCGTTGAAGCTGCGCTGGGCCTCGGCCGACAGCTTGGAAGCGGTGTCGGTGACGGAATTGCTCGCGGCGCGGGCTTCGTCGACGGCGTGATCGATGGCGTTCGTGCCCATGAGGGTGCTCTCCAGATATTCGGCAGGCCTCAAGAAGACCTTGAGTGCGCTGAGGCGTCACAGCCCAAACGCCGCACATATTAGGCGGTTCCGACGTTCGGCGGAAGCCGCCAGGCGGACCTTCATCAAAAGGTTGGATGCAACCGTTGGTTCCTGTCGCTTCCCATCGATCCCGGCTTTAAGGTGCCGTCATGGCGACGACCGCCTCCGAAACCAATCTTGACAGGGACCGCCTGGAACTGGCGCTACAATCGGCGCGCCTGGGCGAGTACGAGTGGGATCTGGTGCGCGACATCTTCTGCGTCAGCGCGCGGATGGCGGCGGTCACGGGTCTCCCGGTAGGTGACTGGCCGGCGGGCGGCGGCGAGCTGCTCTACAGCGGGCTGCACCCCGAAGATCGCGAATCCACGCGCAGAACCATGGAAGAATCCATGCGCGCGACCGGACGGTTCGAGACCGAGTATCGCCGCATCCGCGACGACGATGGCCGTACGGTCTGGATGCGCTCGTCGGGTCTCCTGGTGCGCGACGCCGACGGTCGCGCGATCAAGGTCTGCGGCGTCGTGCAGGACGTCAGCGACCGGCATCTGGAGGAAGAACGGCGCCGGACCTTGATGTCCGAGCTGGACCACCGCGTGAAGAACGTGCTGGCCACGGTCCAGGCCCTGGCCTTCCAGACCGCCAAGCGCACCACGTCCCTCGACAGTTTCCTGGCCACCTTCGCCGGACGGTTGAAGGCCATGGGCTCGGCCAACGAACTTTTGACTGCGGCGCGCTGGCGGGGCGCGGCCATCGGCCATCTGGCCGCCGCCGAGCTGGGCGGCCTCGCGCCGCATCAGACGCGGTGGGACGGGCCGGAACTGTTCCTGACCCCGCGCGCCGCCAACGCGCTTTCGCTGGCCCTGCATGAACTGGCCACCAATGCGGTGAAGTTCGGGGCCCTGTCGACCGAGACCGGCCGCGTGGACCTGCGTTGGTCGCGTATCGCCGACGGCGGATTCGAACTGTTCTGGACCGAGAGCGGCGGCCCGTCGGTGACGCCGCCGATCCGCAAGGGGTTCGGGTCCACCCTGCTGGCCCAGGTCACCGGCCGCGAGCTGAATGGCGAGACCGAAGTCGAGTACCGGCGCGGCGGCGTGCGGGTGCGGCTGCGCGCCAGCGCCGCGGCGGTGGTCGAGCGTCCGGAGCAGGTGCCCGAGGCGCCGGTGCGCCAGGCGGTCGAGACGGTCTCCCACCCCACCGGCCCCACCGACCTGACCGGCGCGCGCGTGCTGATCGTGGAGGATGCGGTGCTGCTGGCCCTGGAGCTGGAGACCGGTCTGGCGGACGCGGGGGCCGAGGTTATCGGGCCCGCCTACGAACTCTCCGAGGCCATGGCCTTGCTGGACCAGCAGATCGACGCCGCCGTTCTCGACGCCAATCTGAATGGCCTGTCGGTTACACCGGTGGCCGAGGCCCTGGCGGCCCGCGGAATCCCCTTCGTCTTCGCCACGGGCTACGGCGACTCCGCCGGCGCGCCTCTGGGTTTCGACGCGCCCATCATCCGCAAACCCTACGACGTGACCCAGGTGGCCGCGGCCGTGGCGGCCGTGTTGCACGCGCTCTAGGCCTTCAGGAACTCCACCATCGCGGCGACCGCCGTGCGGTCCTGCATCATGAACAGGTGGCCGCCCTCGAAGAACTTGAGCGTCGCGTTCGGAATGCGGGCGGCCATGTTCTCCTGCGCTTGGGGCAAGGCCACACCGTCATAGCGGCCAGCCGCGATCAAAGTCGGGGCGGTGATGTCGCCAAGCCGGTCCCAGGTGTCGTGGTCTCTGCGCGCCTCGAGCTGGCGATGGGCGCCCTGTTTGCGCCCGGGTTCGTCGCCGAAAGGATCGGCCGAGCCCATGGCCACGAGCTGGGCGTAGGTCTCGGTGTGGCCGGCGGCCCAGGCGGCGTCGCGGCGGGTGTCCGAGATCGGGATCAGATGCCTGGCGCGCGCCTCGCCGCTCAGATGTTCGATCTCGTGGAAGGGATAGGAAGCGCCGCCAGCGCCGCCCGGGGAGGTGCAGGCCAAGACCAGACGGTCGACCCGTCCGGGATGACGCAGGGCCAGTTCCTGGGCCACCATGCCGCCGAAGGAAACCCCCACCACATGGGCGGTCTCCCAGCCGACATGCGTCATCAGCGCGGCGGCGTCATCGGCATAGTCGGCCATGGCGTAGCGTATGTCCGGCTTGTCGGATTGACCCAGGCCCCGCTGGTCGTAGGAGAGCAGGTCGAAGGTCTTGGCGAGCGGGCCGTCGAACTGGTTGGGCTTGTTGCGCAGGTCGCCGCCGGTGCCGGAGATGAACAGCAGCCGAGCGCCGTCGCCGGCGCGTTCGAAATAGAGATTCAGGCCATTGGCCTTGGCGATCGGCATCAGTCTTCGTCCCCCTGCGCCACGGCGGCCATCAGACGCACCAGGTGGGCGCGATCTTCCGGCGTCAGCCGCGCCAGCATGCTGCGAGAATTGTCGAGTTGGCCGGTCCGAAGGCGTTCGGCCAGCGCCTGGCCGTCCGGCGTCAGCTCGACCCGCATCACGCGACGGTCGCTGGTCCGGCGCCGGCGGGCCACCAGACCGCGTTTTTCCAGACGGTCCAGGGCCGAGGAGACTGTGGAGTCGGGCGCGCCCAGGGTCTGGGCCAGGCCGCGCACGGTCCAGTCTCCGGGCTCGGCCAGCATCGAGAGCAGGGCGACATCGTTGATGTGCAGGTCGGCATAGGCGCTGCCGGCCAGCAGCCCCGGCTCGAGCTTGAACTGGCGCATCAAGGCGCCGACGGCGGCCGTGAGGGCCTTGGCCTGCGCATCGTCGACCGGGGAGCTGCGAGTCATCGATCTGGAGCCTAGCCGCCGCGACCGCGGCTGTCGCCTTGACAGGAATTCCGAAAGGCGGATATTCCGATCGTCGGAATATATCGTTGGAGGATCGCCTCGTGAAGTCCAATGCGCTCGGTTCGCTTGGCGCGGTCAGCCGCCTGACCCTCGGCGGGGGCGGCATCGGCCAGGCCTGGGGCCTGACCGACCGTGACGAAGCGGTCGCCACGCTCAAGGCCGCGGTCGAGGCCGGGATCGACCTGATCGACACCGCGCCCATGTATCTCAACTGCGAGGCGGTCGTCGGCGAGACCTTTCAAGGCGCGCCGCCGCCTCACGTGAGGTTCACGACCAAGTGCGCCTTGGGCTCGCCGCCGGTCGGAGAAACGGCCGCGCGGCTGGAAGCCTCGCTAGCGGCGACATTGGCGGCCATGCGGCTGGAGCGGATCGACGTCTTCTTCCTGCACTCCAGCATCGCGCCGGACGGCTACGCCTACGCCCATGGCGACGCGCGGCGCGACGCGTTCTCCACCCGTTGGTCGACCTATGTGGATGAGGTGGTCCCAGCCTTCGAGCGGCTGACAGCTCAGGGCCGGATCGGCGCCTGGGGGATCACCGGCATCGGCGTGCCGCAGTCGGTCCTGGCGGCCCTGGAACAACAGCCGAGACCAGCGGTCGCCCAGGTGATCACCAATCTGCTGGACTCCGCCGGCGGCATCCGGCGCTTCGCCGAGCCGGCCGATCCCCGCACCATCCTCGCCGCGGCCACTGCGCGGGGCGTGGGCGTCATGGGCATCCGAGCCGTACAGGCCGGGGCGCTGACTTCGGCCCTCGACCGCGCTGTCTCGCCCAACAACCCGGACGCCAAGGACTATGAGCGCGCCGCGCCCTTTCGGGCGCTGTGCCGCGACTGGGGCGAGGTTCCTGCGGTCGTCGCCCATCGCTATGCTCTGGGCCTGCCCGGCGTCGACACCCTGGTCCTGGGGGTCAAGAACCGGGACGAACTCCAACAGGCGCTGGCGGCGGAGGCGGCCGGACCGCTGGCCGTTGATCAACTCGCGCGCATCGAACAGCTGGGATTGCGGACATGAAGAGCGTCGTCGTCACGGGCGTCTCGACCGGCATAGGCTGGGGCGTCACGAAGGTGCTGATCGCCCAAGGCTTCCGGGTGTTCGGCAGCGTCCGCAAGCAGGCCGACGCCGATCGCCTGCGCCAGGAGTTCGGCGAGCACTATGTCCCGCTGGTCTTTGATGTCACCGACGAGGCCGCTGTTCGCGCTTCCGTGGCCACGGTCGTCGAAGCTCTCGACGGGGAGACCCTGGCCGGTCTGGTCAACAATGCCGGCATGGCGGTGGCGGGCCCGTTGATGAACCTGCCGATCGCCGAGTTCCGGCATCAGATCGAGGTCAACCTGACCGGGGTCGTCACCGTGACCCAGGCCTTCGGACCGCTGTTGTCGACGGGCGAAGGCCGCATCGGAAAGCCTGGCCGGATCGTCAATATCAGCTCGGTGGGCGGGCGCACGGCGACGCCGTTCGTGGGACCCTACAACGCTTCGAAATTCGCGGTGGAAGGCTTGTCGTTGGCCTTGCGGCGGGAACTTCTGCTGTTGGGCGTCGACGTGATCGTCATCGCCCCGGGCGCGGTGGCCACACCGATCTGGGGCAAGGCCAAGGACGAAGACATCCTTCCCTACCGCGACACGCCATTCTATCCGGCTCTGCAGAAGGTCTACGCCTACATGCACGGGCTGGGCGCGAGCGGCCTGCCGCCGGAGGTCATTGGCGAGGCGGTGGCCAAGGCGCTGACCCTGGCCAAGCCCAAGCCGCGCTACACCGTCACCCCCGACCCGTTCCGCAACTTCATGGGCGAGGTGCTGCCCACGCGGGTGTTTGACAAGGTGATCGGTCGCCAGCTCGGGCTGCTGCCCAAGGCCTAGCCGTAGCGGAGCCTCGCCAGCGCTCCGGCCAGGTCCTTCAGCAGGTCGCCGGGTTTCAGCCCGGCCTTCCAGGTCTCGAAGGCCATCACGTTCTCGATGCGCGCGTCGACGAAGGCCATGGCCTCGTCCTTGCCGCCCGACAGCCGGATGGCCAGGGCCGAGGCCAGGATGCCGGCCAGGATCGCGCGCTTGGAATAGTGGTTCTCGTCCGTCGCCGTGTCGCCGGCCCAGCGCCACAGCTTGTCGGCGCTATCCCACAGCAGGCGCGTCGCCAGCGGCAGATGATGGGGCAAGGACAGGTAGCCGGCCCATCTGCGCACCGCCGCCTCGTCCAGCGCCGCGGCGTCCAGACGCGCTTCGACCGCGGCGCGAATCCTGGCGCGGATCTTCAATCCGGTCGGATCGGGCAGGGCGGCCAGGGCCACGGAATCATGTCGCCGCGCCAGCAAGGCCGCGAGGTCGTCGGGCCCGTGAGGCAGCAGAAGTTCGGTCTCGGGCGCCGACAGGCCGCAGTCGAGGCCCGCCGCCCGCACCGTGGGCCAGGTGAAGCCCTGGGTCACGACACGCGTGAGCGCCGCGTCCAGCACCTGTTGCTCGGTTGTCTCAGCCCAGCCGTCTTGGTTCGCCATGGCTTCTTTTAGCGGTCCTTTTTGCGCCTGTCCGCCGTGGACATCCGATTGGGCTTCTGCTATCTGCCCGCCCTCAACTCGAAGGCTCCTAGCCTGCGGGTCACAAGGCTTTTGTCCGTTCGCCGCCGCCTGACCCCAGGATTGGCCGAGCGGGAACGGGTAATAGGAGAGAGACCTCTGGTTCAGATTTTCGTTCGCGACAACAACGTCGATCAGGCCCTCAAGGCGCTGAAGAAGAAGATGCAGCGCGAAGGCTCGTTCCGCGAAATGAAGCGGCACGTGCATTATGAGAAGCCCAGCGAGAAGCGCGCCCGTCAGAAGGCGGAAGCCGTTCGTCGCGCCCGCAAGCTGGCCCGCAAGCGCGCTCAGCGCGAAGGGCTGATCGCCGCGCCGAAGAAGCCCCCTACCCGGTAGGACTTCCTTCAAAGGCTAAGCTTTATAAGGCCGTGCGGGTTCCGCGCGGCCTTTTTGCTTCTTCGGAGCCTGTCCTGGCGCATAATGTGTTCACCGAACCGCGATGTTCGGTCGCGCGGCACGGGC
Source organism: Phenylobacterium sp. (assembly GCF_031412415.1). Classification (GTDB taxonomy): domain Bacteria; phylum Pseudomonadota; class Alphaproteobacteria; order Caulobacterales; family Caulobacteraceae; genus Phenylobacterium. The sequence goes on from NZ_JANOCX010000084.1 coordinate 7,747, forward strand.
CTTGCTGGAGTTTCGGCGTCCGCCCACCTATCTTGGGCAAGTGAGACACTTTTCGAAGGCGCGACATGAACCTACGTAACCTCGCCATCTGGGGCGTTATCGTCGTCGTCCTGATCGGCCTCTACAGCATGATGACCGGCGGCTCGCAGGCCGCGGGCGCTGCTGGCCAGATTTCCTACTCCCAGCTCCTGTCCAAGGTGAGCTCCGGCGAGGTGAAGTCCGCGACGCTTCGCGGCGCCGCCGTCGAGATCAAGGACGGGGCCGGGAAGTCCTTCACGGCCTTGACGCCCAGCAATCAGGAAGAGCTGGTCAAGCGCCTGGAAGCCCAGGGCGCGGACATCGAAGTGAAATCGGCTGGCGGCGGCCTGATGGGCCTGCTGCTCAACAGCCTGCCGATCCTGCTGCTGATCGGGGTCTGGATTTTCTTCATGCGCCAGATGCAGGGCGGGGCTCGCGGCGCCATGGGCTTTGGCAAGTCCAAGGCCAAGATGATGACGGAGAACAAGAACCGCATCACCTTCGATGACGTGGCCGGCGTGGACGAGGCCAAGGAAGAGCTGTCGGAGATCGTCGACTTCCTGAAGGACCCCTCGAAGTTTCAGCGCCTGGGCGGCAAGATCCCCAAGGGCGCGCTGATGGTCGGCCCTCCCGGCACCGGCAAGACCCTGCTGGGCCGCGCCGTCGCGGGCGAGGCGGGCGTGCCGTTCTTCTACATCTCGGGTTCGGACTTCGTGGAAATGTTCGTCGGCGTCGGCGCCAGCCGGGTGCGCGACATGTTCGAGCAGGCCAAGAAGAACAGCCCCTGCATCATCTTCATCGACGAAATCGACGCCGTGGGCCGCCATCGTGGCGCGGGCCTGGGCGGCGGCAACGACGAACGCGAGCAGACCCTCAACCAGCTGCTGGTCGAGATGGATGGCTTCGATCCGTCGGAAGCCATCATCGTCATCGCCTCGACCAACCGTCCCGACGTCCTGGACCCCGCCCTGCTGCGTCCGGGCCGCTTCGACCGTCAGGTCGTGGTGTCGAACCCCGACATCGGCGGCCGTGAACGTATCCTGCGCGTCCACATGAAGAACGTGCCCCTGGCCGCCGACGTGGAAGTGAAGACCGTCGCTCGCGGCACCCCGGGCTTCTCCGGCGCCGACCTGGCCAACCTGGTCAACGAAGCCGCCCTGATGGCCGCGCGGAAGAACCGCCGCATGGTCACCCAGCGCGACTTCGAGGACGCCAAGGACCGCGTCATGATGGGCGCCGAGCGCAAGTCCATGGCCATGACCGACGAGGAAAAGCGCCTCACCGCCTATCACGAGGGCGGCCACGCCCTGCTGGCTCTCAATGTTCCGGCCACCGATCCGGTGCACAAGGCCACGATCATCCCGCGCGGCCGGGCCCTGGGCATGGTCATGCAGCTTCCGGAGCGCGACCAGCTCTCCATGTCCTACGAGCAGATGACCTCGCGCCTGACCATCCTGATGGGCGGCCGGATGGCCGAGGAGCTGATCTTCGGCAAGGACAAGATCACCTCGGGCGCCTCGTCCGACATCGACCAGGCCACTCGCCTGGCCAAGGCCATGGTCACCAAGTGGGGCTTCTCGGAGAAGCTGGGCGTGGTGTCCTACGGCGAGAACCAGGACGAGGTCTTCCTCGGCCACTCGGTGTCGCGCACTCAGAACATCTCGGAAGAGACCGCCAAGCTGATCGACCAGGAGGTCAAGCGCCTCGTCCAGGGCGGCTTCGACGAAGCCCGCCGCATCCTCACGGAAAAGCTGGATGAGCTGCACACCCTGGCCAAGGCGCTGCTGGAATACGAGACCTTGAGCGGCGACGAGATCATCAATGTGCTGAAGGGCGTCGCGCCCAACCGCGAGGACGCCGATATGAAGCGGCCGACCGGTCCTTCGGTCTCGGTCCCGATCTCCCCGCGCCCCGAACCGGCCTGACGCGGCAAGGCTCCACCATTCTCCACGCCCTCCCGATCCTGTATCGGGAGGGCGTTTTCATTTGAGGCGCGCGCGATGGCGAGGATCATGGGGGTGGTCAACCTTACCCCCGACAGCTTCTCGGACGGCGGCCGGTTCCTGGCGCCTGATGCGGCCCTGGCCGGAGCGCTCGCGATGATCCGTGAGGGCGCCGACATCCTCGACGTCGGAGCGGAATCGACCCGCCCCGGCGCGGAGCCTGTCTCGGCCGACGACGAGATCGCTCGACTAGTCCCCCTGATCGAGGCGGTCCGCGCGCAGAGCGATATCGCGATCTCGGTCGACACCATGAAGCCCGACGTCGCGCGCGCGGCCGTCGGGGCGGGCGCCGACATCTGGAACGACGTGACGGCGCTTTCCTTCTCGCCCGAAGCGCCGGCTGTGGCCGCCGAGCTGGGCTGCGAGGTGGTGCTGATGCACATGCAGGGACGGCCCGGCACGATGCAGGCCAATCCCCGCTATGACGACGTGACGGCCGAGGTGACAGCGTTCCTGACGGAGCGTTCCGAGACAGCCATGGCCGCCGGCGTGTCGCGCGAGAAGATATGGCTCGATCCTGGGATCGGCTTCGGCAAGCGGCTGGAGCACAACCTGGCCCTGCTGGCCCACCTCGACGCCGTCGTCGCGCTGGGGTTTCCGGTCCTGCTCGGGGTCAGCCGTAAGCGCTTCATCGCGGCCTTGGAGCCCGCCGCTGAGCCGGCGAGCGCACGGCTGCCGGGCTCGCTGGCCGCGGCCCTGGCCGGTGTGGCCGCCGGCGTGGCCGTGGTTCGGGTGCACGACGTCGCGGCGACGGTTCAGGCGCTGAAGGTCCAGGCGGCCATCGCCGCGGCGCGCGGTCAGACCTCGTAGAAGGCGTAGAAGGTCTCGGCGGGCGCATTCGTCAGCAGGGGGCGCAAGGGGAAGATCAGCCACGGCGCGTCTGGGTCGAGGCGGTCAAGGTTCGCCAGGAAGGCGTCGCGCAAGGCGGGCTTCACGGCCCCGGAGTGCGTCAGGAACTGACCCCAGCTCGACGTCCCGTTCAGCCGCACCTCCCCGGCTTCCGTGCGGGATGCGGCGTAGTCGGCCGGGAACAGCCGGCGATAGGCCTGTGTGTGATAGAGCCATGAGGCGCCGGCGATCGTCTTGGCCTCCGGATGCAGCCGCTTCAGGTGGGCGAACATCCGGGTGAGCTCGGAGCGCCGGGCCAGGGTCTTGGCCTGGGCGAGCGGTCCCGCGCCGTCGGCGCTGTCGCGATTGCTGAAGTGGATGCGGACCACGCCTTCCTTTGGCGGCTCATAGCTGAAGCAGCCAAACTGGATCTGGCTTGCATGGCCTGGCTCATCGGGGGCCGCGGCCAGTTCGGCCATCGTCCAGTCAAGACGGGCTTGCCCGCGCGGCAGGGCCTCAAGTCGTTCAGCGAAACGCAGCCATCCCGGACCGGGCGGCTCCTCGGTCACATTGCCCAGGGCGAGGCGACGGTGGAGGTTGGTGAAACGTCGCGCGGCTTCGCCAAGCGGTTGGCCGCCGCGCTCGGCGACAGCTTCGGCGAAGCGAAGCTGCAGGGCGTAGTAGTCGCGGAAGGCCTCGGCCCGCTCCGCCCTGGCGTCCGTCATCTTCAGCCGCGCCCGATGAACGGCATCTTGGTGGCCATCACCGTCATGAACTGGACGTTGGCGCTGAGCGGCAGACCCGCCATGTAGACCACCGCGTCGGCCACGGCCTGGACGTCCATCATCGGCTCGGGGGCGAAGGTCCCATCGGCCTGGGGCACGCCCTTGGCCATGGCGGCGGTCATCTCGGTGGCGGCGTTGCCGATGTCGATCTGGCCGCAGGCGATATCGTAGGCCCGCCCATCCAGGGACGCCGAGCGCGTCAGCCCGGTGATGGCGTGCTTGGTGGCGGTATAGGCCACTGAATAGGGCCTGGGGACATGGGCCGAGATCGAGCCGTTGTTGATGATCCGGCCGCCGCGCGGGTCCTGGCCCTTCATTATACGGAACGCCCCCCGCGTGCAGAGGAAGGCGCCGGTCAGGTTCACGTCGACCACCCGCTTCCAGGCCTCGAGAGAGAGGTCTTCCAGCCGCCCGCCCGCCCCAGCGCCGGCGTTGTTGAACAACAGGTCCAGGCGGCCGTGGGCGGCCTGCGTCGCGGCGAAGAGGGCGTCGACCTGGCCTTCGTCCGAGATGTCGGTGGGAACGACCAGGGTGCGGTCCGGGGCGTGAGCCGAGGTAGCCTCGAGCTGTTCGGCCCGACGGCCGGCGAGAACCACCTTCCAGCCGGCGTCCAGCAACCCCAGCGCCGCGGCGCGTCCGATCCCCGAGCCCGCGCCGGTGACGAGTGCGATCCTGTCTGTCATGGGCGCAGGTTAGCAGGGCGCGCTCAGAGCGGAAGCTGGTCCTTGTAGAGTTCCAGCAGCTCGTCCTCGCGGGCCTGGGTCCAGGCTGTCCGCGCGCCGTCCGCCGCGCCGGCGATGCCCTCCAGATGCGTGTGCCAGCCCCCCACTACGCCGCTGGCGACCTTCCGGGAGAGGGCCGTCTGGATGAGGGTGAGGCGGCAGCCCTCACCGTCGGGCTCCAGGGCGATGCGCACCACCGACTGCGGATGCTCGGGGTCAGGCCAAGTATATTCCAGCAGGCGGGACGGCTGCAGGGCGGTGATGACCCCGTTCGTTCCATAGCCGCCTGGGAAGCGCAGCCGATAGTGGCCGCCGACCCGGAGGTCCACCTCGGCCTCGGCTAGCCAGTCAGCGATCCGTTCGGGCACGGTGATCGCCGCCCAGACCTTCTCGACTGGCTTGTCGATACGCCGCTCGAACACGACCTCATAGGTGTCGCCGGTGCGGGTCACGGTTCCCATGCGGTCGTCGTTCATTGGTCGCGCTCCAGGTGCCCTTCAAGGGCGTCGAGGTGGTCGGCCCAGAAATGGCGGTAGGGTTTCAGCCAGGCGTCGAGGTCGGCGAGCCTACGCGCCTCCAGCCGGTAGATGCGTTGCTGGCCGTCGGCCCGGACGCTGACTAGGCCAGCCTCGCGAAGGGCCTTCAGGTGCTTGGAGACCCCGGGTTGGCTGAGGTCCATGGCCGCCACCAGCTCTCCGGCCGGACGCTCGCCGGCCCGGAGCAGGTCGAGCAGACGGCGGCGATTGGGTTCGGCCAGGGCTTCGAACGGGCTCATGCCGATATATTCTTATTAAGAAATATAACTGTCAACGCATATAGATTGGAGTGTGGATGACGCGCATATCCCGATGCAATTCGCCCCCGGCCACGCTAGGTGCAGGACATGTCCGAGAACAAAGGCCGCGTGCTGATCATCGCTGGATCCGACTCCGGTGGTGGGGCGGGGATCCAGGCCGACATCAAGACCGTCACGGCCTTGGGCGGCTACGCGGCCACCGCGATCACCGCCGTGACGGTGCAGAACACGCTGGGCGTCACCGGTGTCCACCCAATCCCGGTTGACGTTGTCGAGGCCCAGGCGCGCGCGGTGCTGGACGATATCGGCGCCGATGCGATCAAGACCGGAATGTTGGGCGACGTGGCCATGGTCGAGGCGGTGGCGGCCATCCTCGCGCACGCGGGCGGCGTCCCGGCGGTGATCGACCCGGTCATGGTGGCCAAGGGCGGGGCCAGTCTGCTGGCGTCCGAGGCGATCTCCGCCGTCAGGGCCTTGATGGTTCCACGCGCCGGCTTGCTGACGCCGAACGCGCCGGAGGCCGAGGCCCTGACCGGCCTGACGGTTACGACCACCGACGATCTGCGGCGGGCGGGAGAGGTGCTGCTGAAGCTCGGCGCCCGGGCGGTGCTGATGAAGGGCGGCCATATCGACGGCGCGACCGTGGTCGATGTGCTGATGACCTCGGACGGCGAAACCACCTTTGAAGGCGAGCGGATCGAGACCCGCCACACTCACGGCACCGGCTGTACCCTGGCCTCGGCCTGCGCGGCGGGCCTGGCCCAGGGGATGAGCCTCACCGAGGCCGTGGCGCGGGCCTGGGCCTATGTGCACGAGGCCATGCGCCGGGCCCCGGGCTTCGGCGCCGGGCACGGGCCGTTGGATCATGGCTGGCCGCTGAGAGAAGCGCGATGAGCCGCGACCTGGCCACGCGCCTTGAGGAGATCCTGCGCGCCGCGCCCAGCCTGATGACGGTGATGGAAACGGCGAGGAGGCTCGACCTGCCGGATTGGCTGCTGTTCTCCGGCGCCATCTACCAGCGGGCGGTGAACCACCTGACCGGCCGGGACCCAGACTACGGGATCAAGGACTACGATCTGGCCTATTTCGATCCCGACACCAGCTACGAGGCCGAGGACCTGGTCATCAAGCGGGTGGCCGCCGCCTTCGAGCCGCCCTTGCGCGAGATGGTCGAGGTCCGCAACCAGGCCCGCGTCCACCTGTGGTTCGAGGGCAAGTTCGGCGAACCCTACGCGCCGCTGGCCGCCAGCGCCGAGGCCCTGGAACGCTTCACCAGCACGACCTTCGCGGTTGGCGCGCGGCTGGAGCCGGACGGCCGCATGACCATCGTCGCGCCCTTCGGACTGGATGACATCTTCGCCCTGCGCCTGCGGCCCAACCCCACGCGGCGGACCAACGGCTTCGTGCGCACCGCGCAAGCGGCGCAAGCCCGGTGGCCGGAGTTGAAGATCGAGGCCTAGAGATACCCGCGCCCGCGGATCTCCATCCAGTTGTCGGGAGCAGTCAGCGGGACAAATCCGTACTGGGCGTAGAGCCCGTGAGCGTAGCGGGTCGCCAGGTGCAGGCGGCGGACGCCCTGCATGTCCGGATGATCCCTGAGATAGGCCATCATGGCCTTGCCCAGTCTCTTGCCGCGATGGGCTTCGCTGACGAAGACGTCGCAGATCCAGCCGAAGGTCGCCCGATCAGTGACCACCCGGGCCATGGCGACCATGGCGCCGTCCGGCGCGTAGGCCCCGAGCACCAGGCTGTTGTCCAGGGACTTGTCGAACAGGGCCTTGGGAATGCCGGGCGCCCAGTAGGTCTCGCCTGCGATCCAGCCATGGGCCCGCTCACGATCGAAGCGCGCCGCCTCGTCGCTCAGCACATAGCCGTCCGGCGTGCGGGTCTCATGCGGCATGGCGACCCTCAGGCGGTCAGGGCGACCGGCGCGGCGGTTTCGCCCAGCACCGACTCGATGGCCGCGAACAGTTCGCGCGCTTCCACCGGCTTCATGACGAAGGCGTTCATGCCGACGGCCTTGCAGGCGGCCATCTCCTTGGGTGAAACCGAGGCGGTTAGGGCGATGACCGGGGCGCCGCGATTGGGGCCGGGCTCGGCGCGCAGCCTCCGCACCGCCTCCATCCCGCCTATGCGGGGCATGTTCAGGTCCATCAGCACGAGGTCGAAGGGCTGGGCGGCCAGCTGCTCCAGAGCCTCGACGCCGTCGTGGGCCACGGCGATCTCGACGCAGGCGCCTTGCAGGATCAAGGTGAAGGCGCGCCGGTTCACCTCGTGATCGTCCACGATCAAAAGACGCAGACCCTCGCGATCCTGGGTGTTGTCGATCTCAGGGGTCGGCGCCGAGACGACCGGCAGCGGGATGGTGAGATGAAAGGCGGCGCCCTCGCCAGGCGCGCTCTTCACCCGCAGGTCCCCGCCCATCAGGCGCGCGAGCTCACGGCTGATATTCAGTCCCAACCCAGTGCCGCCATGGGTGCGCGCCACGCTGTCGCTGGCCTGACCATAGGGCGTAAACAGGCGTCCGACCTGATCGGCGTTCATTCCAGGGCCGGTGTCGATCACCGACAGCGTCGCGGGGCCGCCATAGGTCGCGGCGCCGAACTTCAGCGTGACCGAACCCGTGTTGGTGAACTTCAGTGCGTTGGACAGCAGGTTGTTCAGCACCTGGCGCACGCGGGTCGAGTCGCCTTGGACCCAGGCCGGAACCAGGCGCGCGCCTTCCAGCCGGAAGCGCAGACCGCGCCGCCGCGCCTCTGGCGCCCAGAAGCGAGTGGTTTCCAGCATCAGTCGGCGCAGGTCGAAGGGGGTGACCTCCACGCCCATCTTGCCCGCCTCGATCTTGGAGAGGTCGAGCAGGTCGTCCAACAGGGTGCGCATCATCCGCGCCGAGGAGCCGATCAGTTCCAGGTTCGAAGCCCTGTTGGTCGCCCCTTCGGCGCGGCCTGCCTCCGCGGCGCCGGCCAGGATGGCGCTGATGGGGGTGCGCAGCTCGTGGCTGACCATGGCGACGAAGGCCGACTTGGCGGCGTCCGCGGCCTCGGCGCGGGCGCGGGCCTCGCTCTCGGCGATCAGCGCGCGAGCCGCCGAACGCCAGATCATGATGGTGCAACTGACGATCAGGGCCGCGGCGATGGCGAGCGCCACCGCGTGATGCGGCTGGGCGCCGACCGCCAGCGCGGCGAAGGGCATGGCGGCCAGGTAGACCGCGAAAGGCCAGGCGCTGGCCGCGAAGGCCTGGAGCGACTTCTGGCTGGTCAAGGCGGTGTTCAGCAACCCGCCGCACATCAGAACCACGCCGCAGGCCAGGCCCCAGGAGCCGTCCGTGACCGGTCCCATGGCGCCGTAGCCGCCGAAGACAATGGCGTTGACCGACAACAGGGTCAGGCCCGCCCAGGCCGGCAAGTCGCTGCGGCGGCGATGCAGCAGGTGCTCCACGAGCTGGAGGCTCAGATAGACCGCGAACCACGCGAAGGCGAAGGTCCAGCCGACCGTGCTCCCGAAGCCAGCCAGCATCGCGGCGGCCACGCCGACGCGGAAGCGCGCCTGCGACCGACGCGCGGCCAGGACCTCCAGCAGATCGGGTGAAAGGTGGGCGGACGCCATCTTGGCCTTCCAAGTCGGTTGCCGGAGAATGGGCTCGGACCTGCTAACCCCCCGTAAACCGCGGTTCGTTGAGCGCGCACGAAAAAGGGACGGCCGCGAAGCCGTCCCCCTTCCGCTCTCCCGCCCGACAACGAAGCCGTCGCCAGGCAGCCTAGCTCTTAGCGGCGTTGGCCGTAGCCATCGCCATACTGGTCGCGGTCATTGCGCTCCCAGCGGATGCGCGTCGACAGGGTGTCGAAGCGGCGATCCAGATCGCTGCGCTCCCAAGCCGACAGGCCGTTGGCGCGGTAGCGGTTCTCAAGTCGCGCGATGACCTGGAAGTCGGTGCGCAGGCGCATGGCTTCACGGCGGGTGAGCTTGCCGCTCCGGACGCCCTGGTCGATCCGGCGATCGAGTCGTTCCTGGCGCTGGTTGATGCTCATCCAGCCGCCGTTCGGGGCGTTCCAGTTGTCCCAGCGGTCACCGCGGTCACCACGATCCTGACTGTCGTTGCGGTCGTAGCGGATGCGGGCCGACAGAGCGTCGAAGCGGCGCTCAAGGTCGGTGCGTTCCCAGGCCGAGAGGCCGTCGACGCGATAGCGCGACTCCAGTTGGGCCACCTCGCCGAACGCGCCGCGCAGTTCGCGCGCTTCGTCGCGGGTCAGGTCGCCCGAGCGGACGCCGGCGTCGATGCGAGCGTCGAGGTTGGCTTGGCGCTCGTTGATCGAGGTCCAGCCTTGGGCCGAGGCGGCGCCGGCCGACAGGGCCAGAACCGAAACTGCGGCGGCGATAAGGGTGCGGGTCTTCATGACAAAACTCCTTGGGCTCGTATCGTCTCTCTGAGCTCGTTTGGCCTGGCGGTCGGAACGACCGGCGTGGCGATTGGTTCAGAGCGGCGACCGTGGAATGGTCTCCACATCGTCCCGATGACGACGTTGACCCCATAAGGCCACGGCGTACCTGACCCCGATCTGAGGACGCGGTTGTTTGACGTTCATGTTGAAGCGGCGGCCGCGCCGCCGGCGCGGTCAGGCGGCGGCGGTGGCCGAGACCTGCGGCGCGCCGACCGTCGCGGCTTCGCTGAGCGCCCGGCTGATGGCGTCATAGAGCTTGGCGATCTCGATGGGCTTGGCCACGTGGCCGTCCATGCCGGCGGCGAGGTATTCCTCGACCTGGTGCGACAGGGCGTTGGCGGTGAGCGCCACGATGGGCGTGCGCGTGCGGCCATGCTCGGCCTCGGTGGCGCGGATGGCGCGGGCCGAGTCGATGCCGTCCATCACCGGCATCTGGATGTCCATGAGGATTAGGTCATAGCCGCCATCGCGCCAGGCCTCGAAGGCCAGCTTGCCGTCGGCGACGATGTCGATCTCGATGCCGAGCGAGCCCATGACCGCGGCCAGCACCTGCTGGTTGGTCGGGTTGTCCTCGGCGGCCAGCAGGCGGAGCGAGCCTTCTTCGGCGTCGTCCGCCGTGACCTGGACCACGGCGGCCGGCTGGGCGGGGGCCACGCCGCGCTCCAGGGGCAGTTCGACGGTGAACACCGAGCCGCGGCCTTCGCGGCTCTCGACCGAGATCACGCCACCCATCATCTGGGTCAGCTCGCGGCAGATGGCCAGGCCCAGCCCCGTGCCGCCGAACCGGCGGGTGGCGGAGTTGTCGGCTTGGGTGAACTTCTCGAACAGAGCCGCCTGCTTCTCGGCGGCGATGCCGACGCCGGTGTCGCGGACGATCAGGCGCAGGTCGCCGCTGTCGGGGGCGATGTCGAAGGTTGCGCTGACCTCGCCTTGCAGGGTGAACTTGACGGCGTTGGAGAGCAGGTTGCCCACCACCTGACGGATACGATCGGCGTCGCCGCGCCAGGCGCCGCGGGCCTCGTCGGTCACGTCGACCTTCAACGTCAAACCCTTGCGCTGCGCCATGACGGCGAAGCTCTCTCGGGTCGGGGAGATCGCGGCCTCCAGATCGAAGTCGTCGACCAGCAGGGTGAGCTTGCCTGCCTCGATCTTGGACAGGTCCAGCACGTCGTTCAGCACGGCCAGCAAAAGGCCGCCGGATTGGCGGATGACGTCCAGCCGTTCGCGCTGAACCTGGGTGAGGTCGCCCATGGACATGACCTCGGCCATCGCCAGGACACCGTTCAGCGGCGTGCGAATCTCGTGGCTCATATTGGCCAGGAACTGCGATTTCAGGACGTTGGCGGCGTTGGCGGCGTCGCGCGCCTCGACCAGCTCGCGCAGGGTGCGCTGCAGGGCCTGCTCGCGCTCGTCCAGGTTCGCCAGAAGGTGGTTAAAGCTGTCGGTCAAACTGCGGAAAAGAGCGTCGTCGGCCTCAACCTCAACGCGCGCGAAGCTGCCGCTGTTGGCCACGTCATGCATGGCCTCGGACAGTTTCTGGACCGGCGCGATCACCTTGGAGGCGAGTCCGCGCGCCAGGAACAGCGCCACGCCGACGCCGCCGAAGAACAGCGCGCCAGTCAGGGCGACGAACTGCGGGAGCAGGTCGGTAAGCCGCGGCGTTTCGGCCGTCATCACCAGTTCGCCGACCACGATCTCGCCGTGCTTGACCGGCGTGCGGATGACCTCGGTTTCCAGCGCGTCGGTCCCGCCGGCGCGGGCATAGTCGGTCACCGCGCGGCCCTTGGCGTCGAGCAGGCGCGCGGCGATCACCCGATCTGCCCGGGCAAGCGCGGCGACCGAGGCGCGAGCGGCGTCGGAATCCCTTGCCGCCATGGCCGGCGCCGCGGCGCTGGCCGTGATCTCCGACAAGGCGACGTAGCTCTGATGGGTCTGTTCGCGGGCGACCGCCCACTGCTGCAGCATGAAGGTGAGGCAGGCGGCCACCAGCACCACGACGGTGGTGATCAGGGCCACCCCCGCCACACGCGCATGGAAGGTGGCGTGATGGGCCGTGCCGGTCTTGCGAGGCTGGTCGGTCATGGCGCTCGGCGTTCAATCGAGCGTTTTAACTAGGCGATTTCCCCTAACGGTTTGCTTCCACAGCGCCGCTCAGGCCTCGCCTGCAAGGGGAATCGGGCAAATTGTGTTGCCTTTCCGACACAGTCACAACCGGTGCGCGCAGTTGTCGCGGCCAAACATAGTTAACCGAACGTGAATCTATTAGACGGAGCTTAACCTCTGGTTTACCTTGATCCTTGGTAAGTTCATTTCCTCTAAGGGGTCTCCCATGGAAAAGGCGTTTGTGGCGCAGCGCGTCGCGACCAAACTGTTCTCGACGGAAGCGGCTGTCGACCAAGCCATGGTCGAAGCTACCGAACTGATGGCGGATCTCCTGAAGGCCCGTAAGGACGTCAACGCGTCGCTGGTCTTCGCCGACGACGTGCAAGTGAAGCTGATGGACGCGATCAAGTCCCTCAGCGAAGCGCGTTCCTCGATGGTCGCGGTTCACCACGAGCTGGCCGAAGCCAAGCTGCGCCTCGGCGTTCGCGTGAAGATGAACGGCTGGGAACAAAAGACCTTCCTCGGCGCGAAGTCCGAGCCGGCGGTCATGCGCGACGTCGGCTAAGGCCGATTTGGTTGCAATAGTTTAACTGGTGTCGCGTCCCTAATGTGAGTTAGGGGCGCGACATGCTGTTTCTGAACATCATCTTCTGGACGCTCACAGGCTTGACCTGTGGCCTCGCCGTCTGGAAAGGCGGGGACGCCGAACGCTTCGGCGGGGCGCTGATCCTGACCTTCGCGGTCATCTGGGAAGCCACGGGCTTCCTGTCGGACGACATTCGTCCCACCCTGCAACTGGTCTTCGATTTCCTGACCGCGCTCGGCCTGCTGGCTATCGCCGTGCGCTACGCCAGCCTTTGGCTGGGCGGGGTTCTGATGTTCCAGGCCCTGCAGTTCTGCCTGCACTCGTTCTACGTCGTCACCAAGAAGCCGCACGACAACCTGCATGCGGTGGTGAACAACGGTGTCTTCCTGGCGATCCTCACCTGTCTGCTGGTCGGGACCCTGGTGGCCTGGCGTCGCCGTAGCGCGGCCAAGGCCGCGGCCTTGTCCTAGGTTTCCGGTCGCTGGCGCTCCAGTGTCGCCAGCGCCACCCCCCCCAGGATCAGGCCCAGAGCGATGAACGCCATCCAGCTCGGTCGCTCCCCCAGGAATGTCACGCCCACCGCCGTCGCCCACAGCGGCGCCAGATAGATCGACAGCGACACGAACAACGGCCCACGACGCTGGATCAGGAACACCCAGCCGATCGTGGCGAGGCCCGCGGGGAAAATCCCCTGGGCGACAACTGCGATCAGCGCCGGCAGCGGCGGCCAGGCGGGCAGCGGCGCGGTGACCAGGGCCGCGGCCGTGGCGTAGGCCGCTCCCCACAGGGACATCATCAGGGCGCCGGCGGTCGCCGCCACGGCCGGCGCCTGCTTGGTCAAGATATTCGCCACCGCGTAGAGCGCCGCGGCGCCCAAGGCGGCCATCATGGCCACGGCCTCCACGGTCAAGCCACCCATCAGCTTGGGCGCCAGCAGCACGGCCAGGCCGACGAAACCCAGCCCGACGCCGGCGCTGCGCTGCAGGGTCAGGCGGTCTCCGGCGATGAAGACGTGCGCCAGGGCGGCGGTGAAGATCGGCGAGGCGCCGTTGCACATGGCGTTCACCGCCGAGGGCAGGCTCTGGGCGGCATAGGCGAACAGGATGAAGGGCGCGGCCATGCCCACCATCCCGATGACCGCGTAGAATCGCCAGGCCGGGTCGCGTAGGGGCGGCAGCTTCTGACGCTGGATCGCCAGGACCACGGCCAGGGTCGCCACCGCGATCCATAGTCGCAGGGCCGCGTTCCAGACGGGCGAAATGTACTCCACCGCGATCTTCAGCGCGGCGAAGGCCGAGCCCCAGGCGATCACCAGGAAGGCCATCACCAGCCAGTCGATCGGTTGCGGACGGCTTGTCATCCGCCCTTGAGATCACGCTCCGACGCAGGCTCCAAGCGGTCGTGCTGTCAGCTTCGCTCACATCGCGTATCGAAAACTTTCACTTGCCCTTAATCCCAAACCGGCGTTTCTCCGCGCCGGGCCACGCCCCCCCAACGGGGCGCTGCTCATCTGTAAGGATGGGAGACATCGACATGACGACCCTCGCCACGCCGGCAATGCGTCCGGCTCGCCCCGAGTTCTCTTCCGGCCCGTGCGCTAAGCGCCCTGGGTGGAACCCCCAAAATCTCCAGAACGCCGTCCTTGGCCGCTCGCATCGGTCTAAGCCCGGCAAGGCGCGCCTGCAGGAGGCGATCGACCGCACCCGTCAGGTGCTGGAGGTTCCCGACGACTATCTGATCGGCATCGTCGCCGGCTCCGACACCGGCGCCGTCGAGATGGCCATGTGGTCGATGCTGGGCCCCAAGCCGGTTCAGCTGCTGGCCTTCGAGAGCTTCGGCAAGGACTGGGTCACCGACGTGACCAAGCAGCTTAAGCTGCCGGCCGAGGTTTTGGACGCGCCCTACGGCGAACTGCCAGACCTGACCAAGGTGCGGCCCGACGCCGACTTGGTCTTCACCTGGAACGGCACCACCTCGGGCGTCCGGGTTCCCAACGCCGACTTCATCGCCGCCGACCGCGAAGGCATCGTGATCTGCGACGCCACCAGCGCCGCCTTCGCGCAGGACCTGGTGGCGTCGCAGATGGTGATGCCACCAGCGCCGCCTTCGCGCAGGACCTGGATTGGGCCAAGCTCGATGTGGTGACCTTCTCCTGGCAGAAGGCCCTGGGCGGCGAGGG
>NZ_JANOCX010000085.1:0-5399 GCF_031412415.1 Phenylobacterium sp.
CGAAGTAGACCACCGCCAGGCCGGCCGACGGCGCGGCGGAGTAGAAGATCTTGTCGGCGTCGGCCAGGCCCACGCACATGGCGTTGACCAGGATGTTGCCGTCGTAGCCCCTATGAAAATTGGTCTCGCCGGCCACGGTGGGCACGCCCACGCAATTGCCGTAGCCGCCGATGCCGGCGACGACGCCCGAGACCAATCGCTTGGTCTTGGGATGGCTGGGATCGCCGAACCGCAGGGCGTTCAACAGGGCGATGGGCCGCGCCCCCATGGTGAAGACGTCGCGCATGATGCCGCCCACGCCCGTGGCCGCGCCCTGGTAGGGCTCGATGTAGGAGGGGTGGTTGTGGCTCTCCATCTTGAAGATGCAGGCTTGACCGTCGCCGATGTCCACAACCCCGGCGTTCTCGCCCGGGCCGCAGATCACCCGGGGACCGGTGGTCGGGAACTTGCCCAGGTGGATCTTGCTGGACTTGTACGAACAGTGCTCGGACCACATGACCGAGAACACCCCCAGTTCCACGGGGCTCGGCTCGCGGTTCAGGCGCTGGAGGATGACGTCGTATTCCTCCGACTTCAGGCCGTACTCGGCGGCGGTCTGGCGAAGGGTCTTGGCAGGCTGTGGGCTCATGGCGCGCCTTCTACCCGGACTCGACGTTTCGCGCGATAGGGCGATCAGCCGGTCAGCGCGTTGCGGCGTCGCAGGGTCCGGGCCGAGAGCTACGCCGGAATCACGTGAGGTTGATCAGCTTCACCGCGGAACATCGGTTGGGCGGACGGATTGCCTCTGCGTCCCGGCGCCATCGCGGCGCGAAGCAGAACATGGAGACCACATGGGCGACGAACAGAACCGCGATCCGCAGCAGCAGCAGAACATCCCCCAACAGCAGAACCCGGGCCAGCAGCAACAGCAGGACCAGGACCCGGATCGCCAAGGCCAAGATCAGCCCGAAAGGGTCGAGATCGAGGACGACGAAGAAGAAGGCGACGACGGGCGAGACCGGCTGGATCGCTAACCCACTGTCCAGATCGAAACGAGGCCGACGCCGAAAGGCGCCGGCCTTTTCGTTGGCCGGGACCGGCGAGCGCTGGGCCTAGCGCTTCGGCTGCTTGAAAGCCGCCATTTGGGCGGGCGTCAGCGTCATCATGACCACGGCGGACCGGCGCTGGGTCAGGGCCTCGCGCGTCGGCTGGTCCACCCAGTGTTGGCGCGCCGGCGAGGGCGGCTGGGCGGACCAGGCGCCGAACGCCGTGGCGCCCGAGAGCGCCGCCACCGTCGCGACGCCAATCATCGTGCGCCAGGCCGAGGGACGGGGCCGCTTCAGCATGTCGATGCGCACCTCCAGCGGGTGCGGTGACGGCGCCGGCCAGTAGCATCCAAAGGGCAGCGGCGCGTTCTCGAGCTGGGTCTTCAGCATGGTCTGGGCATAGCGCCGCCGCTCGCCCGGCCGTCGCGCCATCACCGTGGCGTCGCAGGCCAGCTCCTGGTCCAAACGCACGTGATGGGCGGCGAGGTGGGCCAGGGGATTGAACCAGTTGATCGCCTGGGCCAGGGCGACCCCGGCGTTGACCCTCGGGTCGCCGCGATCGATGTGGGCCCGTTCATGCGCCCGGATCAGGGACCGTTCCTCCGGCGTGAAACGTAGGTCGTGATCGGCGGGCGTGACGATGCGGGGGGCGATGAAGCCCACCACCGCCGGGCCCGCCGCGCCGGCCTTGGCGCGACGCAGGAACCGGTGCTGGCCGAGCGCCAGAACAGCCAGCATGGCGACGACGCCGGCGAGCCATACGTGAGCGATCACGGGGGGCGGCTGGGTCAAGTTCGGGAGGATCAGCGCTTGCGCAGGGGCCTGGGCGGCCTCGGCGGCGGGCAGCAGGCTCGCCACGAAGGCCAGAGGCGCGATCAGCCAGAGGCGATAGGCGATCTCGGCGCCGAACAGCCGCCGGGCGGGCAGGCGCAGGACGAAGACCAGGGTGATCGCCAGGCTGGCCACGAGATTGGCCCGCACCAGAACGCTCACCACGTCAGTCATCGTCGAGGTCCTCGATCAGCTTCTTCAGGCGCGCGATCTCGGCGGGCTTGAGCGCGCGGTGCTTAGCGAAGTGGGCGACCAGCGGAGCGAGTTCGCCGTTGAACAGGCGGTCCAGCAGGTCTTGGCTCTCGGCCTGCAGATAGTGCTCGCGCGCCACCAGCGGCCGGTACTGGTGGCGACCGTCGACCCGCTCGGACTTGATGGCCTTCTTCTTCAGCAAGCGATTGATCAGGGTCTTCACGGTCGCCTCGCCCCAGGCCTGGCGCGCGGTCACCTCGGCGACGATGGAGTCGGCGCCCCGCGGGCTGTCGCGCCAAAGCGCGTCCATGACCTGACTTTCGGCCTCGGTGATGCGGATCGCCATCTTACACCTGTAGCTCAAGTCGAAATTACGCGGGTAAACCACGCTGTCAAGGGACGCCGAGGCCCAGTTCGTTCAGTCGCTCGTCCAGGCCGCGCAGGAAAACGGTCAGATGGTCGGCCAGGGCGGTGACCCGTCGCGGGCGGCCGCGGCCGGGCGGGAAGACCAGTTGCAGGTCGACGTCGTGGGGGCAGAAGGCGGTCAGCAGAGGTTCCAGCCGGCCTGCCGCGATGTCGTCGGCGACGTCCCAGGCCGACTTCAAAGCGACTCCGCGGCCCTCCAGCGCCCAGCGGCGCAGCAAGTCGCCGTCATTGGCGTCTCTGTCACCGGAGACCTTGACCGTGATCGCCGCCCCGTCGACCTGGAACGGCCATAGGTCGAACCGTCCGCCGGCGCGCAACAGGGTCATGCAGTTGTGCCCGACCAACGCGTTGGGTCGCGCTGGCCGCCCAAGGCGATCCAGATAGGCGGGCGAGGCGACGGGAAATCGCCGATGGGTGGCGATCCGGCGCAGGGCCAGGCCGCTGTCGGGCAGGCGGCCGTAGCGGACCGCGATATCGACACCGCTTTCGGTCAGGTCCAGGGCGGTGTCCGACAGCATGAGGCTCACGGAGACCGCCGGATTTCGCGCGAGGAATTCGTCGATCGCCGCCGCGAGATGGCTGCGGCCGAGGTCCTGCGGCGCGGAGACCCGAACCGCGCCCTTCAGGCCGCCCTGTTCGCCACAGATCTGCTCGTGCAGGTCGTCGACCTGCGCCAGCACGCGCCGCGCGGTCTCGTAGAACTGGTCCCCGGCCTCGGTGAGTTGCAGCCGTCGCGTTGTTCGCCGGAGAAGCGACGTCCCCATGGAGCGTTCCAGGGCCGAGAGCCGCAGCGACACCGCGCCGGGTGACAGACCCATCTCCCGCGCCGCCAGGGTCAGGGAACCGCGATCCACGATCAGGACCAGCAATCGAAGGTCGGACAGGCGATCAAGCATTCATTAGAATAGCAAATAAATGGCTTTCGATATCGCGCATTTAGTGAGGCTCACATCAGGTCCATCTCCGGCGCCGCAAGCCACGGATGGAGTTCGCAATGAGTCTGCAAAAGAAGGTCGCCCTGGTTGTCGGGGCCAACGGCGTGATCGGCGGCAACCTGGTTCGTCACTTGGCCGGCCTGGACGACTGGGACGTCATCGGCCTGTCGCGGCGGGGTGCGGAGGACGCTGGGAACGTCCGCTATGTCGCCGTTGATCTGCTGGATGCGGCCGATGCTCGCGACACGCTTTCGGCCCTGACGGATGTCACCCACATCTTCTACGCCGCCTACCAGGATCGCCCGACCTGGGCAGAGCTGGTGGCGCCGAACCTCGCCATGTTGACCCATGTGGTCGATGCGATCGAGCCGGTCGCGAAGGGCTTGGCTCACGTCAGCCTGATGCAGGGCTACAAGGTCTACGGCGCGCACCTGGGCCCCTTCAAGACCCCGGCGCGGGAGAGCGACGCCGACCACATGCCGCCCGAGTTCAACATCGATCAACAGGCGTTCCTGACGCGCCGCCAGATCGGCAAGAGTTGGACCTGGTCGGCGCTGCGACCTTCGGTGGTTTGCGGGCTGGCGACCGGCATTCCCATGAACCTGACCATGGTCCTGGCGATCTACGCCTCGATGTCGAAAGAGCTCGGCCTTCCACTGCGCTTTCCCGGCAAGCCCGGCGCCTATCACAGCCTGCTGGAGATGACGGACGCCGGACTACTGGCGCGCGCCACGGTCTGGGCGGCGACCGACCCGGCCTGCGCCAACCAGGCCTTCAACATCACCAATGGCGACCTGTTTCGCTGGAGCGAGCTGTGGCCGAAGATCGCCAGGGCCTTCGACCTGGAGGTCGCGCCGCCGCTGCCGATGTCCCTGGCCACGGTCATGGCCGACAAGGCGCCGCTGTGGGCGGCCATGGTCGAGCGTCACGGCCTAGCGCCGCTGGCCTATTCTGAGGTGTCGTCCTGGACCTTCGGCGACGCGGTGTTCTCCTGGAACTACGACATGTTCGGCGACGGCTCGAAGGCCCGCCGCTTCGGGTTTCACGAGTTCGTGGACACCGAGGCCATGTTCCTGGAATTGTTCGAGGAATATCGCCGCCAGCGGATCATTCCCTGAGCGGCAACGCAAGAATCGCCAAGTTCTGGACCCCGCCACGTGCTAGGTTTGGACAATGGCGGTACGGACAGTTCTGGGAACAGGGTCGATCGAAGTGGTCGACTATCGGTGCGAGGCTGGTCCTTCGGCCGCGCCCTTCGCCGAGTTCCACGACGCCACCTGTGTTTCCTACGTGCGCAAGGGCAGCTTCGGCTATCGCCTGGGCGGCAAGACCTTCGAAATGGTCGCGGGCTCGACGGTCATCGGCCAGTCGGGCGACGACTATGTCTGCACCCACGACCATCAATGCGGCGACGAGTGCCTGGCATTCCGGTTGTCGCCGGCGCTGATCGAGGCCCTGGGCGGATCGGCCGAGGTCTGGCGCACCGGTGGCGTCGCGCCGCTGCCCGAACTGATCGTGCTGGGCGAACTCGCCCAATCCGCCGCCGAGGGTCGGTCCGACGTGGGGCTAGACGAGGCGGGCATGTTGTATGCCGCGCGCTTCGTCTCGGTCGTCACCGGCCAGCGCCGGGCGCCGCCCCAGGCGGTGGGTCGCGATCGTCGGCGGGCGGTGGAGGCCGCCCTCTGGATCGACGCCAACGCCCATGAACAGGTCGATCTCGACGGCGCGGCTCGGGAGGCGGGCCTGAGCCCGTTCCACTTCCTGCGACTGTTCGCCAAGGTGCTGGGGGTGACGCCGCACCAGTACCTGGTCCGCTCGCGGCTACGCCGCGCCGCGAGGATGCTGGCCCAGGACCAGGGCTCGATCAGCGACGTGGCCTATGATGTCGGCTTCGGCGACCTGTCCAACTTCGTGCGGACCTTCGGGCGCGCGGCGGGCGTGTCGCCCCGCGCATTACGCAAGGCCGCCCCCCGCGACCGCAAGAAACACC
>NZ_JANOCX010000086.1:0-16992 GCF_031412415.1 Phenylobacterium sp.
CTGGCCCGCGTGGCCGGTGAAGCCGCACCGCAAGCCCAAATTGAACCCGAGCCGGCGCCCGAACCCTCCGCCGATCTGGACGTCGCCGCCCTGATCGCCAAGGCCCAGGCCCCCATCGACGCGCCGGCCGCCGCGGCTCCGAAGGCCGAGGCCCCCAAGGCCGCCGCCAATGCGGGCGGCCCCGCGACCGCCCCGACCGTCACCATCCGAGTCGATCTGGACCGTGTGGACCGCCTGATCAACGCCGTGGGCGAGCTGGTCATCCAGCAGGCCATGCTTTCGCAGCAGGTGATGGAGAGCGGCCTGGCCCGTTCGTCCAATGTCGCCCTTGGCCTCGAAGACCTCGAACTGCTGACCCGGGAGATCCAGGACAGCGTCATGGCCATCCGCGCCCAGCCGGTGAAGAGCGTGTTCCAGCGCATGCCGCGTCTGGCCCGCGAAGTCGCCGATATGACCGGCAAGCGCGTCAAGCTGGTCATGGAAGGCGAAGGCACCGAGGTCGACAAGACCGTGATCGAGCGTCTGACCGACCCGATCACCCACATGCTGCGCAACGCCATCGACCATGGCCTGGAGGATCCGGAGGGCCGTATCGCCGCCGGCAAGCCAGCCGAGGGCGTGGTACGCCTGCGCGCCCTGCATCGCGGGGGCCGCATCGTCATCGAGCTGCAGGACGACGGGCGCGGCATAAACCGTCCCCGGGTTCGCGGGATCGCCGTCGAGCGCGGGCTGATCGCCGAGGACGCGGTGCTGTCGGACGAAGAGATCGACAACCTGATCTTCCTGCCGGGCTTCTCAACGGCCGCGACCATTTCCGACATCTCCGGCCGCGGCGTCGGCATGGACGTGGTCCGCCGCTCGATCCAGGGCCTCGGCGGGCGCATCACCATTTCGTCGGAGCCCGGCAAGGGCTCGAAGTTCACCATGTCCCTGCCGCTGACCCTGGCGGTGTTGGACGGGATGGTGGTCACGGCGGCCGAGCAGACCCTGGTCGCTCCGCTTTCCGCGATCATCGAGAGCCTGACGCCCCGGGCCGAGGACGTCCATTTCGTCGGCGGCAAGGACGCGGTGATCCGGATCCGCGAGACCTTCGTGCCGCTGATCGATGTCGGCGTGGCGCTCGGCTTCCGCGAGACCGCCCTGCCCCCCGGCCAGGGCGTCGCCGTCCTGGTGGAGAGCGAAGGCGGCGGCAAGGCGGCCCTGTTGGTCGAGGCGATCCAGGGCCAGCGCCAGGTCGTGATCAAGAGCCTCGAGGCCAACTATCAGCAGATCGACGGGATCGCCGCGGCCACCATCCTGGGCGACGGCCGCGTGGCCCTGATCCTGGAAGTGGACGCGCTGGTCACCACGCAACGCCGTAAGCCCGCGCCGCGCCCCGAAAAGCGAATGGCTGGATGAGCATGATCGACAACCTGACCCATACCGCCGGCGCCCGACGTGAACTGATCGCCTTCCGGATTGGCGACCAGGAATTCTGCGTCGACATCATGCAGGTCCGCGAAATCCGCGGCTGGACCGCCTGCACGCCCCTGCCCCGCACCCCGTCCTACATGAAGGGCGTGATCAACCTGCGCGGCGCGGTGCTGCCGATCGTTGACCTGGGCGCGCGCCTTGGCCTGGCCACCACCGAACCGACCGCCCGCCACGTGATCATGGTCGTCAGCGTCGGCGGCCGCACCCTGGGCCTGCTGGTCGAGGCGGTCAGCGACATCATCAATATGAGCGACGACATGGTGCAGCCGACGCCCGACGTCGCCTGCGACCAGGTGAAGACCTTCGTGAAGGGCCTGTTCGCGATCGACGGGCGCATGGTCAGCCTGATCTCGCTGGACCGGGTCCTGCCCGAGACCGAGGCGGAGGCCGCATGAGCACCTCGCCAGACACCCGCCGCGGCGGTTCCGGACTCGTCGAGGGCGAGTTCCTGTTCACGACGGACGACTTCAACAAGATCGCCCAGATCCTCCACAGCCACGCCGGCATCGCGCTGGCCGAGGGCAAGGCGGCGCTCGTTTATTCTCGCCTGGCCAAGCGCCTGCGGTCCCTGGGACTGCGCTCGTTCCGCGACTACTGCGCCCTGGTGGAGGGATCGCAAGGCGTCGACGAACGCCAAGCCATGATGGCCGCGCTCACCACCAACGTGACCCGCTACTTCCGCGAGCCGCACCACTTCGACCACCTGCGCGACGTGGTGATGCCCAAGCTGGTCGACCGCGCCAAGAAGGGGGGCCGCATCCGCCTGTGGTCGGCGGCCTGCTCCAACGGCCAAGAACCCTATTCCATGGCCATCACGGTCTTGGCGGCCCTGCCCGATGCGGCCAACCTGGACGTGAAGATCCTGGCGACCGACATCGACCCCAACATGGTCGCCGAGGGCAAGGCCGGCGTCTATCGCGAGGATGCCGTCGCCCCGGTTCCCGTGGAGCTGCGGCGCAAGTGGTTCAAGAAGGCCGCCGGCGGCTGGGAAGTGGCCGATGAGCTGCGCCGCCTGGTGTCGTTCCGCGAGCTCAACCTGATCGGCGACTGGCCGATGCGCGGCAAGTTCGACGCCATCTTCTGCCGCAACGTGGTGATCTATTTCGACGAACCCACTCAAGAGCGCATCTGGACGCGGTTCGCCCCGATGCTGGAGCCGGGCGGCACGCTCTATATCGGCCACTCGGAACGGGTCACCGGCCCGGCGGTCAACATCTTCGAGACCACGGGCCTGACGACCTACGCCCTGAGGGCCGGCCGATGACCGTGGGTGTCCTGGTTGTCGACGACAGCGCCACCATGCGCGGACTGATCGGGGCTGCGTTGAAGCGCGACCCCGATATCGAGGTTCTGGGTTTCGCCAACGACGCCATCGAGGCGCGCGAGCAGATCAAGAAGCTGAATCCGGACGTGGTGACGCTGGATATCGAGATGCCGCACATGAACGGCCTCGATTTCCTGGAAAAGATCATGCGCCTGCGACCGACGCCTGTGGTGATGGTCTCGACCCTGACCCAGTCCGGGGCCGAGATCACCCTGCAGGCCCTGGAGCTGGGCGCGGTGGATTGCGTGGCCAAGCCGGTGGGCGGGGTCACCGTACAGCAGGCCTTCGCCGACCTAACCGCCAAGGTGAAGGCCGCCGCCAAGGCGCGGGTGAAACCCTATGGCGGGCCGATTATCCCGGTGGAACGCGATCTCGGCTATCGCGCCTCCGACGTCATCCTGGCCCTGGGCTCGTCGACCGGCGGGGTTGAGGCCCTGATGACCATCCTTGCCAATTTCCCCGACACCTGTCCGCCGACCGTGATCACCCAGCACATGCCCGCGACCTTCACCAAGAGCTTCGCCGCGCGCCTGGACCGCATCTCCGGCGCCCATGTGACCGAGGCCCAGGACGGCGATCGCCTGCAGCCGGGCCACGTCTACATCGCACCGGGCGGCGACGCGCACATGGAGATCGCCTCGTCCTCGCATCCGGTGATCCGGCTGCGCGCCGGAGAGCCGATCAACGGCCACCGCCCGTCCGTCGACGCGCTGTTCGAATCCGTCGCCAAGCTGAACCGACCCAGCGTGGGCGCGATCCTGACCGGCATGGGCCGCGACGGCGCCCAGGGCCTCCTGGCCATGAAGAAGGCCGGCGCCCGCACCCTTGGCCAGGACGAGCCGTCCTGCGTCGTCTACGGCATGCCCCGCGTCGCCTTCGAGATCGGCGCGGTCGACAAACAAGTGGGCCTGTCCCGGATGGGCCCAGCCATACTGAACCTCTGCGCGGCCGCAGAAACCCAGAGGAGCGCCTGATGCCCGCCGCCGTCTCGATCAAGACCCTGATCGTCGATGATCAACAGACCATGCGCTCGCTGATCCGCACGAGTCTGCATGCGCTGGGCATCACCCAGACTCGTGAGGCGCCCGATGGCGAGGAAGCCTTGCGCAATCTGCTGAGCGCGCCGGTGAACCTAGTGATCACCGACTTCAACATGCCCAAGCTGGACGGTCTGGGCCTGCTGCGCGCGATCCGGGCCCATGGACCCACCGCCAAGACCGCGGTGATCATGCTGACCGGGCGCGCCGACCGCGAACTGGTGCAGCGCGCCGTGCAGTTTGGCGTCAACAACTACCTGGTGAAGCCGTTCACGACCCAGACCCTCAAAGAAAAAATCGAAGCGGTGTTCGGCCCCCTCACATGATCGTTGAAAACGTCTCCAAGCGACCAGAGAAGCGGATTCATGTCGTGCAGGGTGAGCACGCCATCTCCTGCGATCCCGACGTCCTGATGACCACGATCCTTGGATCGTGCGTGGCCGTGTGCATGCGCGACCCCAAGACCGGAGTGGGCGGGATGAACCACTTCCTGCTTCCGGAGGGCAAGGCGGACGGGGTGGACAATGAAAGCCGCCGTTACGGCGCCTACGCCATGGAACTCTTGATCAACGAACTGCTGCGCTCCGGCGCGCGGCGCGAGCGGCTGGAAGCCAAGCTGTTTGGCGGCGCCCGGATGTTCGGCGGCCTGTCCGACGTCGGCGCCTCAAACGCCGCCTTCGCCGAGAAATTTCTGCGCGACGAAGGCATTCCGCTGGTGGGCTCCAGCCTGGGCGGCCTACAGGCGCGCCGGGTTCAGTACTGGCCGACCACGGGGCGGGCGCAACAAAGAACCGTCACTGATAACGCCGAGCTAACCCGTTTGCGCAATCCTGTACGAATCAAGCCCGAGCCAGTCGAGGACGA
Organism: Phenylobacterium sp.; assembly: GCF_031412415.1. GTDB lineage: Bacteria > Pseudomonadota > Alphaproteobacteria > Caulobacterales > Caulobacteraceae > Phenylobacterium. The sequence goes on from NZ_JANOCX010000086.1 coordinate 4,699, forward strand.
GGGGTCTGTGGAGCTGTTTTGATGACGCGAACCGCCGCCGCCATCCAGACCCCAGAGGTCCTCGCCTCCATCGCCGTGGAACTGGAGCATGCCGGAGAGCTGTGCGACCGGCTGGAGACGCTTGTCACCCTGCTGGTTCGCGCCAGCCGCGGTGAGCCGCTGGCCATCGCCCTGGAAGAAGCCCAGACCGTCGACGTGCTGACCCAGCATCTCGCGGCCCTGGCCACGTTCACCCGCAAGCTGTCCGCCCAGGCGGCGAGCGGCGGCTATGATCTCACCGACGCCGTGGCCGGCGTCACCCTTGGCGATCTGGCCAACCGGCTCGCCCAGGCGACGCGCGACACCCCGTCCCGAATCAAGGCCGACGCCGGCGACCTAGACCTCTTTTAGACAGGCCAATCCCCCATGGGCCTTGATCCAAAAATTCGCATCAATCTCGACCGCTCGGTGGTCCTGTTGGTCGATGACAATCCCCAGGCGCTGGAGGCCCTGACCGCGATGTTCCGCGGCTTCGGAGTTCGCAAGCAGTTCAAGTGCGGATCGGGCGCCGAGGCCATGCACGTGGTCAAGACCCAGGAACTGGACTTGATCGTCATCGACAGCGCCATGCCGGACATGGACGGCTACGACTTCGTCCAGTGGCTTCGTCGCGAGGCGCCGGACGCGGCCAAGTTCACGCCGGTGATCATGCTGACCGGCCACGCCGCCCGGACGGTGGTGGAGAAGAGCCGCGATTCCGGCGCGAACTTCGTGGTCTCCAAGCCCTTCACCCCAGAGGTCCTGCTGCAGCGGGTCTTCTGGGTGGCCAAGGACGAACGACAGATGGTGGTGGCCGAGGGCTATGTGGGCCCCGACCGACGCTTCAAGAACCTCGGCCCTCCCCTCGGGGTCAAGGGCCGCCGCAAGGACGACCTGTCGACCCACGTCGGCGCGGCGAAGGACCCGAACCTGGATCAGTCGGATATCGACATGTTGATGAAACCCGCGAAGGTGCAGCTGTGAGCGAGGCAGAGTTCGTCAAGGTCAAGTACCGCCTGACCGAGCAGGTCGCCCGTCCGGGCGGCATGACCGCGGGCCTGGCCAGCGAGCGCGCCCAGCGCGAACTCGCCGCCCATGCCGGCGACGCCATGAAGTCGCTCGGCGGCATGATCGGCCGCCTGGAAGTCATGTGCAAAGAGCGCACGGCGAGCCTCGACAGCGTCTATGAGGAAGGCTCGACCATCCTCGACATCGCGGGCCTGTTCAACAAGCGCGTGCTCTGCGACGCCTGTTACAGCCTTTGCGAACTGGTGGATCGTCAGCGCACGCACAAGCGTGCGGATTGGACCAGCATCGGGGTGCATGTCAGCGCCCTGCGCCTGCTCTGGACGAAGGATGGCGAAGATCCGGCGTCTCTCAAGTCGGTGGTCGACGGCCTCTGGACCATCACTGACCGCTTGAACCCCTAGACGGCTCCGGCGCCGCCTATTCCGGCGGCGTCTCGGGCCGAGCGTAGCGTTGGCTGACCTTGCGCAGGCCGGCCAGGATCGCCTGGGTGCCGGTCGCGTCGGCCGCGCCTTCGGTGTGGAGCAGCAGGCGAAAGGCGCGCAGGTGGACGGCCACCGCATTGGCGTCCCAACGCTCCTGGCCCTTCAGATAGTCCAGCAAGTCCGACAGGCTGATCAGGGCGGTGTCCACCGAGGCGAGGCCGCAGACGCTGGGGATACCGATCGGCGTGGCGACGATCGCGTAGAGCTCGTCCAGCAGCGCCCGGTCGTACTCCGGCCCGGCCCGCGCGGCGCAGCTCTCGGCGGAGTCGAGCACGCCCTTCAGTTCGGCCAGGCACTCGCCCCTCAGGCTCTCCAGACCGGCGCCGGCGCGCTGAACGGCATCGGCCACGGGCAGGCCGCCCGGCGTGCGCAACAGCTTGGCCAACCGCACCGGCGGGATGTGGATTCGTACAGAGCTCACAGTTCCACCCGTCGAGTCTTGAGCAGGCCGTCAATAACGTCCTGTTCCATGTTGGGGGTTTCGGCCTCGCCGACCTCGGCGGGCATGTCGTCACGGCGACGGCCCACCGTCCCGGCCGGCACGCCCTCGTTCTTGAAGCGGCGATCGGGGCCCATGTAGCTGTCGCACTCGACGAACCGCCGGCCCTCCTTGGAGATCCAGAGGATCCGTTCCAGGACCGCGATCGGGGTCAGCGGCTTGGCCATGATGAAGTGGGCGCCGCAGTCACGGGCCTTGGACACCGCTTCGCGCGGCGTGTGGCCGGCGGTAAGCAGGACCGGCGCGAAACAGTTGGGCTCGATACGGCTCTGGCGCAGCCACTTGACGAAGTCATAGCCCTCGCCCTCGGCGCCCATGGCGTCGGCGATCACCAGGTCGACCTCGACCTTCTGAATGGTGGCCTGCGCTTCCTCGACGGTCTCGCAGCGATGCAGCGTCTTGGCCCCAAAGCCCGTCAGGATCTGGACCAGTATGCTCATGCCCATGGTCGATTCCTCGAGCATGAGCACCGAGGCCCGCTCGAGATTGAAGCGGGCGCGGGATTCAGGATTAAGCCCCATGACTTTCCCGGCGAACTACCATCCGACAGGCATAGACCCGATAGGGTTAAGAAGAGATTCAGCCTGCCGGGCCGCGACGATGCGCCGCTAGCGTCGCGGGTTCAGGTAGATCGGGTTGCCCAGCAACAACAGCCGGCCGTCCATCCCGCGGACATCCACGCGCAGCCACGATGTCCGCCCGTCCGAGGTGAAATCGAACACCTTGGCGGCGTCAGGGCCGGTGAGCGTGAGGTCGACCGAAGCCGCCCCGGAGCTTCCGGCAAGGGCCAACGATCCGCCGGCGACGCCCACCACGCGGACCTCGACCCGCACCTTCGTCCCGGCCGGCGCGGCCAGGCCGTCGCCCATCTGCGCCCGCGCCGACCCCGTCGTGGCCTGGACGTCCAACAGTCGGTCTCGGGTCCCGGCGAGATCGAGAAAGACATGGCCCCGGGCGATGGCCGCCAGGATCGCGGTCTGGCTGAGTTCCGGTGCGTGAACCACGGTTGTCGGCAAGCCGATGGCGGGCGCCTTCGCCGGCGCCAGCGTGGCGTCGTGATTGTCAGAGCCGCCGATGGCGGTGATCCGGTGTCCGGCGTTCAGCCGCGCCTCCCAGAAAGCTAGTCCCGACAACGGACCTTCGGCCAGGCCGCCGTTGACCACCTCGATCGCCGCGATGCGCGAGAAATCTGTGTCCTTCACCGACCAGCCGCAGCCCATGCAGGCCTCGCCCGACGGCAGGCCCGGATGGTTGATGGAGACCAGCCCCCCGGCCGCCCGCGCCTGATCCAGGATCGTCGCCAGAGTCGAGGCCCGCGGGCTTCCGAGTTGGAAGTCGGTGGCCGAGACGGGGCCGAACAGGTTGGCGTGGCCGTGGAAGGTGGTGAGCTCCCGGCCCGGGATCAGCAGCAGGTCGTCGAAATAGGGCGCCAACTCGCGCATGGCCGCGAAGTGCGAGGTCGCATTGTGGTCTGTGATCGCGATGAAATCGAGCCCCCGGGCCGCCGCTGCTTCAGCGGTTTTGAACACCGGGCACGGGACCTTCGCACCCCGCCGCGACAGGCAGGATCCGTCGGAATGGCCGGTGTGCATGTGCAGGTCGCCGCGCCACCAGCGATCGCCTGTGGCGGTGGGCGCCGGGGCGAATCCCGCGAAGGCCGCGCCCTTTCGGTCGAACCAGACCTGAGCGACATAGTCGGCCCGCGAATCCTTGCGGATATTCGGGGCGCCCAGCACCAGCCGCCAGGTCCCCGCCTTCAGCGGTCCCGGCAGATAGGATGGGGTGGCGTCGCTCTCCGCCAGGGTGAAGCTGGCCTTGTTCCCCCCGCTCCAGCCGCGGAACCGCTCGGGGTCGCGCAGGCCAAGGTCGATGACCGAGCGCTCCGCCTTGCCGGTGTAGGCGAAGGTTACGGTGATCCGTTCCACCCCCGCCGGGACCTTGAACGGAACCTCCGTATAGGTCTCGTGCGCCGCGCCCGTCAGGGTTCCGGTCAGGGTCAGGTCAGGCGCGCGCGGGCTCTGGGCCCGCGCGGCCGCGACCTCGAAGAAAAGCGCCAGGACGGCTAGGGCCAGCAGAACGGCCCCAGCCCTCAGCCCTTGCTGAAGGGTTCGGATCATCAGAACCGGTATAGCACGGCGGCCCGGAACGCGCGGCCCAGCTCGGGACGAGCCAGGTAGTAGCGCGCGCCGGTCTCGCCCGAGATGAACTGGCCGGCCCGTGGGTTGCCTTCGGTCAGGCCGATCTCGTTGGTGAGATTGGTGCCATAGGCGTAGAGGGTCAGGTTGTCCGTCAGGTTGTAGCGGACCTGGGCGTTCACCAGGAAATAGTCAGGGATGATCAAGGTGTTGGCGGCGTCCGAGAACCGCTTGCCGTAATACTGGAGGTCGCCCTCCAGCCGCAGCTTGCCGTCCAGCAGGTTGAAGCCCGGGGTAATCCGTCCACTGACTTTCGGCGCCCGCACCTGGACATTATCGGAGAAGTCGCTGACGACCAGCACGCCGCCGACATTCGTGTTGAACTTGAAATCGCCGAAGCGGGGGTCCTGCGCCGTGCCGGTGAAGGTCACGTCGAACCAATCCGTCGGCCGGACCACGCCTTCCAACTCGACGCCGTACGAGCTCGTCGATGTGAACTCGGTGCGGCTGACGAAGGTGTTGGTGATCGGGTCGAACCGGGTCTCGCTGAACGACTGGCTGTCATAGGCCGTGTAGAAGGCCGTCGCGTAGAGGCTGAACATCGGCCGGCTGATCTTGAAGCCAGCCTCCGCCATCTTGGTCTTTTGGGTCCGCGGATCGGTGCGGGTCGGATTGGTCAGGAAATCGCCCAGCGACGGCAGGCGGAAGCCCGCCGTGTAGCGCGCGAAGACGCCCATGTCGGGGTCGATCTGATAGTTGATCCCCGCCGTCGCCGCCCAGCCGTCGAAGTCGCGGTCGAGGGGGTCGAACACCCCCGTGCCGCTCAGCACCTGGTCGTCGGCCAGGCTGGCCGACTGGCCCAGATTGATGGTCGAACTGCGCTCGTTGCGGCCGGACAGCTCGATCCGCTCCCAGCGCGCGCCCAGGTCGATGCGCAGCTTGTCGTTCAGGCTCCACTCGTCGGCGGCGTAGAGGGCCACGGTGTTGGACTCGCCCTCCGCGTTGTTGAACTGCAGCCCGTAGCGCGAGATGCCGTTCTCGGTGATGTTGGCCACCACCGCGCCCGCGGCGTTCAGACCCACCAGGTTCAGCAGGCGGGCGTTATCGCGCACGTCGACCAGGGCCGAGGCGCCGGTCTGGAAGAAGGTCTCCTCGACCTTGGCGTAGTAAAGGCCGACGGCCACGTCATGGCGCTGGTCGCCCACCTCGAACGTCTTCACCAGCCGGAAGTCGTTGATCAGTTCGTCCAGGGTGATGTCCTGCTCGCGCATGGAGGCGTCCATGATCAGGCCGGTGCCGTTCTCGGCCGCGACGTTGAACACCTGGCTGGGCGCGTTGACGAAGCGGATCTGCACCTAGGTCACGCCCAGGGCGGCCGGCAGGGTGCGCTGGAGGTCGGCGATGCGCTGCGCGGCCTGGATCGGTGTGTTGGGGAAGAGGCCCGCGCGCTCCAGGTCGCTGGTACGGTAACGCAGGTTGTCGCGCACCTCCCAGCCGCCGCCCAGGTCGTACTTGAAGGCCAGGGTCGACTGGGTCAGCTTGACGTCGGCGCCCTTGGTCAGGTCGAAATCGAACGGCCCACGGTTGCTCCGGAACGTGAACTTGCTGGTCTCGGGCCCGGCGAAGGTGCCGTAGTTGGCGTCGAAGCCGGGCACCTCGGCGGTGTCGCCATTGGCGTCGAAGGTCAGCGGGATGCCGAGGAAGAAGATGGTGTTGTCGTCCAGGTGCTTGATGTTGAAGTCGATGGAGCCGCGCTCGAAATCGCGGCCGATCGAGACCCGGATCTGGCCACCCTCGTCGGCGCGGAAGCCCGGATCGCGCACCCCGTCGCTGACCCGGTAGAAGCCGCCCACCCCGACACGGAAGCCCGCCACCGGTCCGCCCAGCCAGAAGTCGCCGCGCGCCAGGCCATAGTCGCCGGCCTGGGCCTTCACCAGACCCTCGAAGGTGTCGGACCCCTTGCGGGTGATGAAGTTCACCGTCCCGCCCGGACCGTAGGAGGCGAACACCGAGGACGGGCCGCCCCGCACCACTTCCAAGCGTTGAACGGTCTCGTCCATGCGGAAGGAGAAGTCGGAGTTGAGGAAGCCCAGGCCGCCGTCGTGCTGGATCGGGGCACCGTCCTCCTGCAGGGCGATGGCGGAATAGCCTTCCAGCGGAATGCCGCGGGCGCGGATATTGGCGCCGGCCTCGCCGCCGGAGGCCTCGACCCAGAAGCCGGGGACGTTCTTGAGCGCCTCGGCGACACTGACGGGTGATTGCAGGCGCAGCTTCTCTTCGCTCACCGTGGTGATCGCATAGCTGGCCTCGACCTTCTTCTGGTCGCTGCCGGCGGCGCGGGCCGTGACGATCAGTTCCTCGACCTCGGCGCCGGCGGTGTCATCGGCGAAGGCGGGCGCGGCGGCGCAAAGCGCGGCGGACGCCGCGGCGGCGAAAAGAATCGATTTCATGGAAAAGCCCTTCAGAAACACATCTGAGCCGGGCCTTAGCCGCCGCACTTATCGCTCCCGCGACGGTTCGTTCGCAGTTTTGTTGCGGTGCAAAAACAACACCCGGGGACGGACGATGTCGATGTTGGCGGGAAGGTCGTGACGCAAACTCGGCCGTAATTCCGGTGCGACGGGAAAACACGTGCGTCTCCAAGCCTTGCCAGAACCCCTGGCGGGCTGGCGGGTTACCCTTCCGAAACGGAGAACGCCCCATGGACGCCAAGACCGAGACCTTGCTCCCCGCCGGCCAGCTTGCCCGCGACAATCCCGTGCGCTTTCCCAACGAGAGCCCCGAGTATCGCGCCGCGCGCACCGCCCTGCTGGCGGAGGAGATCGAGTTGCGCCGGCATCTGGAGCGGGTCTCCGCCCAGCGCCGAACCTTGCCGCCGGGGGGCGAAGTCCGCGGCGACTACCGCTTCGAAGGCGAAGAGGGAGAGGTCGGGTTCGCCGGCCTGTTCGGCGACAAGCCGACGCTCGCGATTTACAGCTACATGTTCGGGCCGGAGCGCGACCGCCCCTGCCCCTTGTGCACGAACCTCCTGGGCGGCTTTGAGGGGAACGCCGCCGACATCGACCAGCGGCTCTCGCTGGTCCTCGTCGCCCGCTCGCCCATCGCGCGTCTTACCGCCTGGAAGCAGGAAAGGGGCTGGAAGAACCTGCGGCTCTACACCGATCTCAACAGCGCCTATTCCCGCGACTATTTCGGCCTACTCCCCGATGGATCGGAGGTGCCGGCCTTCAACGTCTTCACCCGCCGCGACGGAACGATCCGCCACTTCTGGTCCGGCGAAATGAGCGGCTCCACTGCCGACCCGGGCCAGGATCCCCGCGGCGCGCCCGACCTGGCGCCCCTGTGGAACGTGCTCGACACCACCCCCGAGGGGCGTGGCAAGGACTGGTATCCGAAGCTCGACTACTAAGAAGCTTTCGCACCTCATGCTGCGCAGCATGAGGTGCGGTAAGTCTTTGTAGTTAGATCATTTCTCGTTTCCGAAGATGATCGTGCCGGAGGCCGCGAACATGCCGCCCACCCCGTGGCAGACGCTGATCTTGGCGTCTTTCACCTGGGCCGGAGCGATCCCGCGAAGCTGGCGCACCGACTCCTGCAGGGCGTACATGCCGTACATGCCTGAGTGCATGTAGGAGAGCCCGCCGCCGTTCGTGTTCAGCGGCAACTTGCCCCCGATCGCGGTGTGACGCTCATTGATGAAGTCCTTGGCCTCGCCGGGCTTGCAGAAGCCCAGATCCTCCAGGCCGTAGAGCGGCAGATGGGCGAAGGCGTCGTAGATCATCAGGTGGTCGACGTCGGCGTGCTTGATTCCCGCCTCGTCGAAGGCCTTCTTGCCTGAGACCCGGAAAGCCTTGGAGGTGTTGAAGTCCTCCATCTGGCTGACCAGCGGGGTCTCGACGCTCTCACCCGTGCCCAGCACATAGACCGGCTTGTTCGGGAAGTCCTTGGCGCGGTCGGCGCTGGTCAGGATCAGGGCCCCGCCGCCGTCGGTGACGAGGCAGCACATCAGCATGCGGAACGGCCAGGCGATCATCGGCGAGTTCAGCACGTCGTCGATGGTGATGGGGTCCTTGAAGCTGGAGCGCGGATTGAGCGCGGCCCACTCCCGCTGGACCACGGCGACCATGGCCAGGTCTTCCTCGGTCACGCCGTGGGTCTTCATGTAGCGAAGCACCGGGATCGTGAACATGGTCGGCGGGCTGGTGACGCCGTAGGGCATCTCGAACTGGCCCATCAGGCTGGACGGCGAGCGGCCGAAGCCCCCGGCCCCAACGCGCGAGCGACCCGATTCGCCGTGGGTGATAAGGACGGTCTTGCACAGGCCCTCGTTGATCGCCGCCGCGGCGTGGCGGACATGCAGCATGAACGAGCAGCCGCCGACGCTGGTGCCGTCGGCGTAGGTGGGGGTGATGCCCAGATAGTGCGCCAGCTCGACCGGCGAGATGCCGGCGCAGGCCACGCCGTCGATGTCGGACGGGTTGAGCCCCGCGTCCTTCATGGCGTTCAGCGCGGCGTCCGCGTGCAGGCCGATCACGGACACGTCCGGAATCTTGCCCATCTTGGTGGTTTCGGCGGCCCCGACGACCGCGACGGAATTCTGCTTCATGGTCTCGCCTCAGCCCTTCGCCGGTTGGAACAGGGGCAGCGAGATGGTGTCGCTGATCTTCTCGAAAACGACCTCGAGCGGCATGTCGAGGACCAGCGCCTCAGGCGTCTGCGGGCAGCCCACGATGTTGGTCATCATCCGCGGGCCTTCCTCCAGTTGCACCACGGCGATGGAGTGCGGCTCGGTCCCCATGTCGGGGCGCGGACGGGCGTTGATCACGTAGGAATAGAGCGTCGCCTTGCCGGAAGCCTTGAAGACCTCGACATCGCGCGAGCCGGTCTTCGGACAGAACGGGCGCGGCGGGAAATAGGCTTCGCCCGTCGCTTTGTTACGCTGCAGGAGCAGTTCGCCCCGGGCTGCGCCGTCCCAGAAATGCTGGGTCTCCGGCGTGGGTTCAGGCGCCATTCTCGGCATATGGAAATCGTCCCTAATGAAAAATCGTTGCGGCAAGTCCCGACTGAAGCGGGCGGCGCAGCAAACCCGACCGCGACGCGAATGTCGAGGCGCTGCGACGCCTCATGAGGGTGATGGGAATGCAGCCCTGAAGGCCGCCAGGCCCGGCGCCGAGAAGTTGACCACGCGCGTACCCTCGACCCGTCGCGCCCAGCCGCGCGCGTAGATCCGGTCCAGCAAGGCCCGCCCAAGCGCGCCGCCCATGTGACTGCGCCGGACGCTCCAGTCGAGGCAGGCCTTGCAGAGCGGGCGGCGGCCCCGCGCCAGGCCGCCGGTCTCCACGCCGAACGCGCGCATGAACTCCGCGCCCTCGCCCGTCAGGCAGAGCGAACCCTCGCGGTCTTGCACGAGGGCGCGATCCGTCAGGCTGTCCAACATAGCCACGCCCAGGTCTCCCGCCAGATGATCGTAGCAGACCCGCGCCTGGCGGAGGGCCGGCTCGCTGGGACCCGGTCGCACGCGGCGGTGACCGGCGCGCTCGGCCAAACCCATCAGGGTTTCGAGTAGATCGGCGACCTCGTCGCTGGCCAGGGTGAAATAGACGTGGCGGCCCTGGCGACGTCCCACGATCAAGCCTCCGTCGACAAGCTTGGCGAGGTGGCTGGACGCGGTCTGCGGCGTGACGCCGGCCTCGCGGGCAAGCTCGCCGGCGGTGAAAGCCTGGCCGGCCATCAGCGCCGCCAGCATGTTCGCCCGCGCCGGATCGCCCAGCAGGGCGGCGATGCGAACGATGTCGGGACCCAGCTTCATGCCTCGAGCCTAGCACGGCGCGGACGTGGACGCTTCGACCTGGATCGAACCGTGAGGGACAGTGGCGGAGTTAGGATGGGGCGTTCAATCCGGAGCCCCCATGACCGTCACCTGCGCCATCCGCTATGTCATCGATCCCTTCCAGCGCGACGCCTTCGAGGCCTATGCGCGCAACTGGTTGACCATCATCCCGGCCTGCGGCGGCGACCTGCTGGGCTACTGGCTGCCGCACGAAGGCACGAACAACATCGCCCACGCCCTGATCTCCTTTGAGAGCCTCGCGGCCTACGAGACCTATCGAGCTCGGCTGAAAACCGACCCTGCCGGGGCCGCCAACTTCGCCATGGCTCAGACCCAGCGCTTCATCCTGTCGGAAGAGCGCACCTTCCTGACCCCGGTGATGCTTTGATCGCGGTGATCTTCGAGGCCGAGCCGGCGATGGGTCGGTTCCAGACCTATCTCGACATCGCCGCGGGTCTTCGACCGCTGTTGGACGACATCGACGGCTTCATTTCCATCGAGCGGTTCGAGAGCCTCAGCACGCCCGGCAAGGTGCTGTCCCTATCGTTCTGGCGCGACGAGGCGGCGGTGGCGGCGTGGCGGCGGCTGGAAGCGCATCGCTCGGCGCAAGCCGCCGGACGGGCGGCGGTGTTTGCGGACTATCGCTTACGGGTAGCGAGCGTCTTGCGAGACTACGGGATGGCCGAGCGGGACGAAGCCCCGGCGGATTCGCGAGCGGCGAACAGCTAGGCCGGCGACCCGGCCACCAGGCGGCGCTCCGTCGATGCCACGAGCTCGGCCCAGATGGCGGCCTCCTTCGCCGGGTCCTTGCCCTCGACCTGCGCTTGGAGCGCGATCAGGGCGGCGCGCAGTCGGGCGTTTTCCACCGACAGCGCCGAGAGTCGCAGGTCGTCATCGGACCCTGCCTCGCCCAGCAGCGACCGGATCGCGCGGTTCTCCTGGACCAGGTTGTGCGCCGCCCCGTCCCAGGCCTGGGCGGCGAAGCCCAGAAGGGCGGCGGATAGGCCCAACGCGCTGGCGCGTTCGGCGGGAGGAAGACTCGGGTCGGCGTTGCGAGCCAGCAGGCCCGCGGTCTCGATCAGGACGGCGGGGACATCGGGTTTCATAGGCGTCCCATCACCTTCAGCGCGGCGCGGTCCTGAGCGTTCTGCAGGGCCCAGGGCGGATAGGCCATGATCGGTTCGCGGTTGCCGCCGTCGATCCAGGCCCGCGCCGAGGAAACCCAGATCGCCTGGCCCTTCACGCAGTTGAACAGGGTCCACCACTGGAGCGCCGCAGGGTCGGCCTTGAGCCCGCTGGATCGTTCCCAGATCGCCACCGCCTCGTCCTGCGGGATCAGTCCACCGGCCAGGACGCGGCCGAAGCTCCAGACCGGATTGAAGCTCCAGCCCAGGTCTTCCAGCGGATCGCCCAGGTGGGCCATCTCCCAGTCGAGGACCCCGTGGATCTCGCCCTTGGTGTCGAATAGGAAGTTGCCGGTTCGGTAGTCGCCATGCACGACGCCCACCTTCTGGGCCGGCGGCGGCGGGTTGGCGCGCAGCCAACGGATCGCCGCGCGGATGATCGGCAGGGGTTCGGCCTCGTCCTCGTCCAGCACGCCCTCCCAGTAAACCAGCTCGCGTTTCCAGCAGGCGTCGGCCGTGACCGGCTCCATCACCTTGTCCAGGCCCAGGGCCAGGGGGTCGGCCTTGGCGATCTCGCCCAGGATCGTCCACTTCCGCTCGGCCAGATGCTGATGACAGCCTGCGTAGGGCTCGGCCCACAGCAGGCCCGGCGAGGCCTGGTGGCCGGCGATTTCCTCGGCGACGAAGAAGGGGTGGTCGAGGGCGGCGTCGGCTTCCTCCAGCCACAGCATCTCCGGCACGGGGACCGCCGAGCCGTGGAAGGCGCGATAGGCCTCGAACTCGATCCGCCGTTCGGTGTCGATCAATGAGGCGGGCGGATCGCGGCGCAGGATCAGCTTGCGCTCGCGTGGCGTCCCCGCCGCGTCCCGCCAGGTCAGCCGGAAGCGATAGGTCTCCCGCGAGGCGCCGCCCGAGATGCGGCCCAGGCTGTCGACCGCCACCTCGCTCGCCTCCGGCATCCGGCCGGCGATATAGGCAGCCAGCCGGGGCTCCAGCGTCGAACTCACCGGCTCAGGCCATCTCGAAGGCGATGGGAAGGCTCTTGGGGCCGTTGACGAACACAGCCAGCGACTGCTTGGCCTCGCCGTTCAGCCGCAGGCTCTTCAAGCGAGGCAGCATCTCTTCCCAGAGTATCCGCATCTCCATCTTGGCCAGGTGCTGGCCAAGGCAGAGGTGC
>NZ_JANOCX010000087.1:0-1917 GCF_031412415.1 Phenylobacterium sp.
GCGGCGACCTCATCCTCCGGCAGGGCGTGGAAGGCCAGCCGGCGACACCGCGAGCGGATGGTCGGCAGCAGCCGTCCCGGCGAATGGGAGACCAGCAGCAGGACTCCGCGCGACGGCGGTTCCTCCAGAGTCTTCAGCACCGCGTTGGCGGCGTTGACGTTGAGGTCGTCGGCGGCGTCGATGATCGCCACCCGGTGCGGCGCCGTGGCGGGCGACTTGGAGAAGAACTCCGAGAGCTTGCGGGCCTCGTCGACCGGGATGACCTTGCGCGGCTTGCCGTCCTCGCCCACCCGCTCCAGCACCAGGATATCGGGGTGCGAGTGGGCGATGATCTGGCGGCTGACCGGATGATCCGGCGCGGCGCCCAGTATCCCATAGTTCGGCTCGGCCGGCGCACCCAGCAGGCGACGCGCGGCGCGGTAGGCGAAGGTGGCCTTGCCGACCCCTTCCGGTCCCGTCAACAGCCAGGCGTGGTGCAGGCGTCCTCGTTCGCGCGCGTCCTCGAAGGACGCCTCGGCGGCCTCGTGCCCCTGCAGGGTAAAGGTCTCGTTGGGGTGGTGCTCAGCCATGGACCGTCAGCCGCGCGGACACCGCGTTCCAAACCTGAGCCTCGACGCCCTCGATGCCGTCGGCCGCGTCGATCAAGACGCAGCGGTTGGGTTCGGCCGCCGCGATGGCCTTGAACGCCGCGCGCAGACGCTCGTGGAAGGCGACGCCCTTGGACTCAAAGCGCGTCTCGGCGTGGCCCGCGGCGGCGGCATGGACCTCGGCGCGCGCCAGGCCCACCTCAACCGGCAGGTCGAAGACCAGCGTCAGGTCGGGTCTGGCCGCGCCCATCACATGGTCCTCCAGCGCCGCGATCAGGTCGGGTTCTACCCCACCCGCACCGCCCTGATAGGCCCGCGTGGAGTCGGCGAAGCGGTCGCAAACCACCCAGGCCCCGCGCGCCAGGGCCGGCGTGATGACGCGCTCGATGTGGTCGCGGCGGGCTGCGTACATCAGCAGAGTCTCGGTCGCCGGGCTCCAGCGATCGGCCGAGCCCTTCAGGACCAGGTCGCGGATCGACTCCGCGCCGGGTGAGCCGCCGGGCTCACGGGTGGCGACCACCTCATGGCCGGCCGCACGCAGGCGCTCGACCAGGCGTTTGACCTGTGTCGATTTTCCGGCGCCCTCGCCGCCTTCGAAAGTGATGAACCGACCACGTGCCACGCGGCCAAATTGGCCGGTTCGCCGGCTTTGTCCAGCGCCCTAGAAGGGCCGAACGACGCGAGCCTCGGCGAAGCCGTAGGACGCCACCCGATCCCGCACCGTCCAGGCCTCGCCCTCGTCGGCGCCCCCGGCCAGCATCACGCGGTAGAGGGTGACCCCGTCGGCGCGCTGCACCGGTTCGATGGTCGCGGGGCCTGCTGCCGCCAACTGATCGGCGACGCGGCGGGCGTTGCCGGCGTCAGAGAAGGCGCCGGCTTGAACCTTGTACCCGCCGGAACTGACGGGGATGGCTCTCGGCGCAGGGGCCGAGGCGAGCGTCGGGAGCGGCGCGGAGGCCACGGCGGTCGGCGCGGCGAGGCCCGAATAGGCGATGGGCGCCGAAGGAAGGGTCGCGCCGGGCGCGGGCGATCCGTCATAGGCGGCGTGGCGCAGGCCAGCGTCCGGCGGGCCCAGCTCGGCCGGCCCCACATAGCGCACGCGGACATTGGCGGTGCCCTGGCGATCATAGCCGAGCTGGCGCGCGGCCTCCCGCGACAGGTCGATCACCCGGCCGCCGACGAACGGGCCGCGGTCGTTGACCCGCACCTTGATCGCCTTGCCGTTGTCGAGGTTGGTCACCTCCACGATGGAAGGCAGCGGCAAGGTGGTGTGGGCGGCCGAGGCCACGCCCATATCGAAAATCTCGCCGTTGGCGGTCGGCTTCATGTG
>NZ_JANOCX010000088.1:0-15669 GCF_031412415.1 Phenylobacterium sp.
GAAGGTGTCGATATGCTCGGCCAGGAACATGCCCTTGTAGATCAGCTGGCGGGCCGAGAACGAGCACAGGTAGAAGTCGCGGATGGCGGCGGCGGCGACCCTCTTCTCGATGCGTTTGCGGCATAGGAACAGGGCGCGCTCCAGCGGCTCGCCGGAGAGGCCGGCAGGCGGCGCCAGCATGATCTGCTCGATCTCGGGCCGCGTGGCGTTGGCCTTCTCACCGATCACCGAGGTGTCCACCGGCACTTGGCGCCAGCCATAGATGTAGAAGCCGAACCGCAGGGCCTCGGCCTCGACGATGGTCCGCGCGGCCTCCTGGGCCCCGAGGTCGTTGCGCGGCAGGAAGACCTGGCCCACGGCGATCGGGCCCGGCCGCACCGTGTGGCCGATACGGGCGACCTGGTCGGCGAAGAAGTCCTGAGGCACGGACAGCAGGATGCCCGCACCGTCTCCGGTCTTGCCGTCGGCGTCGACGGCGCCCCGGTGCCAGACGGACTTCAAGGCCCGGATGGCCAACTCCACCACCTCGCGGCGCGGCTGGCCGTCAAGGGCGCAGACCAGGCCCACGCCGCAGGCGTCGCGCTCGTCGGCGGGGTTGTAGGCGTGGCCGTCGATCAGGCGCTGGCGGTTGGTGAGATAGCGCTGCGTCTCAGTCTGGGGGAGGTGGGGCATGTCGCTCACTCCGCCGCGGCCAGCGCGGGTTGGTTCAGATAGGCGTGGATGGCGTCGGCGGCGTCGCGGCCGTCGCGGATGGCCCAGACCACCAGTGAGGCGCCGCGCACGATGTCGCCGGCTGCGAACACGCCGGGCAAGGTGGTCTCCATGGACTTGAAGTCGGCCTTCAGCGTGCCCCAGCGGGTGACCGCAAGGCCGGGCGCGTCGAACGCGCGCGGCAGGTCCTCGGGATCGAAGCCGAGCGCCTTGATCACCAGGTCGGCGGGCAGGTCGAAGGCGCCATCCTCGACTTCCTCGGGCGCCTGGCGGCCCGTGGCGTCGGGCGGGCCCAGCCGCATGCGCGCCGCGCGCAGGCCGGCAGCCTGGCCAGCCTCGCCCAGCACGGCGCGGGGCGCGGCCAGCCATTCGAACACCACGCCCTCCTCCTCGGCATGGGCGACCTCACGGGCCGATCCCGGCATGTTGGCCCGGTCGCGGCGATAGAGGCAGGTGACCGACTTCGCCCCCTGGCGCACGGCGGTACGGACGCAGTCCATGGCGGTGTCGCCGCCGCCAACCACGACCACATCGCGGCCTTGCGCGTCCAGCTCACCGCTCTCGAAGGCGGGAACGCTGTCGCCCAGGCCCGTGCGGTTGGAGGCGATCAGGTAGTCGAGCGCCGGCGTCACCCCCGCCGAGCCCGCGCCGGGAACGATCAGGTCGCGGGCGGCATAGACCCCCGTGGCGATCAGGATCGAGTCGTGGCGCTGGCGCAGCTGGTCCAGGGTGGCGTCGCGTCCGACCTCGAAGTTCAGCTTGAAGACGATACCGCCCTCGGCCAGGCGGCGGGTGCGGCGCTCCACCACCTCCTTCTCCAGTTTGAAGCCGGGAATGCCGTAGATCAGCAGGCCGCCCGCGCGGTCGTGGCGGTCATAGATGGTGACCTCGTAGCCGCCCTCGCGCAGGCGTTCGGCGGCGGCCAGGCCCGCGGGGCCGGCCCCGATCACGCCCACGGACTGGCCGCGCGGGGGACCGGCGCGCAGGGGCGCGACCCAGCCTTCTTCCCAGGCCTTGTCGGTCAGGTAGCGTTCCACAGCCCCGATGGTGACGGTGCCGTGGCCGGACTGCTCGATGGTGCAGGAGCCCTCACACAGCCGATCCTGCGGACAAATGCGGCCGCAGATCTCAGGCATGGAGTTTGTGGCCTGGGAGAGGTCGTAGGCTTCCCGCAGCCGGCCCTCGGCGGTCATCCGCAGCCAGTCGGGGATGTTGTTGTGGAGCGGACAATGGGTCTGGCAGAACGGGATGCCGCACTGCGAGCAGCGCGAGGCCTGCTCGGCCGCCTTAGCGTCGATGAAGTCGGCATAGATCTCGTGGAAGTCGCCGGCGCGCGCGGTCGCCGCGCGTTTGGCCGGCGTGATCCGCTCGACGGTCGTGAACTTCAGCATTCGTTCGGCCATGGCGGCGCCTCCCGCCCAAGGTGGGCGCGGCGCGGTTCTACAGAAAAACGCTCCCGCCGAAAACCTTACAGTACCAAAAATAGACCAGATGGCTCCGATCGCCGAAGCTTTGGTCGACCACCATCGCTTCTTGGGCAAAATATAGTCCAATAATTGGATAAACGTCATGTTTACCCTGTTCGCGGCCTTGTCTTCCTCCGTCCCAGCAAGGAGTTCCGCCGTGGCCGATTGGATCTACGCCGTCATCCTCGGCCTCGTCGAAGGGCTGACGGAGTTCATTCCGGTCTCCTCCACCGGGCATCTGCTGTTGACCAAGACCCTGCTCGGCCTGCCCGACGGCTTCTGGGACACCTTCAGCGTCATGATCCAGCTGGGCGCGATCCTGGCGGTCGTGGTGCTCTATTTCCAACGCCTATGGGGCGTGTTCCTTCGCCTGCCCAGCGATCCCAAGGCGAGATGGTTCGCCGCCAGCGTGGTGATCGCCGTGATCCCCTCGGTGATCGTCGGCCTGACCCTGCACGACTTCATCAAGACGGTGCTGTTCGAGAGCGCCGGTCTGATCTGCGTCATGCTGATCCTGGGGGGGATCGCGCTCATCGCCGTCGACCGCTGGGCCCCGGCCCCCAAGGAGGCTGACTCCATGGCGCTTTCCTGGAAGCGCACCCTGGGGATCGGCCTCTGTCAGTGCCTGTCGATCGTGCCCGGCGTCTCGCGGTCGGGGGCCACCATCGTCGGCGGGGTGCTGCTGGGCATCGACCGCCGCGCGGCGGCCGAGTTCTCGTTCTTCATGGCCATTCCGACCATGGTCGGCGCCTTCGCCCTGGATTTCTGGGAGAACAAGGACGTCTTGACCAGCGATAACCTCGGCATCATCGCGGTCGGCTTCGTGGTCAGCTTCATCTCCGGCCTGATCGTCGTGCGGACCATGCTGGACTTCATCAACCGCTTCGGCTTGGCGCCCTACGGCTGGTGGCGGATCGCGGTCGGCGTGATCGGATTGGGCGTTCTGCAGTTCACAGCAAGCTAGACCGCGACCGATTCCGTCTGGTCGGCGAACTGGCCGCCCTTGCGGAAGCGGTAGAGATAGGTCGGCAGGATCGCCTCCACCGTGGTCGGTGAGACGCCCAGCTCCGCCAGGCCCGGAAGCGCGCCCGACACCACATTGTCGGTCTTCAACAGCTCGACCTGGTCGGCGGTCAGCGGCGGAGCCCACGGCGTGAACATGGCCAGCGGCGCGGAGAGTTGGCCGATCAGCCGGGCGACGGGGAAGGGCAGCGGCGCGAGAATCCTGCGGCGCTCGGTGACCTTCAGGATCAGCTCCAGGATCTCGCGGAACGAATAGACCGCCGGACCGCCCAGTTCGTAGGTCTTGCCGGCGCTGTCGGTCGCCGACACGGCGCGAGCCACGGCCTTGGCCACGTCGCCGACGAACACAGGCTGGAACCTGGTCGCGCCCCCGCCGACCAGCGGCAGGACCGGGCTGATCACCGCCATCTCGGCGAACTTGTTGAAGAATCCGTCGCCGTTCCCGAACACCACGGACGGCCGCAGGATCGTGGCGTCGGGGAAGGCCTCGCGCACGGCGGCTTCGCCGGCGGCCTTGGAGCGGGCGTACTTCGAGATGGAGGCGGCGTCGGCGCCGAGGGCCGAGACCTGCACCAGGCGGGTCACGCCTAGCGCCTTGGCGGCGACCGCGACATTGCGCGCGCCGTCGGTCTGGACGGCGTCGAACTTCTGGCGACCGGTCTCATAAAGCACGCCCACCATGTTCACGCAGGCGGTGGCGCCTTGCAGGGCCCGACGCACGGAATCGGCGACCCGGACATTGGCCTGGACCACCTCGATCTGCCCAACGTCGCCGAGCAGGCGCATGGTGTGGGCCAGGTGCGGCTGGCGAACGGCGACCCGGACCCGCAAGCCCTGACGGGCCAGCGCCCGCACCACCTGGCTTCCGACGAAGCCCGACCCGCCGAAGACGGTGACCAGATCCTGCATGACACCCGCTTGAATTTCAGAAGAGTTCGACGTCGCCCGGATAGACGATGCGCCGCGTCGCGGCAATGCGACCTGAACGGCGCGACGCTGAACGCCTCGCAAACGGGCGTTGACCCGGCCAAGTCGGCGCCCTAAGGAACGCCCCTCGCGCGATCCGGCGGATCGGGCCCAGGTGGCGGAATTGGTAGACGCGCTGGCTTCAGGTGCCAGTGGCCGTAAGGTCGTGAAGGTTCGAGTCCTTTCCTGGGCACCATCCTCCTCTCTATAGTGAGAGGATTCAGTTTGATCCGGAGCGTGAGAGCCCGTGGCTAATTTCCTGCACGAAGGCGACTTGCCGGCCGGCGTCCTGATGGACGCCGAGGCCGTGGCGATCGATTCCGAGACCATGGGACTGCGGCTGGGGCGTGATCCCCTGTGCGTGGTCCAGCTCTCGGACGGCAAGGGGGACGCACATGTGGTGCGGCTTTCCCGCCCCGACTATGATTGCCCCAACCTGAAGCGGCTGCTCACCGATTCCAAGGTCGTGAAGATCTTTCACTTCGGCCGCTTCGATATCGCCATGTTCCACCTGCACCTTGGAGTCATGACCGCTCCCGTCTACTGCACCAAGATCGCCTCCAAGCTGGCGCGGACCTATACCGACCGCCATGGGCTGAAGGACGTTTCGCGCGAGCTGCTGGGCGTCGACATGTCCAAGGCGCAGCAAAGCTCGGACTGGGGGGCGGCCAAGCTCTCCGACGACCAGCTCGCCTACGCGGCCTCCGATGTCCTGCACCTGCACGCCCTGCGCGCGCGGCTGGACGCGATGCTGGTTCGCGAGGGTCGCGATCATCTCGCCCGCGCCTGTTTCGACTTCCTGCCCCACCGCGCCATGCTCGACGTGGCGGGATGGGAAGAGGTCGACATCTTCGCTCACGCCTGAGGTCCCTCGGTGACCGCCGCCACGATCTCCGCCACGCCGCCCGGCCGGGACTTTTCCCGCTGGCGCCGGCGTTCGCGGCTGATCCGGCGGCTGCGCGTCGCGCTCCCGGCGGCCATCGTGCTGATCCTGCTGTCCATGGGCGGCTTCGTGGTCCACGCCACGGTGATGGGCGGCGCCGCCGCGCCGTCGGAGGCCGACGAGCCGATCCAGCTGGTCAATCCGCGCTTCGTCGGCCGCGACGAAAAGGGCCGCGCCTTCGTGCTGACCGCCACCGTGGCGGTGCGTGACGAGAACGACTATCAGCGCGTGGTCCTGGACAAGCCGACCCTGATCCTCGACGAGGAAGGCGCCAACCCCACCCGCATCACCGCCAAGTCCGGGGTCTATCGCGAAGACCGGCGGGTGCTGAACCTGGACGGCGGGGTCAAGATGAACGGCGCCAACGCCAACTTCGACACCGCCAGCTCGATCTTCAACACCGCCACCGGCGAACTGGAAGGCCAGGGCCAGATCTCGGGCGTCGGATCGCTTGGCGAAATCACCGCGAAGTCCTATGGCGTATACGACAAGGGCGAGCGTCTGGTCTTCAAAGGCGGCGTGCGCGGCCGCATTGAATCGAAGTAGACTTCCACCGACTGGGTTTGGGGCGCATGAGCTTCATGAGCATGAGCAAGCTTGAGATGACACGCTGGGCCGCCGGCGCCCTCGCCGTCGCCCTGGTGGCCGCGGGGCCGGCCAGCGCACAGCTCGACCAGGGCTCCGACGCCCCCATGGACATCACCGCCGACGCGCTGGAGGTGATCAACACCCAGTGCCTGTCCATCTGGAGCGGCTCGGCCGAGGCCTTGCAGGATCGCACCCGTCTGCGCGCCGATGTGTTGAAGACCTACAGCAAGAAGGGCGCGGCCCGCGCTGGGGGCAAGGGCGCCACCTGCGGCGCGCTCGACCGGGTCGAGGCTCTCGGCAACGTCTATTATGTGACTCCCCAGCAGAAGGTGCGCGGCGACGCGGCCGACTACGACGTGCTGGGCGAGAAGATCGTGATCACCGGGGATGTCGTGGCGGTGAACGGCCAGAACGTCCTGCGCGGCGAGCGACTGGTCGTCAATGTCGCCACAGGCGACGCGCAGATGCAGGCCAATTCCAAGGGCCGCGGCGGAAAGACCCGGCCGCGCGCGGTGATCTATCCTGAAAAGCAAGCGGCGGGACCCTCCGCCCCGCGTCGCTAGGGTGCGCACCGAACAATTCGCCACCCTGCCGGAACTCGCCGGCGAGGGCCTGGTGGTCGATAATGTCGGCAAGTCGTTCCGTGGTCGCCCGGTGGTCAAGGGCGTCTCACTGCGCCTGGCGCGGGGCGAGGTGGTCGGCCTGCTCGGCCCCAACGGCGCCGGCAAGACCACCTGCTTCTACATGATCACCGGCCTGATCCCGGCCGACTACGGCTCGATCTATCTGGACGGCGAGAACATCACCGGCCAGCCGATGTACCAGCGCGCGCGCATGGGGGTCGGCTACCTGCCGCAGGAAACCTCGATCTTCCGCGCCATGAGCGTGGAGGAGAACGTCATGGCCGTGGTCGAGCTGCGCGAGACCAGCGTCGCCCGGGCCAAGGCCACGGTCACCGAACTGCTGGGCGAACTGCGTATCGAGCATCTGCGCAAGTCGCCGGCCATCTCGCTGTCGGGCGGCGAGCGGCGCCGGGTGGAGATCGCCCGGGCGCTGGCCAGCGAGCCGTCCTTCATGCTGCTGGACGAGCCCTTCGCCGGCATCGATCCGCTGGCCATCGCCGACATCCGAGAGGTGATCTCCTACCTAAGGGGCCGCGGCATCGGTATCCTGATCACCGACCACAATGTCCGCGAGACCCTGGACATCATCGACCGCGCCTCGATCATCCACGCCGGCGAGGTCCTGTTCGAGGGCTCGCCCAGCGAGATCGTCGACAATCCTGAAGTCCGCCGCGTCTATCTGGGCGAACGCTTCGGCTGAGGCCGCAGCTATCTGGACAAAACCGACCTGAGGTCTGTCTATGGGCGCGCCGCAATGGGGCGGCCAGGACTCCCCCCTCAATGCGTTCCTTCAGCCTTCTGTTCGCGGCGTGCGCCGTGCTTTCCGTCACGCCCGTCGCGGCCCAGGTGGCCGAAGCGCCCTCGCGGGTGTTCACGCCGCGCGACCTGTTCGGGCTGGAATACGCGTCTGATCCGCAGTTCCGTCCCGATGGCGGCGCGATCGCCTATGTGCGGGTCAGCAACGACATCATGACCGACCGGGGCAAGCGGTCGATCTGGTTGGTCGACCCGAAGAGCGGCGCTCAGACGCCGCTGGTTTCCGACGACCGCTCCAATAGCCGGCCCCGTTGGTCGCCGGACGGCCAGCGCCTGGCCTATGTGGTCTCGGCTCCCGACGGCGGCCCGCAGATCCACGTGCGCTGGATCGCCAGCGGCCGCTCGGCCCAGGTCGCCACTCTCGAGCAGGCGCCGGGAGACCTGGCCTGGTCGCCGGACGGCAAGAGCCTAGCCATCACCATGCTGACCCCCGACGAGCTGGCCAAGCTGGCGGCGCCGATGGCCAGGCCGGAGGGCGCCAAGTGGGCGGCCCCCCTGCGGGTCGAGAGCCGCGTCACCTGGCGGGCCGATGGAGATGGAGAGTTGAAGCCCGGCTTCAGCCACGTCTTCGTGGTCTCGGCGGATGGAGGCGCCCCGCGCCAGCTCACCTTCGGCCGGTTCGACGACAACGGACCCCTGACCTGGAGCCGCGACGGCCGTCACGTGCTGTTCGCCGCCAACCGCAACAAGGGTTGGGAGCGCGACCCCAACGAGAGCGAGATCTGGCAGGTCGGGGTGGCCGACGGCGCGCTGAGCCCGCTGACCACGCGAGTCGGCCCCGACGTGGCGCCGGAGGTCTCCCCCGACGGCCGCCTGATCGCCTATCTCGGCTATGACGACGCCGCGCGCCGCAGCTATGAGAACGCCCAGCTCTATGTGATGGACCGTGACGGCAAGAACGCCCGGTCCCTGACCGCCAACCTCGACCGCAGCATCGACGCGGCGCAGTGGTCGCGCGACGGCCGCGGCCTGGTGGTGAGCTACGACGACCACGCGGTGAAGAAGCTGGCCAGGATCGGCCTTGACGGCAGGATCACCCCGATGGCGGAGGGTCTGACCGGCTCGGCGCTGGACCGTCCCTACACGGGCGGCGCCTTCTCCGTGTCCGACACCGGCGCCGTGGCCTTCACCCAAGGGACGACTGAGCGGCCCTCCGACCTGGCCGTGACCGCCGGCGGCGGGTCGCGCAAGATGACGGCGCTCAACGCCGACCTGTTCACCGGCAAGACCCTGGGCAAGGTGGAAAAGCTGCCGGTGACCTCGGCCTATGACGGCAAGGCCATCGACGCCTGGATCGTCCTGCCGCCCAACTTCGACCCCGCGAAGAAATATCCGCTGATCCTGGAGATCCATGGCGGGCCGTTCTCGGCCTATGGCCCGGTCTTCTCGACGGACAACCAACTCTATGCGGCGGCGGGCTATGTGGTGGTCTATTCCAACCCGCGCGGCTCGACCGGCTATGGCCAGGCCTTCGCCAACGAGATCGACAAGAAGTATCCCGACCACGACTACGACGACCTGATGAGCGTGGTGGACGCCGCCGTCGCCAAGGGCGTGGCCGATCCCCAGCGGTTGTACGTGACCGGCGGCTCGGGGGGCGGGGCTCTGACCGCCTGGATCGTCGGCAAGACCTATCGCTTCAAGGCCGCCGCCACCCAGAAGCCGGTGATCAACTGGGTGAGCCAGGTGCTGACTGTCGACGGTGCGGCCTTCATGGCCAGCTACTGGTTCGGCAAGATGCCGTGGGAGGATCCGCAGGGCTATTGGGCCCGCTCGCCGCTCGCGCTGGTTGGCAATGTGAAGACCCCGACCCTGGTGGTGGTGGGCGAGAAGGACCTGCGCACCCCCGTGGGCGAGTCCGAGCAGTACTATCAGGCGCTCCAGCTTCGCGGCGTGCCGACAGCCCTGGTCAAGGTGCCCGACGCCTCGCACGGCGGCATCGCCATCCGGCCCTCGCAATCGGGCGCCAAGACCCAGGCGATCCTGGCCTGGTTCGAGCGGTACAAGAACTAGGTGTCAGCTAAGTCTCGCGCTTCTCCTCACGCGGGGACCGGAGCCTTGTGCGGCGGATGCGGCCTGGTCGCGATGCTGGCGCGCCACTTGGCCCTCAGAGCGGCGGGACGCTCAGGGTAGCGGTCTTCCAGGAAGTCGGCCGCCTCCACCCGGTCGGTGCGGAAGCTGCGGAAGTCCTGGCGCAGTTCGCACCAGCCGATCAGCAGTCGGACGGTCTGCATGTAGCCGATCGTGATGGGCCAGATCATGCGATCGGTGGGCCGCTCCTGCTCGTCGCGATAGCTGAGCCTGATCTTGCGTCCGCCGCGGATCGACACGCGGACCTGAGCCATGTCCACCCGGTCGGGCTCGGTCTTCCAGGCCGGCGGAACCCGGCTGGTCGGCTCCAGGGCATAGGGTCTGAGCCGTTCGGGCACGGCGGCGGCGATCTTGGCGATCAGGTCCTCGGCGGCCCGCGCCAGGGCCGGGTCGCCGCGACCGATCACCCATTGAGCGCCCAACACCGCGGCCTCGATCTCGTCGGGGGTCAGCATCAGGGGCGGCAGGTCGAAGCCCTGGTCCAGCACATAGCCCATGCCGGCTTCGCCCCGGATCGGCACGCGCTGGCCCATCAGGGTGGCGATGTCGCGATAGACCGTGCGCTTGGAGGTCTCCAGTTCATCGGCCACCTTGTCGGCGGTGATCGGCCCGCGCGAACGGCGCAGGATTTGGATGATCTGGAACAGCCGGTCCGCGCGTCTCATGGAAATCCGTTTCGTCATGTCCGCAGCATGCCGCCACGCTGCTGACAGCATGGTGGCAGCAGACCGTCGCTAAGCCTAGGGGGTCAGATCAAGGAGGGACCCCAATGATCACGCTCTACGTCGCCGGCGCCAATTTCGGCCTGCCTGAGGTGAGCCCCTATGTGACCAAGACCGAAGTCCATCTGCGGATGGCGGGTCTCGACTATGTGAAGGTCCCAGCCATGCCGGAGACCTCGCCCAAGGGTCAGCTTCCGTGGATCGAGGACGATGGCGAGATGATCGCCGACAGCCACTTCATCCGGCTGCATCTGGAGCAAAAGTACGGGATCGACTTCGATCAGGGTCTCTGCCCCGTGGAACGCGCCCAGGCCTGGGCCATCGAGCGGATGATCGAAAACCACTTCGGCTGGACCACCGCCCATGTCCGGTGGCTGATGCCGGAGAACTACGTGAAGGGTCCGGCCCAGTTTTTCGCGGGCATGCCGCCTGAAATGCAACGGGACCTGAAGCGCGAAATCCAGGACGCCGTGGCCGCCAACATCCGCGCGGTTGGCGTGGGCCGCCATTCCGAAGCCGAGGTCCTGGGATTGGGCGTGCGCTCGCTGGCCGCCCTCTCGGCCCTGTTCGGCGACAAGCCCTTCATGATGGGACAACGCGCGACCGGCGTCGACGCCATCGCCTTTGGCGTGCTGGCCGGCCTGATGACGCCCTATTTCGAAGCCCCGATCCGCGACCAGGCCCTGCGGTTCGAGAACCTCGTCGCCTATGTCGATCGAATGATGGCCGGTGTCTATCCCGACCATGACTGGGCCCCCCTGTCGCGCGCCCGCGAGGCGGTCGCCGCGTGACGCCGGCCCGCGCGGGCGCCGCTCCCCCGGCGTCCGCGCGGGATTCTTTGGCAAGTTAACCAATCGGTGGGGATGGGCGGCTTAGGCTTGAGCAAGATTCAGGCCAGGAGGCGGCTTTGGCGCTCGGCGCGCGTTTGGAACTTCGGCAAGGCCAGGGGCTGGTCATCACCCCCCAGCTGCAGCAGGCGATCAAGCTGCTGCAATTGTCGAATCTCGAGCTCGAGGCCTATGTCGAGGGCGAGCTGGAGCGCAACCCGCTACTGGCCCGGGACGAAGGCGACCAGGAGCCTGATCGCGAGGACACGCCCCGAGAGTCCGACGACTTCTCCGTCGACCAGATTCCCGACAGCGGCGCAGAGCCGCACATGGACATCACCCACGATCAGGCCTCGCCCGGCGAGGTCGCGACGGGCGATTCAGAGGCCCAGCAGGCCGGCGGCGCCATCGACTGGTCCAAGGCCGGCTCCGGCGGCGGCGGTTTCGAGGACGGCGACGATTTCGAAGGCCGGCTGACCAAGGAAAAGACCCTCTCCGAGCACCTGCACGACCAGCTCTCCGTGGCGCGGCTGTCGCCCGGCGAGATCGCCGTGGCCACCGTGCTGATCGATTCCGTCGACGAGGGTGGCTATCTGCGTTGCGACCTCGAGGACGCCGCTGAGCGGCTGGGCTGCGGCCTGCCCATGGTCGAATCGGTCCTCAAGGTCCTGCACGGCTTCGAGCCCACGGGCGTCTTCGCCCGCGACGTGCGCGAATGCCTGATGCTGCAGCTGCAGGAGCTGAATCGCTGCGACCCGGCGATGATGGCTCTGCTGGACAATCTGGAGCTGTTGGCCAAGCGCGACATGTCCGCGCTACGCAAGGCCTGCGGCGTCGATGACGAAGACCTGCGCGACATGGTCGCCGAACTGCGCGCTCTTACGCCGCGACCCGGCGCGGCCTTTGGCGGCGAGCCCTCCCAGCCCGTGGCGCCCGACGTCTCCGTGCGCGAGGGCCAGGGCGGACTGTGGCATGTGGAGCTGAACACTGACACCCTGCCCAAGCTGCTGGTCGACCAGCGCTACCACGCCCGCGTCTCGGGCGCGGCGCGGACGGACCAGGAGAAGGTCTTCGTGGCCGACTGCATGGCCAGCGCCAACTGGCTGGTGAAGAGCCTCGACCAGCGGGCCAAGACCATCCTCAAGGTAGCCTCCGAGATCGTCCGCCAGCAGGACGGCTTCCTGGCCTATGGCGTCGAGCATCTGCGGCCGCTGAACCTCAAGACCGTGGCCGACGCCATCGGCATGCATGAGTCCACCGTCAGCCGGGTGACGTCCAACAAATACATGACCACCCCGCGCGGCATGTTCGAGCTGAAGTTCTTCTTCACCTCCTCCATCGCTTCATCGTCCGGCGGAGAGGCCCATTCGGCCGAAAGCGTGCGCCACAAGATCAAGCAGCTGATCGACGCCGAGCGCACGGATGGCGA
Organism: Phenylobacterium sp.; assembly: GCF_031412415.1. Classification (GTDB taxonomy): domain Bacteria; phylum Pseudomonadota; class Alphaproteobacteria; order Caulobacterales; family Caulobacteraceae; genus Phenylobacterium. Next base: position 12,206 of record NZ_JANOCX010000088.1, read on the forward strand.
CGTCCACTCCGACGACAGCATCGTCGACATCCTCAAGGAAACCGGCGTCGACATCGCCCGCCGCACCGTCGCCAAGTACCGCGAGGCCATGCGTATCCCCTCCTCGGTCGAACGTCGCCGAATGCTCAAGGAAACGGCCTAGCCCTTTTCCTAGAAATTCTACCTTGAGCGCCGCGGCCGTCCCGCTACGGATGGCGCGTGATCAGCTTCCAATCCGTCGGCAAGACCTTTCCGCGCGCGCCCTCGCCGGCGCTGGAGGACGTTAACCTCGACGTCGTGGCCGGCGAGGTGTTCGGGGTCATCGGCCAGTCGGGCGCCGGCAAGTCCACTCTGATCCGGCTGATCAACGGGCTTGAGCGGCCGAGCCTGGGCCGGGTGCTCACCGACGGCGACAACGTCGGCGACCTGGACGCCGACGCCCTGCGCGCCTTGCGCCGCCGGGTGGGCATGATCTTCCAACACTTCAACCTGCTGTCGTCCAAGACGGTGGCGGCGAACGTCGCCTTTCCCCTGCGGGTCGCCGGGACGCCACGCGACCAGATTGGGGCGCGCGTGGCCGAGCTGCTGGACCTCGTGGGCCTGTCGGACCAGGCGGCCAAGTATCCGGCCCAGCTCTCCGGCGGCCAGAAGCAGCGGGTCGGCATCGCCCGCGCCCTGGCCAACCACCCCAGGATCCTACTGTGCGACGAGGCCACCAGCGCGCTCGATCCGCAGACGACGGAACAGATCCTCGACCTGCTGGCGCATCTGAACCGCGAACTCGGCCTGACCATCGTGCTGATCACCCACGAGATGGAGGTGATCCGACGGGTCTGCCATCGCGTCGCCGTGCTCGACGCCGGCTCGATGGTTGAGAGCGGCGAGGTGGCCGAGGTCTTCCTGCATCCGCGACATCCCGTGACCCGGCGGTTGGTGGCCGACGCCGCCGGATTGGCGGCGGCCAAGGTCGAGGGCGGACCGCCAACCCTGCGGCTCACCTTCCGGGGCGCGGCGACCTTCGAACCGATCCTGGGCCGCATCGCCCGCGACACCGGCGTCGACTATTCCATCCTGGCCGGTCGCATCGACCGTATCCGCGACGAGCCCTACGGCCAGCTCCTGGTCTCGCTGGTGGGCGGCGACGTGGCCCTCGCCCGCGCCCGCCTGACCGAGGCCGGCGTGCGGGTGGAGGAGGCGTGATGGAGGCGCTGCTTGCCAACGTCGTCTGGGCCGATGTCGGCCAGGCTCTGCTCGACACCCTGATCATGCTGGGCGGCTCGCTGGTGTTCAGCATCGTGCTGGGCCTGCCGCTGGGGGTGATCCTGTTCCTGACAGGTCCCAGGCAACTATTGGCCAATCGCGCGGCCTATGCGGCGCTGTCCTTGGTGGTGAACGTCCTGCGCTCCGTGCCCTTCGTCATACTGCTGATCATCATGATCCCCCTGACGGTGCTGCTTGTGGGAACGTCGCTCGGGGTGGCCGGGGCTATCCCGCCGCTGGTCGTCGGCGCCGCGCCCTTCTACGCCCGGCTTGTCGAGACCGCCCTGCGCGAGGTGGACCGCGGCGTCATCGAGGCCAGCCAGGCCATGGGCGCCACCCCGCGCCAGATCGTGTTCGGCGCGCTTCTGCCTGAGGCCATGCCCGGCATCCTGGCCGGCGCCACGGTAACCGCCATCGCGCTCGTCTCCTACACCGCCATGGCGGGGGTGGTGGGCGCGGGCGGGCTGGGTGACCTGGCGATCCGCTTCGGCTACCAGCGGTTCCAGACCGACGTCATGGTGGTCACCGTGCTCATGCTTCTGGCCCTGGTCCAGGGCCTGCAGTGGGCGGGCGACCGCCTGGTCATCAAGGTCAGCCGGCGCTGACATCCCGAGGAGTTTTCATGTTCCGCACCCTGATCGTCGCCGCGGCCACCTTGATCCTCGCCTCATGCAGCCGCGAGGCCCCGCAGAGCGCGCCCGACACCCTGACCATCGCCGCCACCGCCGTGCCCCACGCCGAGATCCTGGAGGTGGTCCGCCCGATCCTGGCGGAGCAGGGACTGAAGCTGGATGTGAAGGTGTTCAACGACTATGTGCAGCCCAATCTGCAGGTCGACCAGAAGCAGCTCGACGTGAACTACTTCCAGACCGCGCCCTATCTGGATGAGTTCAACAAGGCGCGCGGCACGAAGCTCCTGCGCGTGGTCGGCGTCCACATCGAGCCGATCGGCGCCTATTCCCGCAAGCACAAGGCCTTGGCCGACCTGCCGCAGGGCGCCAGCGTCGCCATCCCCAACGAGCCGAGCAACGGCGGCCGCGCCTTGCTGCTGTTGCAGAAGGGCGGGCTGATCACGTTGAAGGATCCCGCGAACCCGCTGTCGACGCTGAACGATATCGCCACCAACCCCAAGGGCTTGAAGTTCCGCGAACTGGAGGCCGCCACCCTGCCGCGTGTGTTGGGCGAGCTGGACCTGGCGGTGATCAACACCAACTTCGCCCTGGACGCGAAGCTGGATCCCGCCAAGGACGCCCTGATCCTCGAAGACAAGCAGAGCCCCTATGTGAACTTCCTGGTGGCCCGACCGGACAACAAGGACGACCCACGAGTCCAGAAGCTGGCGGCGGCGCTGACCAGCCCCGCGGTTAAGGCCTTCATCGAGAAGACCTACCACGGGGCCGTGCAGCCGGCCTTCTAGCGCGCCAGGACCTCGGCGATCTGCACGGCGTTGAGCGCCGCGCCCTTCAGGAGCTGATCGCCGGCGATGAAGATCGACAGGGTATGGCCGGTGGGGTCGGAGAGGTCGGCGCGGATACGGCCCACCGAGACCTCGTCGCGGCCGGAGACCTCATTGGGCATCGGGTAGTGGTTGGCGGCGTGGTCGTTGACCAGCTTCACGCCGGGCGCATCTGAGTGCCAGGCCTCGGCCTCGGCGGGTGTGACCGGGTTCTCGAACTCCACCACCAGCGACATCGAATGGGCCCGCAGCACCGGCACCCGCACGCAGGTGAAGGTGAGCCGCATGTCCGGCGCCGACATGATCTTGCGGATTTCGGCCATGGCCTTCAGCTCCTCGCCATTATAGCCGCTGGCCGCGTCGACCTCGGCGTTGTGGCTGAACAGGTTGAAGGCGTAGGGGTGGGGCAGGACCTCCGGCGCATAGGGCTCGCCGGCCAGGTAGGCGGCGGTGGAGGCTTCCAGCTCGGCCATGGCTGCGGCGCCGGCGCCCGAGGCCGCCTGATAGGTCGCCCCGATCACCCGGACGATACGATTGTGGGCGTGAAGGGGCTGGAGGGCCATGACGGCGATGGCGGCCACGCAGTTGGGATTGGCGACGATGGACGGGCGGCGCGCCAGCAGGTCGCCGTTCACCTCCGGCACCACCAGCGGGATGTCAGCTTGCATGCGGAAGGCCGAGGAATTGTCGACCACCAGGCAGCCCGCGGCCGCCGCGATGGGCGCATACTGGCGGCTGATCCCGCTCGACGACGCGAAGATCGCGATGT
>NZ_JANOCX010000089.1:0-2917 GCF_031412415.1 Phenylobacterium sp.
CGCCGTAGTTCCAGCTTTCGCCATCGGCCGTGGCCGAGATGCCGGCCGCGGAGGCCTCGATCTTGGACGTGCCATAGCCGACGCGGGCATAGAGGTCGGCGTTCGGGGCGACCGGCAGGAAGCCGACGCCGTAGACGGCGAAGGTGCTCTTCAGCTCGACGTCGATGGCCGAGCCGCCGATGCTGACCGGCGGGCGGTAGCTGTCGTCCTTCACGCCGAAGCCGGCCTCGCCCTCGACACCGAGATACTGGCCGAAGCGCGCGCCGAGGCGTCCGCTGACCGCGCCCAGCTTCACCTCGTCTAGGTCGGCGTGACTATAGCCGACCGAGCCGTAGAAGGTGGTGGGGCTGAGGCTTTGGGCCTGGGCCGCGGCCGGAACGATGGCGGCGGCGAGCGCGACGGCGGCCGCGGCGGTCATGAGGGATTTCATTCTTGTTACTCCAAGTTCTTACAGTCCAGCTCCCCAGCCGAGCGGGGTAGGTGGGGGGCAATCGCGGCGGGAAAAGGCCTGTTCGCCGACTTAGTCGAGACGATCTGGGGTTGTGGCCTGGGCGCCACAAGGCGGCTGACGCGATCCCCAGGCGTGCTATCACTTGCCCGGTAAGCGCCCGCCGGGGATTCCGGCCACAAGCGGCGCGACGTCGGAGAAGACCGTTTTGCATCACGCCGTGATCGCGGCCACGGGGCTCTACACCCCACCGCACAGCCTCTCGAACACCGAGCTGGTCGAGACCTTCAACGCCTATGTGGAGCGCTTCAACGGCGCCAACGCCGAGGCGATCGCCGCCGGCGAGATCGTCGCCCTGGCCCCCTCCTCGCCCGAGTTCATCGAGAAGGCTTCGGGGATCAAGTCGCGCTTCGTCATCGACAAGACCGGACTGATCGACCCGGAAGTCATGCGTCCGGTCATACCCGAGCGTCCGAACGAGGAAATCTCGGTCCTGGCCGAGATCGCCGTGGCCGCCGCCCGCGACGCGATCGCGCGGTGGGGCAAGGACGTCAGCCAGATCGACGCGGTGATCTGCGCGGCCTCGAACATGCAGCGGGCCTATCCGGCCATGGCCATCGAGGTGCAGCAGGCCCTGGGGATCGAGGGCTTCGCCTTCGACATGAACGTCGCCTGCTCCTCGGCGACCTTCGGGATCAAGACGGCGGCGGACTTCGTCGCTTCGGGCTCGGCCCGCGCGGTGTTGATGGTCAATCCGGAAATCTGCTCAGGCCACCTGAACTTCCGCGACCGCGACAGCCACTTTATCTTCGGCGACGTGGCGACCGCGGTGATCGTGGAGCGGGCGGAGGATGCGCCCCCGTCTGGAGAAAACGCCGGCTGGGACATCCTGGGCACGCGGCTGAAGACCGTGTTCTCCAACAATATCCGCAACAACTTCGGCTTCCTGAACCGCGCGGCGCCGGACGGGGTTGGTGCGACCGACAAGCTGTTCGTGCAGGAGGGCCGCAAGGTGTTCCGCGAGGTGGTGCCGATGGTGGCCGAGATGATCGTCGAGCACGCCGGCGACCTCGGCCTCGCCCCCACGACGCTCAAACGCCTGTGGCTGCACCAAGCCAACATCAACATGAACGTGATGATCGGAAAACGCGTGCTGGGCCGCGAGCCTGAGGACGGCGAGAACGTCATCATCCTGGACGAATACGCCAACACCTCCTCGGCCGGATCGATCATCGCCTTTCACAAGTCGAGCGAGGACTTCGCGGCGGGCGAGACCGGCCTGATCTGCTCGTTCGGAGCGGGCTATTCGGCAGGCACGGTGTTCGTCAGGAAACGCTAGCGCACCTCGTCGACCTTCATCTGAGCAGCCTTCCAGTCCATGGCCATGCGGACGCGGTTGCCGACGGCGGGATGGGTGTAGAACAGCGTCTCCTCCAGCTTTGACGGCGTGGCGGCGCGGTACTCGATGGTCTTGACCAGGGCCTTGGCCAGGCCGTCCGGCTCGTTCACCTGGCGCAGGGAATAGCGGTCGGCGTCGACCTCGCCCAGGCGGGTGATCGACACGAACAGCGGCGTTGCGAACAAGGCCAGCAACGCCAGGATGATGCCGATCACCGGGAAACCCGCGGGGTCGGAGAGGCCCTGGATCCCCTTGGCCCCGGTCAGCCGCAGCACGAGGGGGAACAGCCGGTCGACCAGGAAAAGGCCCGCGAGGGCCAGGATGCCGTAGGCTCCGGCCATCCACAGCGGGTGATTGTGGACATAGTGGCCCATCTCGTGGCCGACCACGCCGCGCACCTCCGCCAAGTCCGCGCCCTTCTTGAACATGACATCGCTCATGGCGATGCGGGCGGTTCCGAACAGGCCCGCGACGTTGGCGGTATAGCGGTTGGACTGCCGCGAGCCGTCATAGATGTAGATCTTGTCGGACGGGACGCCGTTGGCCTTGGCCATCTCGACGATGGCCTCGCGGATCGGTCCGGGGGGCGCTTCCTTGTAGTTGTTGAGCAGGGGCATGATGAAGACCGGCGCGAGAACCATGATCATCACGAAGAACAGCGCCACCAGGCCGCCGCCCCAGGCCCACCAGGTCCTGGGCGCCCGGCGCATCAGGGCGTAGAGGCCGGCCACCAGCAGGACGACGAAGACGGTCGAGATGGCGCCCACCAGCATGAACTCGCCGAGCCAGCCGCCGAAAGCCTGGCTGGTGAGACCGTACCGAAGCTCGCGCCACCAATCCTCGTAGATGTTCCAGGGCAGGGCCAGGACGGTCTCAATCACCGAGTCGGCCGCCACCACGGCGACGACCACCAGCCATGGCCTGGCGTTCCTGGCCTCCAGCCGCTCGCGAAGGCGCACGAGGACGCCGGACTTCAGCACCAGCCAGGCGACCGCGACAGCCACCAACCCACCCCACAGCAGCAGCCAGTGGCCGCCCTGGGTATAGGCCGTGGCCTTGGCGTGCGCCTC
>NZ_JANOCX010000090.1:0-7520 GCF_031412415.1 Phenylobacterium sp.
GCGGGGCTCGTCGCCTTCTGGGACGACGAGGCCGCGCTCGACGCGTTCCTGGCCACGGCGCCGCTGGCGCAGCGGCTGGCCGGAGGATCGATGGTGCGCCTGACGCCGCTGCGGGTCAGCGGAGCCTTCGACTACGCCCTGCGTAGCGGGCCGGCGTTCCGGAATCTCGCCCGCCTGGTCTCCCGCCACCCCGAAGACAGCCACGCATGAGGTCGACGCCATGCCCAGCCGGGAAACTCTCGACGCCTTCGTGGCCCATGTGGTCAGCGGCGATCATGTGGGCGCCATCGAGCGCTATTACACCGAAGACGCCTCCATGCAGGAGAACGGCGCGGCGCCTCGGGTAGGTCGCGAGGTGCTGATGGCTGGCGAGGCCAAGGTGCTGGCCCGCGTCGAGCGCGTGACCACGGAGCTGATGGCTCCAGTCCTGGTTGACGGAGACCAGGTGGCGATCCGCTGGCGCTTCGAATTCTTCCCCAAGGAGGGCCCGTCGCGGGTAATCGACGAGGTCGCCTGGCAGACCTGGCGCGGCGAGCAGATCTGCCGCGAGACCTTCTTCTACGATCCCCGCCCGCCGTCGACCTGAGCGTTGTTCCCAATCTCCGGACTCCGGAGTCTCCAGGCCCTGACCTCGCCCATCCCGGTTCGCCGGGGTGGGCGTTTTTTTGCTACTCGGGCAGCGCCTCGATGATCACGAAGGCCTGGGCGTAGGGATGGTCGTCGGTGAGCGAGAGATGGATGACGGCCCGATGGCCGGCGGGCGTCATCTCCTGAAGCCGCGCCAGGGCGCCGCCGGTCAGCGCCATGGTCGGCTGACCCGAACGCATGTTGACGACGCCCATGTCACGCCAGAACACGCCGCGCCGCATGCCAGTGCCCAGCGCCTTGGCGCAGGCCTCCTTGGCGGCGAACCGTTTGGCGTAGCTGGAGGCGCGGTCGGGCTTGCGCTCCGAACGCGTGCGCTCGATCTCCGTGAAGATGCGGTTCGTGAAACGCTCGCCGTGCCGTTCCAGGGTCTTGGCGACCCGGCGAATGTCGGAGAGGTCCGAGCCCAGACCTATGATCACGCCGCCAACTCCGCCAAGAGCATTTTCCGCCGAAACGGCCGCCGGTTCGGCGAAGAAGATGCTCTCATCTTGATGTGCTTTGAGCCAATTCCGCTTCGGAATTGGCTCGGGCCGCGTCCATCAACATGCGCATCCGCTGGATAGCGGGACCCAGACCGGTGAAGATCGCCTCGCCAATCAGGAAGTGGCCGATGTTGAGCTCGGCGAGTTGGGGAATGGCCGCGATCGGCTTGACCGTCTCGTAGTCGATGCCATGACCGGCGTGGATCTCCAGACCCATCCGTTCAGCGGCCTCGGAGGTCCTGCGCAGGGCGTCCAGCAGGCGGTCGGCTTCGCCGCTCCGCTCGCGCACGGCGTCGCAATAGGCGCCGGTGTGCAGCTCGATCACCTGGGCGCCCATGTCCTTGGAGGCCTGGGCCTGGACAGGGTCGGCGTCGATGAAGCAGGAGACGCGGATACCGGCCTCGACCAGCCTGCGCACGACCGGGGCGATGGCGTTGTGGCCGCCGGCCACGTCCAGTCCGCCCTCCGTGGTCCGCTCCTCGCGGCGTTCGGGGACCAGGCAGGCGGCGTGCGGCAGATGGGCCAGGGCTATGGCTTCCATCTCCTGCGTCACCGCCATTTCGAAGTTCAGCGGCCGCCCGCGCTTGCGCGTGATCACCGCCAGGGCCTCGATGTCGCTGTCGGAGATGTGGCGACGGTCCTCTCGCAGGTGGGCGGTGATCCCGTCGGCGCCGGCGGCGATGGCCATCTCGGCGGCGCGCACCGGGTCCGGATAGGTCGAGCCCCGCGCGTTGCGGATGGTCGCCACGTGGTCGATGTTGACGCCAAGGCGAAGACGGCTCATCCGCGCAGCCTCTTGCTGCCCGGTTCCTCGGCCGGCAGGGCCGCCAGTTCGGGGGGAAGCTCGTCCGCGGCATAGGACGGCACATCTACGGTGGCCAGCGCCACCAGCGGCCAGCCCACATCGGCCTTGCCGCCCGACCGGTCGACGATGCAGGCGCAGCAAAGCACCTTGCCGCCGGCCGCCTCGATGGGCTCGACAGCTTCGCGGAACGAGCCGCCGGTGGTGATCACGTCCTCGACCACCACGACCTTGGCCCCCGGCGCGATGGTGAAGGCGCGGCGCAGTTTGAACTTGCCGTCCTCGCGCTCGACATAGATCGACGGGACGTCCAGCCAGCGGGCGACCTCGTAGCCTGGGATGATCGCGCCGACCGCGGGCGCCACGATCACATCGGGCTTGCCGAACTGGGCGACGATCTTCTCGGCCAACGCCTTGCAGAGCCGCGCGGTGCGTTCGGGATACTGAAAGACCAGGTTCTTCTGCAGGAACATCGGGCTGTGACGCCCCGAGGCCAGGATGAAGTGGCCTTCGCGCAGCGCGCCGGCGCCGCGGAATTCCTCGAGGACGTCTTCGGTGTTCATGCAGGCCTCCTGGGTTGCGGATTACCGAACCCCTGCCAAGCTGTCATCGACCAATTCGCGTGGGGACGTCAGACCGGTGAAACTCTTCCAGACCTATGACTCACCCTTCCCCACCCGGGTGCGCCTGTTGCTCTACGCCAAGGGGATCGAGGCGGAGATCATCCAGCCGCCGGGCTTCCACGCTTCAGCGGAGACCAAGGACGAGTATCTGAAGATCAATCCCATAGGCCGGGTGCCGACCCTGGTGTTGGACGACGGCCGCGCCCTGCCTGAGTCCGAGGTGATCTGCGAGTATCTGGAGGACGCCTTTCCCGAGCCCTCGCTGCGGCCCGATGACCTGTGGGCGCGGGCGCGGATGCGGCTGCTCTCGCGCATCTGCGACTTCTACGTGGTGATGGCCATGGTCCCTTTGTTCACCCTGGCCGGCCGCTCAAGGCGTCATTGGGAGCCGGACGTCGTGAACGCCGCGGCCGGCAAGCTCGCCGAGGCCCTGGCCTATCTGGAGGACTTCATCGGCGAGGACGGCTACGCGGTCGGACGCTCGCTGACCCAGGCCGACGGCGCCATCGCCCCGCAGCTGGTGCTGGCAAGCGAGTGGATCCCCGCCCTGTTCGGCACGCCCGATCCGCTGGAGGGGCTGCCGAAGCTCGCGGCCTATTGGCGGGCGATCCAGACCGACCCCATCGCCGCGCGCGTGATCACCGAGACCCGCGAGGCGATCGCCGAGCAGCAAACCGCGGCCAAGGCCCGGGCAAGCGCCGGACGCGCGGCCGTCTGATCTAGGCTCACCACGCCCAGGTCCAGTCCCGCGCCGTGGGACGGCAGCCGCCGTCGGCCCAGCCCTTCCACGCCCGCCCACGCACGACCTTGCCGGCCTTGGCGCCGGTGGGTTCGCCATCGGCCAACACGACCGCGCCATTGACCACGACATGGCTGACCCCGGTGGCGAACTGCTTGGGCGTCTCATAGGTCCCATGGTCGCCGACCGTGGCGGGATCGAACACCACCACGTCGGCGTAGTAGCCGGTCTTGAGCAGGCCGCGATCCTTCAGCCCGAGATTCTTCGCCGGAAGGGCCGAGAGCCGGTGAACGGCGCTCTGCAACGTCGTGGTCTTTTCCTCGCGCACATACTTTCCCAGCAGGCGCGCGACATTGCCGTAGGCGCGGGGATGCGTGCTGGACCTCATGAACACACCCTCCGGCGCCAGGGCCGCGGCGTCAGAGCCGAAGCTCATCCAAGGTAAGGCCGTCTGGCGCTTCACGTTCTCCTCGGACATCAGGAAGTAGACGACCTGGACACGGCTGCCGTCCTCGATGACTAGATCGATAGCCGCGTCCTCAGGCGAGACGCCGCGGGCCTTGGCGACCTCGGCCAGCGTCTTGCCGGTCAGGGTCTTCAGGGCCGGGTTCTTGAAGCCCACTAGGAGCGTCCCTTCGGCGCCGGCGTGGCGGTAGAGGTTCTCGAAAGTGGGTTTGTCCTGGCGCATCTCGGCCAGCACCTTGGCGCGCGCGGCGGGGTCCTTCATCCGGCCGATCCAGGCTTCCACCCCGCCCGCCTGCACCCAGGGCGGCATGGCCGCGTCCAGTCCCGTGGAGCCGGCGGTGTAGTTGTACATATCGGCGGTGATGCGCTGGCCTTTGGCGCGAGCGGCCTCGATCCGGGCGATGGCGGCGTCGATCTTCGGCCAGTTGGCGCGGCCGGCGGCCTTCAGGTGATAGATCTCGGCCGGCGCCCCCGACAGCCGCGAAATCTCGATCAGCTCGTCGATGGCCTCCAGCAAGCGGTCGGCCTCCGAGCGCATGTGGCTGATATAGATGCCGCCGCAACGACCGGACTCGGTGGCCAGCGCCACCAGTTCCGGGGTCTCGGCGTAGCTGGCCGGGGCGTAGATCAGCGAGGAGCCGACGCCCAGCGCGCCGTCCTCCATGGCCTCGACCACCAGCCTGCGCATCGCCAAGAGCTGTTCCAGCGTCGGGTCGACATCGCCTTCGCCCAGAACGTGCTCGCGCACGGTGGCCGCGCCGATGAACGAAGCGACGTTCATCGAAATCCCGGCCCGCTCCAGCGAGACCAGGTACTCGTCGAGGGTCGTCCAGGTTATCGGAAACTTGATGTCGCCCATCCGCTGGGTCGCCAGCCGCTTCATCTCCGGAGTCAGCGGACCCATCGAAGTCCCCTCGCCCATGACCTCCAGCGTCACGCCCTGCTTCAGGTCCGACAGGCCGCGGCCGTCGACGATCAGGCTCTCGGTCGCCCAGGACAGCATGTTGATGAAGCCGGGGGAGACCGCCTTGCCGCCAGCGTCGATCACCGCCTTGCCGGCGCCGGGCGCGCGTGATCCGACATAGGCGATCCGGTCGCCGGAGACGCCGACCTCACCCTGAAACGGCGCGCCGCCCGAGCCGTCATAGACCTGGGCGTTCCGGATCAGCAGGTCGTAGGTCGGCGGCGGGGGCGTCGTGGCGCAGGATGCGAGCAGGAAAGCGGTGAGTGAGAGGGCAGCGGCGTTTCTCATGACCGCATCAGAGGCGAGAATCCCCTCCGTGTCAGCGCCATTCACGCCAGGAACAACGGCGAGCCTAAGGCCTGCTTGGTCTTGAGGCGGGGAAATCGCGTTGTTGTCACGACGCGGCCTGCCGATCCTTGACGCCTGACCTGGGCGATCTGGTGACGTCACGGGGGCTGATCATGGACATCTGGGACGTGAAGCAGGTGATCGAGCCGAGCCGGCCGGCTAACCCTTGGCGCGGTCCACCGTCTCGATAGACGGATTGGCGCGCAGGGCCGCGGCGATATGGGTCAGGTGGCGGGCGTCCTTCACCTCCACATCGAAGTCAACGTCGAAGAAGTCCGCCTGGCGACGGTGCATGCGCAGGTTGACGATATTGCCGCCGGCCTCGCCGATCACCGTGCAGGCTTGGCCGAGGACCCCCGGCGCGTTGTGGATCGTCGCGGTGAGACGTGAGAGCGTGACGGTGTTGCGCTCGGCCTCAGGGGTCCACTGCAGATCGCGCCAGAGCTCCTCGCGGTCCTCGAACTCGGCCAGCTTGGCGCAGTCGATCGTGTGGATGGTCAGCCCCGTGCCGTCCGGCTCGATGATGCCGACGATCCGGTCGCCCGGCACCGGCGTGCAGCAGGCGCCGAAGTTCAGCGAGACGCCCGGAGTCAGGCCGCCGCCGCGCACATATAGACGCGCGGCCTTGCCGCCTTCGATCCGGCGGGTCGCCACGGCGGCCTCGCGGTCAGAGGCCTTCAGGCCGGGGAAGATGACGTCCAGGACCTGGGTCGGCGAGATACGGCCGCGCCCCACGATCTCGAACAGTTCGTCCTCGGCGGAGACAGCGAACCGCTCCAAGGCCGGGCGCAGCGAGATGTCCTTGCGCGCTTTTCCGGCCCGCTCGAAGGTCTGGTCGACTGTGGCGCGGCCGAGCCTGGTGAACTCTTCCTTCTCCGTCTGCCGGATGTGGCGGCGGATCGCCGAGCGCGCCCGGCCTGTCACCGTCAGCGAGCGCCAGTCCGGCGGCACCACCGGCTTGGGCCCGCGCACCACCTCGACCACGTCACCGTTCTGCAGGATGGTCCGCAGCGGCTTCAGCTCGCCGTTGATTTTCACCCCGATGCAGGTGTCGCCGACGTCGGTATGGACGGCGTAGGCGAAGTCGAGCGCCATGGCCCCGCGCGGCAGGCTGACCAGCTTGCCCTTGGGCGTGAAGACGAAGGCCTGGTCGAGATACATCTCGAGCTTGGCGTGCTCGACCAGTTCCTCGACGTCGCCGCCGTGTTCCAGCACCTGGACCAGATGGCGCAGGTTGAGCAGCGGGTCGCGGCCCCCGGCGTCGGCCTGGGCCTCGGCGTCGAAGCCGTAGGACTTGTCCTTGTAGCGCCAGTGCGCGGCCACCCCGTCCTCGGCCACGCGGTCCATGGCCTCGGTGCGGATCTGCATCTCGATGCGCATGCCCTTGGGGCCCACGACGGTGGTGTGGATCGAGCGGTAGTTGTTGCGCTTCGGCGTGGAGATGAAGTCCTTGAACCGCTCGGGCACGCTGGGCCAGGCGCGGTGGACGACGCCCAGCGCCGCGTAGCAGTCGCTCTCGGTGTCGACGATCACCCGGAAAGCGTAGATGTCGGAGAGCTGGGAAAAGCCGATCGACTTGCGCTGCAGTTTTCGCCAGATCGAATAGGGGTTCTTTTCGCGCCCGAACACCCGGGCGGCGATGCCGGCGTTCTCCAGGCGGTTGGCGATTTCGCCCGAGACCACGGCGACCGCCCCGCCCTGCTCGATGCGAAGGTTCTCCAGCCGCCGGCCGATGGCGTCGCGGGCCACCGGGTTCAGGTGCTCGAACGCCAGCTCCTCGAGCTCCGAGCAGATGCGATGACAGCCGATGGAGCGCGCCAGGGGCGCATAAATGTCCAGGGTCTCGCGGGCGATGCGCTCACGCTTGGCGGGGCTGGCGATGTAGTGGAGCGTGCGCATGTTGTGCAGGCGGTCGGCCAGCTTGACCATCAGGACGCGCACGTCCTTCGAGATGGCCAGGATGAACTTGCGCAGGTTCTCGGCCTGCTTGGTGTGCTCGCTGTTGAGCTCCAGCTTGGTGAGCTTGGTGACCCCTTCGACCAGTTCGGTGATCTCGGCGCCGAACAGCGCCTTGATGTCGTCGGGGGTGACCGGGGTGTCCTCGATCACGTCGTGCAGCAGCGCCGTGACGATGGTCGAGGTGTCGAGCCGATAGTCGGTCAGGATCCCCGCCACCTCGATGGGGTGTGCGAAATAGGGATCGCCGGAGGCGCGCTTCTGATTGCTGTGCGCCTTCATCGCGTAGACATAGGCGCGATTTAGAAGCGCCTCGCTCGCCTTGGGATCGTATTTGAGCACGCGCTCCACGAGCTCGTACTGGCGCATCATCGGTGCGGTAATACCTTGATCGAACGGTTTCGATCACCGAAGCCTTGCGGCGGAAGTTCCGGATTCTGGCTTGGCTGCGCACCACTGAACACACCCACCGTTTGAACGTCCACCCTAAGCG
>NZ_JANOCX010000091.1:0-6407 GCF_031412415.1 Phenylobacterium sp.
GGGCGGCTGGAATCCGGCCAGGTCGCTGGTGGCCCGGACGCTGGCCACGAACTCGGTGTTGATGGGACCTGGTTCGATCAGGCTGACCTGGACGCCCAGGCGACGGGCGAGCGGCGCCATCGCCTCCATCATTCCTTCGACGGCGAACTTGGCGGCGCAGTAGGCGTCGTTGAACGGCTGGCCGATCAGGCCGCCGACGCTGGTCACCGAGATGATCCGGCCCTGACCGCGCTCGCGCATGTGGGGATAGACCGCCTTTGTCATCCGCCAGACGCCGTAGAAGTTCACGCCCATCACCCGCTCAAGGTCTGCGTCCGTGGTCTGTTCGATACCGCCCAGGAAGCCGGCGCCGGCGTTGTTCACCAGGACGTCGATGTGGCCATACTTGCGGATCACCTTCTTGACGCAGGCCTCGACGGACTTCGGCTTCTGGACATCCAGCTTCTCGACCCTGACCTTGACCTTCAACGCCTTGGCCTGGGCCAGCAGGTCGTCCTGCTTGCCCGTGTCGCGCATGGTGGCGATGGTCGTGTAACCGGCCTGGGCGAAACGAAGCGCCGTGTGGAGACCGACCCCTGAGGAGGTCCCGGTGATCAGGACGACAGGCTTGGATTTTGAATTGAACATGATGCGCCTCGCAGGACGGCCGCGCCGGCCGCCCTGTGACCCTAGCGCGCCCATCGCGGCGCGCCCATGGCCTAGTCGGCGGTTACGGCTTCGGGACGTCGAAAGATCGGGCGGCGGACAGCCTGGGCGAACCTGGCCGCATACTCGGGATGCTCGGTGCCCATCCAGCGGTCCCAGTGGGTGAAGTAGAGGCCGTAGTTCCGGCCAGCCTGGGCGTGATGCAGATCGTGGTGGGTGACGGTGGTCAGCCAGGGCAGGAGGGGGCGGCCGTCGCGGGTCGCCGGGAACAACTCATAGCCCGAGTGGCCGATGGTGTTGCGCACGATCTGATGCAGCATGAACAGGCCCACGACGGGCCATTGGGTGGGGACCAACAACATCCACACCGGCACGAACAGGGCGTTGATGGCCGCCTCGCCCAGGTCGAAGCTGTAGGCGGTGAAGGGCGAGGGGTTGTTCGACCGGTGATGGCGGCGATGGAAGACGCGGAACAGCCGCCGGTCGTGGATCATCCGATGGGTCCAATAGAACCAGGCGTCATGGGCCAGGATCATTAGGCCGAGGCTGACCCAGAACCAGATCGGCCCCCACGCCTGGGCGATCTTGGGCCCGGGCAGCAGGCCGGCGCGCTGCAAGCCGAAGGTCAGGAGCCCGACGGTGGAGAAGATGGCGATGGAGCGGACCGAGCATCCGAACTCGGTGAGGAGCTGGCGGGTCGGCGGTGTGTCCTCGCGGATCTTTCGGGCCTTCAGCACCGGCGCCAGAAGCACCCAGAGGATCAGCCAGACGCCCACCGCGAAGATCACGTAGCGGGTCACGTCCGCCTGCATGGCGCCAAGCCAGACGCGCAGAACGGGGGGCATATCGAGTTCGCTCACGACGCAAGTCCTCTGACGCTTTCGATACCGGAAGATTGGGGGTGCGATGATCCGCCGTCTCGCCGATTGCGAAAACGGCCAGCGATTTCAGGTTTCGCCGAGAGGATCGGGAATCGGCGAGGCTCCATTCTGCCGCCAGGCGGTGGGGGTCATGCCAGTCGCGGCCTTGAACGCCCGGTTGAACGGCCCGAGCGATCCGAAGCCCAGGTCGTAGGCGATGGACGAGACCGGCTTGCGCGCTTGGTCGGGGTCGCCCAGCGCCGCCTTGGCGCCGTCGATACGACGAGCATTGACGAAGGCGGCGAAGTTGCGGTGTCCCAGGGTCCCGTTGATCAAACGGCGCAAGCGATGTTCGGGCAGCGACAGATGCTCGGCCAGGGCGCCGACGGTAAGGTCCTCGCGCCGCCAGACCTGGTCTTCCTCCATGGCGCGTTTGAGCCGCGCGAGCGCGGCCGGGTCGGCGCCGTCGAGGGACGAGGCGTCGCGCGCCGCGCGGCCCGCGACCGGACCGGCCTCGACGCCCAGCAGCACGGGATCGAGCCGCAGGAAGGCCAGCGCCCCGGAGATCGCCAGGAACGCCAGCACGCAGGCCTGAAACACAGGCAGGCTTGGCAGGGCCTCCCCGAGGCTTGCGCTCAGGTCTCCTATAGCGGTCAGAAGCACATAGCCCGCGGCCGCGCCCATCAGCGGAGCCCGCAACCGCCGCCGCGGCTCGACCAGGTCGCCGCGCCAGCCACGCCAGATCAGGAAAGCGGCGTGCAGCAAAAGCAGGATGACGAAAAGGTTGTAGGCGACGAAGAGGGCGTCCCGCGCCTCGCCTCGCGACGCCCTGGCGATCGCTCCGACGATGAGGGTGATCACCGGCGGGATCAGCCGCCACGGCGGCAGACGGGCGTCGTCGCCGAACAAGGTGACCGCGAAGGTCCAGAACATGCCCGAACCCGCCACCGACATCAGCCAGATCGCGTGTTCGACAGGCCCCAACCGGCCTTGCAGGATCTGGCAATTGGCCAGGACGTGGCAGATGGCGGTGATGAAGAAGGCAGCGCCGACCCACCGGGCCGGCGACCTTTGGTTCGAGAACGCCAGCGCCGCGCCGATGACCGCGAAGCCGCCGATCGCCGTTCCGCGCGCCAAGCCGTCCAGGACGAGGGCGTCGACCATCGGAGGCCTTAGGTCGCCGTCCAGCCGCCATCGATGGACAGCGCGGCGCCGGTAGCCGAGGCGCCCATGTCGGAGACCAGGTACAGCAGCATCCCGGCCAGGTGCTCGTACTGGACGAAGGTCTTGTTGGGCTGCGCGGCCAGGATGACGTCTTCCATCACCCGCTCCTCGGGGATGCCACGGGCGATGGCCTGGTCGCCGATCTGCTTCTCGATCAGCGGGGTCTTCACATAGCCGGGGCAAATGGCGTTGGCGGTGATCCCGGTCCGCGCCAGCTCGACTCCCAGACCCTTGGTGAAGCCCACCACGCCGAACTTGGCCGCCACATAGGGCGCCTTGAAGGCCGAGGCGACCAGGCCGTGGGCCGAGGCGATGTTGACGATCCGCCCGCGCCCCTGAGCCTTCATGATCGGGATGGCCGCGCGGCTGGCGTGGAAGGTGGACGACAGGATGACCGCGATCAGGGCGTCCCACTTCTCGGGCGGGAACTCGTCGACCGGCGCCACGTGCTGGATGCCGGCGTTGTTGACCAGGATGTCGAGGCGTCCGAACTCGCGCACCGCGTAGTCGATCAGGTCGGTGATCTCCGCCGGCTTGGTCATGTCGGCGCCATGGTAGCGGATGGCCGCGTTGGTCCGCGATTGCAGGGCGGCGCGATCGGCCTCGATCTGGGCCGGATCGCCGAAGCCGTTGAGGATGACGTTCACCCCCTGCTCGGCCAGGGCGGCGGCGAGCGCCTGGCCAATCCCGCTGGTGGAGCCGGTGATGACGGCCACATGGCCTTGCAGCCCATAGTCGACGGCCATGGCGTCAGTCCTTCTTCTTGCGCAGCTCGGAGACCAGCGGCGGTTGGGGCCGTGAGAACACCCACTCGGTGTCGCTCGAGGCGCTCTTCTGGAACTTGTAGCCCTCGGAATCGAAGGCCTTGAGATCAGTCGCCGTCTCGATGCGATGGTCGATGGCGTAGCGGGCCATCAGGCCTCGCGCCTTCTTGGCGTAGAACGAGATGATCTTGGCTTCGCCGTCCTTCTCCTCGAAGAATTTGGCGGTCACCAGCGGGAGCTTCAGCGCCTTGAGGTCGACGGCGCCGAAGTATTCCAGGCTGGCGCAGTTCACCAGGGTCGGATCCTTCTGGCCAGCGCCCGCCTCGTTCAGCGCCTTGGCGATCTTGTCGCCCCAAAAAGCGTAAAGGGTCTTGCCGCGCTTGGTCTTCAGCGAGACGCCCATCTCCAGGCGGTAGGGCTGGATAGCGTCCATGGGCCGCAACACGCCGTAGAGGCCCGACAGGATCCGGACGTGCTTCTGGGCGTAGGCGAGGCCCTTCTTGTCCAGCTCGCGCGCCTTCAGTCCCGAATAGACATCGCCGTTGAAGGCGAAGGCGGCTTGCAGCCCCTCTTCCATGGCGGGATCGAAGGCCTGGAAACGCTCGCGGTTCAACTTCGCCAGGTTGTCCGACAGGTCCATCATCCGTTTCAGGTCGATCACCCGCAGCTTCTTGGCGGTCACGGCCAACTCAGCGATGTCGGCCGCCATCTCAGGCGTGGTCACAGGCGCCGCGGCCGGGGGCGCGGTGAAGTCCAGCGCCTTGGCGGGGGAGATGGCGATCAGCATGCGGGGCTCAGAACAGGACGCGCGGATTCATGATCCGCTTCGGGTCCAGGCTTAGCCTTATGGCCGAGAGCGCCGCAACCTCGACCGGACTTTTGTAACGCCGGGCCTCCTCGGTCTTCATGGAGCCCAGGCCGTGTTCGGCCGAGATCGAGCCGCCCATGGAGGCCACGATGTCGTGTACGATCCGCGATCCCTCGCCACGCTTGGCCGAATGCGCCGCGTCGTCGCCCCCGTCGGGTCGGATGATATCGTAGTGGATATTGCCGTCGCCCATGTGGCCGAAGGCGGTCACGCGGCAGCCCGGAACGAAGGCCTCCATCGCCGCCGTCGCCTGGTCCAGGAAGT
This sequence comes from Phenylobacterium sp., assembly GCF_031412415.1. Taxonomy (GTDB): domain Bacteria; phylum Pseudomonadota; class Alphaproteobacteria; order Caulobacterales; family Caulobacteraceae; genus Phenylobacterium. The sequence continues at coordinate 4,626 of NZ_JANOCX010000091.1, forward strand.
CGGCGACGCGACTGACGGGCACCGAGACGTCGTGCTTCCAGGTGGCGCCCTCGGGCTTCTGGCCCGGCGACTGGTTCTCGCGGATCGACCACAGCGCCCTGGCCTGGGCCTTGGTCTGGGCCACCACCGCGTCGCGGACCAGGCCGTCGTCGAGGCCCTTCGACAGAAGACGTTCCAGCGCCGCCTCGGCCGCGCCCGGCTCCCCCGAGGCGATCTCGACCAGCACGTACCAGGGATGGACCTCCGTCAGCGGGTCGCGCTGGTCGGCGATGTTCTTCAGCACGAACTCGACCCCCCGCCGGCCCATCAGCTCGAAGGCCTCAACCCCGGTCCCAGCCGTGTCCTTGGCGCGCACCAGCAGGTCCAGGGCGGCCTGCGGCGTGTCCACGGCGGCGATGGCCGTTGCGCGCGATACCAGCACCGGGAACAGCTTCAAACTGGCGGCGGTGACCACGCCCAGGGTGCCCTCCGCGCCGATCAAGATCTGCTTCAGGTCGTAGCCGGTGTTGTCCTTGCGCAGGCGTTTCAGCCCGTTCCAGACCTCGCCGTTGGGCAGGACCGCCTCGAGGCCCAGGACCAGTTCGCGGGTGTTGCCATAGCGTAGGACCGCCGTGCCGCCGGCGTTCGTGGAGACCACCCCGCCGATGGTCGCCGTGCCTTCCGACGCCAGGTCCAGGGGGAAGCGCCGGCCCTTCGCCAGCGCCGCCTCGTGGACCGCCGCCAAGGTCACCCCGGCCTCGGCCACGATCACGTCATCGAAGGCGTCGATATCGCGGATGGTGTTCAGCCGCTCGGTGGAGAGCAGGATCTCGCCCAGCGGGATCTGGCCGCCGACCAGCCCGGTGTTGCCGCCCTGCGGCGTGATCGGAACCCCGGACTCGAAACAGATCCCGACCACGGCGGCGACGTCGGCCGTGGTCTTCGGCAAGGCCAGGAACGGCGTCTGGCCGACCCAGCGGTCACGCCATTCCACCAGCTTGGGCGCCAGGCGATCGGGGTCCTGGCTCCAGCCGCCCTCGCCCAGCACGGCCTTCAGGCGCGAGAGAACATCGGCGGGGACGGATACGGTCATGCCGCTAGCCTAGCGCCTCGCCCCTAGCCGACAAAGCCCGCCGCGCGCTTGAGACGGTCGTTGATCGCCTCGCCCAGGCCCTCGTGGGGAATGGGCGCCACGGCGATGGCTGCGGGCTCGGTGCGGTCGGCCTCACGCAAATAGGCGAATAGCCGCGCGGCCGCCTCGCGCAGGTCACTGGTCGGGCTGAGATTCCAGCGATGCTCGCCGGGTCCGAACGCCAGATAGGCCTCCCCAGGCTGGGGCTGGGAGACCTCCAGCCGCACAGGCGCTTTGGGCGAATAGTGCCGCGCCAAACGGCCCGGCGAGCGTTTGGCGTCGGCCTCCGCCTCGGCCAGCGGCCCTATCAGGGCTTCGATCTCGGCCCGGGTCACCGAGCCCGGCCGCAGCAGGCGCGGCGCGTCCAGCAGGGCGACGACGGTGGACTCCAGGCCGACCGCGCACGGCCCGCCGTCCAGGGCGGCGGCGGCCTTGTCCCCAGTCTCCTCCATGGCGTCGGCGAAGGTGGTCGGGCTGGGCCGGCCCGAGCGGTTGGCCGACGGCGCGACCACGGGGCCGCCGAACGCGCTCAGCAACGCGCGCGCCAGGGGATGGGACGGGACCCTAAGGGCCACGGTGTCCAGGCCGGCGCGGGCCAGGTCGCAGACGACGGTGTCGGAGGCGATCGGCAGGACCAGGGTGAGCGGCCCCGGCCAGAAGGCGGCCGCCAG
>NZ_JANOCX010000092.1:0-9055 GCF_031412415.1 Phenylobacterium sp.
CGGCGGTCCCCTTGACCACTTCGGCGCGGAACCGGCGGATCAGTTCGTCCGACAGCTTCTCATCGCCGCTCAGGCGCCGAGCCTCCAGGATCGAGGTGCGGATCGTGAAGTCCTCGCGGGAAAGCTTGATGCATTCCTCGACCGTCCGCGAGGCGTGGCCGACCTTGAAGCCCAGGTCCCACAGGGCATACAGCATGTACTCGATCACGCTCTCGGCGTGGGCGGTCTGCGTGTAGGGGCGCAGGAACAGCAGATCGAGGTCGCTGAACGGCGCCAGCGCGCCGCGGCCGTAGCCGCCCACCGCCAGCAGCGCCAGGCGCTCACCCTCGGTGGGGTTGCGGGCGCGGAACACGTGGACGGTGGTGAAGTCGTAGAGGGCGGTGACCACCTCGTCGGTGACGCCCGACAGCAGCCGCGCCGTCTCAATGCCGCCCGCGCCGTTCTCAAGCCGCTCCTTGGCGATCATCCGGCCGCGGAACAGGGCCTGCTTCAGGATCTCCAGCGCCCTGCGACGCTGCTCCAGTTCGTCGCCCGCCGCATCCAGCGCCGCGGCCGAGAGCTGGGCGCGAAGCCTCACGCCGTCGACGACATACTCAAGGCGCGTGGGGCGAAGGCGAGGGGGCATGGCTACCGCATATAGGCCAAGCCGGCCCTCGGCGTCAGGGGATACGAAAATGGGCCGGCGTTTCCGCCGGCCCTCGAACGCAACAATGTGAAAGTCTGGCTTAGTCGGCCGACTGCGCTTCGGCCAGCTTCGCCTGGGCGGTCTTCAAGGTCGCGCGGACGCAACGGCCGTAGGCGTCGGTGACCAGTGTCTCGCCGAAGGTGGCGCGCATGCAGACCGTGCGCGCGGCGCGGGTCAGGTCGGCGTCGATCTGGGCGGCGGACTTGCCCACCAGCGAAACGCGGATCTCGGCGGCCGAGGCGGGGGCGGCGAAAGTGATGGCGGCGGCGGCGGTCAGAAGGGCAATGCGGATCATTTCAAATTCTCCAGCGGCGCGGCGGTGAATGAGGAGGGTCCCGCGCTCGTCGAGGGGCGTTTTCGACGCTGGAGATTAATTTGTAGTGCAGTGCGGTGGTTAATTTTGTGCAACGCACAATGACGGGCGAGGCCTTACGCCAGGCCGGCTTCGGTCATGAGGTCCGCGAGGCGTTCCTCGCCGGTCCAGAGAATCGCGGCCCAGCCGCAGGCACGCGCCGACTCGACATTGCGCGGACTGTCGTCGATCAGCACGAGCTCGTGGGGCGCGAAGCCCGTGCGGGCCTCCACCATGCGGAAGAACGCCATGTCGGGCTTCTTGCAGCCATAGTCGGCGGCGTAGTGCATGGCCTCGAACCGGTCGCGCAGAGCCAGGACCTCCCACAGGTGGCGGGCGCGGTGATGCTCCTGGACCGTGGCGAGATGCAGGGCCAGACCGAGATCGCGGTAGCCCGCGAGTTCCGCCAGCAGGTCGTGGTCGAGGTGGCTGTCCTGTTCGAACCAGTAGGCGGTGACCTGATCGCTCGTGAGATGGGGTGCGATCGTCCGCAGCACCGGGCCGAGGCGCTCATGCAAGTCCGCCCGCCCAAGCACCACGTCGGACCAATGGACGGCGAAGAATTCATCCTGGAACGCCTTTGGATCGAGGCCCAGATCGGCCTGGCTGTCTCGGTTCCACAATGTGCCGTCGGGACGGCGCACGACCACGCCGTCGACATCCACCATCAGGCATCTGATGCCCATCAGAGCAGACCCTTCAGCCGGTAGAGCGCGTCCATCGCCTCTCGCGGGCTCATGCTGTCAGGGTCCAGCGCGCGCAGGGCGGTCTCGGCGGGGCTGGGGCCGAAACGCTCCGGCTCCGGCGCCGCCATGGCGAACAGCGGCAGGTCGTCCAGATGCGCCGGCGCGCCGGCCTCGCGCTCAAGCCGGTCCAGCACCTCGCGGGCGCGAACCACCACGGCGGGCGGCACGCCGGCGAGCTTGGCCACCTGCACGCCATAGGAGCGGTCGGCGGGGCCAGGGCCTGCCTCATGCAGGAAGATCAGGTCGCCGTTCCATTCCTTGGCCTTCAACGACAGGTTGGCCACATAGGCCAGGCGGCCCTCCAGCACGGCCAGCTCGTGATAGTGGGTGGCGAACAGGCCCCGGCAGCGGTTGGTCTCGTGCAGGGCCTCGGCGCAGGCCCAGGCGATGGCCAGGCCGTCATAGGTCGCCGTGCCGCGCCCGATCTCGTCCAGGATCACCAGGGAGCGCGGGGTGGCCTGGGTCAGGATGGCGGCGGTCTCCACCATCTCGGCCATGAAGGTCGAGCGGCCCCGCGCCAGGTCGTCCCCCGCCCCGACCCGGCTGAACAGGCGATCCACCACGCCCAGCCGCAGGGACTTGGCCGGCACGAAGCAGCCGGCCTGGGCCAGCACCGCCAGCAGGGCGTTCTGGCGAAGGAAGGTCGACTTGCCCGCCATGTTCGGCCCGGTGACGATGGAGAGCCGTGCCCCGGCCACCCCCGCTCCGTCCATGCGGCAGTCGTTGGGCGTGAACGGGTTGCCCGCGCGCTTGACCGCGGCCTCCACCACCGGATGGCGGGCGGCCCGGGCCTCGAACACGGTGGAGCGGTCGATAACCGGACGCGCGGCGCCCACGTCATCGGCCCACTCGGCGATCCCAGCGGCGACGTCCAGGGCCGCCGACCCTTGCGCGGCGGCCTGGATCGCGGCGGCGACCGCGATGGCCGCCTCGCGCCAGGCCTCGAAGGTGGCGACCTCCATGGCCAGCGCCCGCTCAGCGGCCTGGGCGATACGGGCGTCCAGCTCGGCCAGCTCCACGGTGGTGAAGCGCACCTGATTGGCCAAGGTCTGGCGGTGGATGAAGGTCGCGTTGAGCGGCGCGGTCATCAGCGGCTCGGCCGCCTTGGCGGTGGTCTCGACGAAATAGCCCAGCACGGCGTTGTGGCGGACTTTCAGCGCCACCCCGCTGTCGGCTTGGAGCCGAGCCTCGAGCTGCAGGATCACCTTGCGGCTGTCGTCGCGCAAGGCACGCGCCTGGTCCAGCTCGGCGCGGACGCCCGGGGCCACGAAGCCGCCGTCGCGCGTCAGGGCGGGCAGGTCAGTCCCCAGGCCCTGGTCCAGCATCCGTCGGAACTCGGCGAGGTTGGCGTCGGCCAGCGGATGCAGCGCCGCCAGGGCGCGGGCGATCTCGGCCGGCGCCGGCGGGTCGAGCGGATCGGGGTGTCCGAACAGGCTTGAGATGGTCTCGCCGCCTGCCAGGCCGTCGCGCAGGCAGCCCAGGTCGCGGGGTCCGCCGCGCCCCAGCGCGAGGCGGGAGAGCGCGCGGGCCATGTCGCCCATGCCGCGCAGGGTTTCACGCAGCTTCTGGCGCAGGGGCCTGCGCTCGCAGAACCAGGCCACCGCATCCAGCCGCGCGTCGATGGCGGCGGGGTCCAGCAGCGGGCGGGCCAGCCGCGCGGCCAGCATCCGGGCTCCGGGCGCGGTGATGGTGCGGTCGATGGCGCCCAGCAGCGAACCGTCGCGCGCGCCCGACAGGCTCTTCTCGATCTCAAGACTGGTCCGGGTGGCCGGGTCGATGGCCATGACGTCGGCCTCGCCCGCCCTTCGCGGGGCGGTGAGCGCCGGCAGGCGTCCGGCCTGGGTGGTCTCCAGATGGGCGGCGATCAGGCCCAGCGCCGAGATTTCCGCCCCCGACAGCTCGCCAAAGCCGTCCAGGGTGTCGACCCCATACAGCCGTTTCAGCCGCGCCTCGGCGGCGGCCGGTTCGGCGAGCGCCGAGGCCATGGGCTGGATCAGTCCGCCGACGCTCTTGAAGGCCGCGCTCAAGCCCTCGTCGGCGAACAGGCGATCTGGGACCAGGATCTCCGAGGGACCCAGCGACGCCAGGGCCGAGGCCAGGCCGTCGCGGGACAGCGCCATGCATTCCACCTCGCCGGTGGAGAGCTCGACGCTGGCCACCGCCGCCGCGCCGGCGCGGACCGCGACCGCCGCCAGCCGGTTCGCCCCCCGGGCGTCCAGCAGTCCGTCCTCGGTGAGCGTGCCCGGCGTCACCACGCGGACGACGTCACGCCGGACAATGGACTTGCCGCCGCGCTTCTTGGCCTCGGCGGGGTCCTCCATCTGCTCGCAGACGGCGACCTTGAAGCCCGAGCGGATCAACTTGGCGAGATAGGCCTCGGCCGCATGGACCGGCACGCCGCACATGGGGATCGGCGCACCACCGTGATTGCCACGGGCGGTGAGGGTGATGCCGAGCGCCGCGCTGGCCCGCTCGGCGTCCTCGAAGAACAGTTCGTAGAAGTCGCCCATGCGGAAGAACACCAGCGCGTCGGGCTGGCGCGACTTGGCCTCGAAGAACTGGGCCATGACCGGGGTGGCGCCGAGGGCGTCTGGAAGGGCGGGGGTCTGGGCGTTCATGCTTGTGAACAAGCCTAGCGGCGCCCGGCGCGCGCGTCAGCCCCCGCACCCTCTTGAACCGGGCCGCGCGACTCCCAAGCTGTGATTAAGTTGAGGAGCCGCGTTTGACCCACGTGATCTTCCCCGCTGGACCCGACGACGCCGGGGCGCTGGGCGCCATCCACGTGGCGTCGTGGCGCGAGACCTATCGCGGCCTATTGCCGGACTCCTATCTGGCCCGCCTGTCGCCCGCCGTGCACGCGCGGCGTTTCCGGACGGGATTGCAGAAGCCGGCCGAGCACGAAGCGACCCTGGCCGCCGCCGACCGTGACGGCCTGGTGGGCTATGTGGCGGGCGGCCCCTCCCGCGCTCGCCGTCTGGGCGAGGCGGAGATCACCACCCTCTACCTGCTGGAGACCGCCCAGGGCCAGGGAACCGGCCGCCGGCTGGTCTCGTCCATCGCCCGGGTGTTCGCGGCCAACGGCGCGAATTCGCTGCTGATCTCGGTGCTGCGCGACAACATTCCGGCTCGGGGCTTCTACGAACACCTGGGCGGCGAGGCCGAGGCCCCGCGTCGCGAACCAGGCCCCGGCGGCGTGACCTACGAGGTCAGCTATCGCTGGCCCGACATTCGCGGCTTGATCCAGATGAAGTAGGCGCCGGTCAGCGCCAAAAGGAACGGAACGCCACAGACCAGGGTGAAGTGGAACTCCCGGGTGAAGGCCGTGGTGACCAGGATCGCCGCCATCAGGACCGCGCCCAGCAGGCTGCCGTAGGGATGACCCCAGACGCGGAAGGCGAGCTTGCTCACGTCGACCTTCCGGCGGAACGCCAGGTGGGTCACGAAGATCATCATCCAGGCGAACATCGCTCCGAAGATCGAGACCGAGATCATCAGGGTGAAGGCCTGCTCGGGCACGAGTGCGTTGAGGATCGCGGCGACAGCGATGCCCAGGGTCGAGATCGCCAGCGCCGCCACCGGCGCACCCTGGGGACTGAGCCGCCCGAAGATCGCAGGCGCATCGCCGGCGCGGGCCAGGGAGAACATCATTCGCGTCGCGCCGTAGAGCTGGCCGTTCATGGCCGACAGGGCCGCGGTCAGGATCACGAAGTTGATGACCCCAGCCGCGCCGGGAACACCGGTCGCCTCCATCACCTTGACGAAGGGGCTGCCCCCCGCCCCCGCCACGGTCCAGGGCACGATGGCGAGCATGATCGTCAGGCTGGCCAGGTAGAACAGCACCAGCCGCACGACGGTGGCCCGAAAGGCGCGGATGACCGCCGTGCCAGGATCCTTGGCCTCGCCCGCCGCGACGGCGACAACCTCGACGCTGAGATAGCTCAGGATCGCCACGATCACCGCGACCCACACGCCCGACAGACCCTTGGCGAAGAAGCCGCCGTCGGCGGTGAGGTTCGCCAGGCCCATGCCCGAGCCGGGCTCGGCCCTGAAAAGCACCACCGCGCCCAGCACGATGAAGGCCACGATGGCCACGACCTTGATCAGCGAGAAAACGTACTCCAGCGCCCCGAAAACCTTCACGCTGAGCGCATTGATGGCGATCAGGCCCGCCGAGAATCCCAGGACCCACCACCAGCCGGGCACGTCGGGGAACCAGAACTTCATGTAGAGCGCGACCGCCGTGATCTCCATGCCGATCGCCAGGGTCACGCCGGACCAATAGCCGTAGCGCACCAGGAACCCGGCCAACGGGCTGACGTACTCCTCCGCATAGACACCGAAGGAGCCCGGCGTCGGCTGGGCCACCGTCATCTCGGCCAGGGCGCCGGCCAGCAGCAGGGCGATCAGGGCGCCGATGGAGTAGCTGACCAGGACCGCCGGCCCCGCGAGGCTGATGGCGAAGGCGCTGCCCAGGAAAAGGCCGGTGCCGATCGCCCCGCCGATGGCGATCATCGTCATCTGGCCGGTGCTGAGGCCGCGATGCAGCCCCGCCTCGCGCTCGACCGCGTCACTCATGCCCGTCCCCCGACTGCCCGGCGCGACAGTGGGGGTCGTTCGGCGCGGCGTCCAGACTCAGTACGTCTCGCGCACGCCCAAGGCCTTGGGCGTCGGCACGACGGCCGCGCCCTTGCTGCGCTTCAGCACCCAGTCGGTGAGCGTGGCCGCCACCGCCGAGTTTCCAGGATCGCCCGGCGTCCCCTTGTCCGGCGTGGAGTCGTCGGCCGAGACGAAGTCGGTGTGGAAGTAGAGCTTGGCGTTGATCTTGGGATCGAAGGCGGTGATCGCCTTGGCCGCGTCGGTCTGCCAGGTCCCGGTCTTGTTGATCTCGGTGAAGTCGCTGACCCCCGGGAATGGATTGGCCATGGCCGCCGCCGGGCTCTGGCGTGCGACATAGACGGGGACATTGGCGATGGCGGTCTTGTCGATGTCCAGCTTCACCCCGTCGCGGTCGATGTTCAGCGTCTTGAAGCGGCCGACGAACTGGGCGTCGTAGTCCCAGCGCTCTGACGGATACCAGTTGGACGCGATCATGTTCGAGGCGTCGATGGTCCGGGCGCCGCCTTTGAAGGCCACGCTCACCGGCTTGATGTTCGAGCGCGAGGGGGCGAAGGCCTGGCTGTCCATCCAGAGCTTGGCCTTGCCCACGTCCAGCGCCGAACCGCCGTTCCCGCCGCCCTCGACCCAGTCGTGGACCTTGGCTGGGTCGACCTGAGCCGACGAGGGCACGCAGGCGGGCTTGGCCACGCCCGGACGCGGCGGGCCCATCATCATCGGCGGAGGTGTCTTGTCGCAGGCGGCCTCCGTGCCAGCGACCGGCTTGAAATCGAGATAGCCCAGGCCCTCGCCAAGGAATTGCAGCACCGGCATCTGGACGCCGCCGCCGGGAACCGGATCGGTGTCGAAACTGGCCCCCGCCCGCGCCAGCCAGGTGAGCCTTACCGCCTTCAGGAAATCGTCGCCCGGATTGGCCGGGACCATGGCGGCGGTGCGCAGCGGGAAGATCGCCTCGGCCTTGGGGTCGACAAAGGCGTAGTAGATCCCGGTCACCGACTGACTCGCCGCGGCCCTGGGTCCGGCGATGGCGCCCAGCATGCCGCTGGCGTCGGTGTAGACCCGGGCCTTGCCCGACCGAAAATCGGCGACCTTGGCGAAGTAGGTGGCGAGGTCCTTCTCGCTGGGCGCCTCCGCCGTCCCCGCGGACGGACCGCCGTCCAGGAAGATCAGGCCCGAGAGCTTTTCCGCCCCCCGCTTGCCGTCGGGCTGCTTGCGCGCGGCGTAGTTGGCCACGAAACCGCCGCCCTGGCTGTGGCCCGCCAGGAAGATGTTCTTGTTCCCGGTCTTCTGTTTGACCAGGCCGATCATGGCGTCGACGTCGCCGGCATAGGCCTGGAAATCCCAGTCGGCCATGAAGGCGGCGTCGGCCTGGGTGAGCGGGGTCCACTTGCCCAACGACGTCCCCGTCACCTTGGCCGGCTCCCCTGGCCGAGTGGAGGCCACCAGGGAGCCCGCGCCCAGATAGTGGTCCAGCGCGATCTTCGGGTCCTTCCTGACCCGCGCTTCCCGCAGGGCCTCGGTCTGGGCGAGATTTGCGCCACGCCTTTGCAGCACCCAGACCTCGACGCGGCAGGGCTGGCCGTCACAGGTCTGGCCCTGGGCGCGGCGAACGAGTTGGCTGGCGAGATAGAGCCAATGGGCCGGCGTGGAGGCGAAGCCCGGCAGGCCGACGATCACCGCGTTGGCCGGCCTGGGCGCCTCGCCGTCAGCCGCGGCTCGGACGCGCAGGAAGGTCGCGGTGTTCAGGGCCTTGGGGGTGCCCGCCGCCTGATAGCCCGGCGCCTGCAGGTACTCGGCGACCACGTCGGGATAACCGGGAGGTGAGGACTTCGAATAGTCGGCCGCCACCGCCGGAACGCTCAGGGCCAGTCCCGCCGCCCCAGCCAGAATCGCTGTCTTCAGCCCCATGACATCCTCCCGCCTCCGCGCCGCTCACGGGCGCGCTTCCCAAACAGCCTAGCCGTTTGCCGTGCGTTTGTTGCGGGGATTTTTCAAGCTTCGGGTATGGGCCTAGACGCCCGTGACGTCTTCCCAGAAGCGCTTGGCCTTGCCGATGAAGTTGGCGGACTTGGGGTGCTGCTGGTCGCCCGAGATCTCGGCCAGCTCGCGCAGCAGCTCCTTCTGGCGGGCGTTGAGCTTGCTGGGCGTCTCGACGAACAGCTCCACCACCAGGTCGCCGCGCTCGCGCGAGCGCAGGGACGGCATGCCCTTGCCCTTCAGGCGAACCGTGCGGCCGGTCTGGGAGCCCTCGGGCACCTTGACCTCGATCCGGCATTCGCCGTCGCAATTCTCGCCGCCCATTAGGCAGGGCGCCTCGATCTCGCCGCCCAGGGCGGCCACGTACATCGGCACCGGCACCGTGCAGAGCAGGTCCAGGCCGTCGCGGTCGAACAGTTCGTGCGGCTTCACCGAGAGGAAGATGTAGAGGTCGCCGCGCGTTCCGCCGCGTACGCCCGCGTCGCCTTCGCCGGCCAGCCGGATCCGCGCGCCGTCGTCGACGCCGGCCGGGATGCGGACCTGCAGGACGCGTTCCTTCCGCACCTGGCCGTGGCCGTGGCAGTCGGCGCAGGGGTCCAGCACCAGGCGGCCCGAGCCGCCACAGCGCGGGCAGGCCCGCTCGATGGAGAAGAAGCCCTGGCTGGCGCGAACCCGCCCGGC
>NZ_JANOCX010000093.1:0-3166 GCF_031412415.1 Phenylobacterium sp.
GGGCGCCAGGCCGGCCACGCGGTCACCAGCGATTTCAACGGCTTCCAGCAGGAAGGTTGGGGCCCGTATCAGATGACGATCCACGACGGCCAGCGCTGGAGCGCCGCGCGCGCCTATCTGCATCCCGTCATGAACCGGCCGAACCTGACCTGCCTGACGGGCGCGCGAACGACGAAGATCGTCATCGAGAACGGCCGCGCGGTCGGAGTCGAATATGTCGACGACAAGACCAAGGCCAAGACCGTGGTCCACGCCGACAAGGAAGTTCTGCTGTCGGCCGGCGCGGTGCAGTCGCCGCACATCCTGCAGCTTTCGGGGATCGGCGATCCCGAGGAACTGTCCAAGCACGGCATCGCGGTGGTTCACGCCCTGAAGGGCGTCGGCGCGAACCTGCAGGACCATCTGGACGTCACCATGTCCTGGGAGTGCCCCCAGCCGATCACCGCCTTCTCCCTGCGCAAGGGGCTGGTGAAGACCCTGCTGATCGGGATGAACTACGCCTTCTTCGGCAAGGGTCTGGGCCGCCAGCAGTTCCTGGAGTCCGGCGCCTTCCTGAAGTCGCGGCCCGATCTCGACCGCCCCGACCTGCAGATTCACACGGTGCTGGCGGTGATGCAGGAGCACGGCAAGGTGCAGGTGGCCAAGGACGGCTTCACCTTCCATGTCTGCCAGCTTCGCCCCGAGAGCCGGGGCCGGGTGGGCCTGAACTCGGCCGATCCGTTCGCCGATCCGGCGATCTTCGCCAACTACCTGGCCACCGACGAGGACCGCCGCGCCCTGCGCGAAGGGGTCAAGATGATGCGCAAGGTGGCCGCCCAGTCGGCCCTCAACGCCTATCGCAGCGAGGAGCTGTTCCCGGGCAAGGACATCCAGACCGACGAGCAGATCGACGCCTGGATCCGCAAGAGCGCCGAGACCATCTACCACCCGGTCGGCACCTGTAAGATGGGAACCGACGACATGGCGGTGGTCGACGCCGAACTGAAGGTGCGCGGGATCGAGGGGCTGCGGGTGATCGACGCCTCGGTCATGCCGACCCTGGTGGGCGGCAACACCAACGCCCCTACCATCATGATCGCCGAGAAGGCCGCCGACATGATCCGCGGCAAGGCCGCCCTGCCGGCCGATGACGCCCCTGTGTACGAGGATGGCCAGAAGGCCGCTTAGGAGATACCGCCATGGAACTGCGCAGACTGGGCAAGTCGGAGCTGAAGGTCGCGCCTCTGGTGCTGGGCGGCAACGTGTTCGGCTGGACGGCCGATGAGAAGACCTCGTTCGCCATCCTCGACGCCTTCGTGGACGGCGGCTTCAACATGGTCGACACCGCCGACGTCTACTCGCGCTGGGCGCCGGCCGGCGGCGGGGCCTCGGAAAAGGTGCTGGGCGCCTGGTTCAAGGCCAGCGGCAAGCGCGACAAGGTGGTTCTGGCCACCAAGCTCGGCTCGGAAATGGGCGAGGGGATGAAGGGGCTGTCGGCCAAGTACATGGTCGAGGCCGTGGAGGCGTCGCTCCAGCGCCTGCAGACCGACGTCATCGACCTCTACCAGAGCCACCGCGACGATCCCGACACGCCGCAGGAGGAGACCGCCGAGGCCTATGAGCGGTTGGTCAAGGCCGGCAAGGTGAGAGCCATCGGCTCGTCCAACTTCGAACCGGCCCGACTGAAGTCGGCGTTGGACATCAGCGAGAAGAAGGGGGTGGCGCGCTATCAGAGCGAGCAGCCCCTGTTCAACCTCTATGACCGCGCTGGGTTCGAAAGCGGCCTGCAACAGGTCTGCATCGACAATGATGTGGGGGTCATCCCCTATTACGGCCTGGCCTCGGGCTTCCTGACCGGGAAGTACCGCAGCGAGGAAGACCTGGCCAAGAGCCCGCGGGGGCGCGGCGCGAAGCGCTACATGGACGCGCGCGGAATGAGCATCCTGGGCGCGCTGGACAAGGTGTCGGCCGGGAAGGGCGCCACGCCGGCCCAGGTGGCCTTGGCCTGGGTCATGGCCCAGCCGGGCCTGACGGGGCCGATCGCCTCGGCGACCAGCGTGGCGCAGTTAGACGAGCTGATGGGATCGGCGCGGCTGAAGCTGGACGCCGCAGACCTGGCCGCACTGGACGCGGCCTCGGCGCCGGCGACGCAGGTCGCCTAGGCCACCCGGCGGCCTTCGAAGGTCACCAGGCGCAGGCGGGGGGTCTCTTCATTGGCCGGACCGACGCCGCGAACGCTGTGGGCGACGATCTCGCGGATCGGCGCACCTTGCAGGCGGGCGACCAGCGACAAGGGCTGATAGAGACCCAGGAAGCGTTCCGGAGACCCGTCGGAGCCGGCCAGGGGCGCGAACAGCACCTCCATGGGCAGACTGGCGTCCTCGGAGAAGGCCTCGACCGTGGCGACCACGGGCTCGGGGCGCCGGCGCGCGGTCTCCAGCGCCGTGTGCAGGGTGAAGCGGTTGCGTTCCGAGAACAGCGACAGGGCGTTGACGCCGCGCAGGTTGCGCTTGTGCAAGTCGGCCACGAAACCGCCGGCCAGGCGCACAGGATAGAGCCCCGTTCCGGCGCGGCCGAGGATGAACACCTGCGGCAGAAGCTTGGGGAAGGCGGCGGGATCGATCTGGGCGCGGGTCGGCAGGCCGCGATAGCCGCCCTGTCCGCGCCAGTAGTCGATCATCTGCTGCGTGTTGGAATGAAACATCACGCGCCTCCATCTGCGGTCGGGGGCGCCGCATGAGGCTTGCAGGAAGTTCGGCGCCAAGGCGGTCCCTGTCCCGGATCGAGACCCATGGCGCCGCCAGCGAGGCATGGTTGACAGGCTCAGAGATTCTTAAGCCGCGCCTGATCTAATCGCCTCAACGATGGGATTCCGGCGGGCCTTTGGAGGGGCCGTCCATGAAGACGCGTACGACCCTGCTGGGCTTCCTGCTCGGATTCGGCCTCCTGATGCTGACGAGCGCCGCTCCTGAAACCGCGCTGGCGCAGTGCTGCGCCCCGCCGCCGCCATGCTGCCAGCCGCCGGCCCCGCCGCCGTGCTGCACGCCGCCGCCCGCGCCGCCCTGTTGCGTGACGCCGCCGGCCCCGCCGCCTGTCACCCCGTGCTGCGACACGCCGCGCACGCCCAATATCAACGTCCATGTCTCCAATGTCAGCGTGGCGATCGCCAACGCCAGCTCGCGCGCCG